>CAWVZW010000069.1:0-17556 GCA_963934735.1 uncultured Planctomycetaceae bacterium
CTCGTTCGCGGTCACCTTCTCGTTCGCGGTCACCTTCACGTTCACGGTCACCTTCACGTTCACGGTCACCTTCACGTTCGCGGTCACCTTCACGTTCGCGGTCACCTTCTTCACGATCGCTGTTAAGCACAGCCATTTTTCTTTTGAACTGTTGTTCAACTGCAGACGCCGCATCGGGTTTTCCGGCTTCTTTTAGTTCGATGTATTTCTTTCGCAACTGGTAGATTTCGCGAATCAATTGTTCGCGTGAACTAACCTCGCGCTGATCAGTCCGTTCGGCTCCTGCTTCTCGTTCATCCGGCTGCTGAGAAGTCGATACTCGCGCTGGACGTGGAGGTGAGAAGGGATTTTCATCCGCCACGGAATATCCCACTATTGCCAAGGCAAACATGCCAACAAAGATACTGTTTGCAACCACGATCACTGAACGCGTTTTCATCACGATACTCCTCAATAAATTAAAACAAATGGCGTTACATCCACTATGCTAGCCACTAAAAAACCGGAATTCAACAAAACACTGGGATTCAATCCCACCACCAAACTGCTTTAGGTAGCGACAAGTTTGCGTTACCTTTGTGTTCAGCTTCTAAGATGCCGTAAGAATCGTGGATAATATTATCTTCCGCTACCACCACTCGGGGGTCTAGAAGAACTCCACCACTCACACCGGCTAAAACTGTCTTTCCACCGACAAGACGATGGCTGATAACTGATTCGACTGCTGTCGGCGATACGGCTTGCACAACCCGATACCCATTTTCATCTAAGAAGTAATCCAGATCCCACTGAACGCGAGTATGCAAGTCTTCAGATTTTATCAACATCGTAATCAGTGCTAAGTCAAACACGTTACGAAGTTCACCATACACGGGATATTGTTGTGAGAGTTGTTCAAAGTTCTTAGTGAACTCGGATGCAAACTGTTGTGTCAGTGGATCAGATTTTCCGGTGCCAACGCGATTGCCAAGCTTCCCTATCAATTCATTTTCACTCAGCACTTTAACTCCGGATCCAATAATCTCAAACGCTTGGCCATCCTTTGTTGCATGCAATGCCTTGTAGTTTGTAGTAAACCACCATCGCAACATACTTAAGGCCTGCGGAGTGCCGGTTTTCTCAGCAGCTTGCTTGAGATTATCCATGTAACTATTCATACCGGGAACACCTGGTACTAGTCCCATTCCAATAAGCTTCATATGATAGTCGGCTTCAACCATAGTCTTGGCGAGATGAGTTTGCGTGTCGACGCCAAACACTTCAACATCCTGACGTCCCATGCTATCTCGCAGGCCACTTAGCCATTGCTCCGTTCGCCCCGCTACAATTGGTTTCCCAGCGGCATTCTTAAGATATTGTTGAGTTTTAAGTAGATTGTTCGCTCGCGGCGTAATCGAACATCCTAATGTCGGATCATTGGAGAACGCATTCCGCAGCAACTCGACCAAGTGATCCAGCTTTGCAGTCGGACGGCGAGTACGTTGGTGGACAATACGTCCATCTGCATCGTCTGTCCATTGTCCTGCCGGACCGGCGATAACGATGTCTCCCGATTCTGGATAAACTAAAACGTATTGGATTTTATAGATCCCCGCCAAGTTTCTCATCGCAGCATCTGGGTCGCGACCTTGCGCTCGCAGCAATTCCAATTCACGCTGTAATCGCACTAAAGATACTTTGCGTAATGAAGACTCTTCGCGGATGTCCTGCCCATGTTCGCTGAACATTCCGTCGAACTGACCACGGCGAATAACTTGTAACTCGGCTGAGTTATTTACATCAAATCGCACCACCAAACCATCGCGGTCGATATAGATCCCACCTGGGAAAGGTTGAATCGTCCCCGACCCGCCCGCATCATCCCAAGACAGTGGCTCAATCGTAGACTTAATTAAATTGATCAATGTGTCAAAGTCTGCTTGGGCTGCGCCACCCTGCCCTGTCTGTCCGGAGGCTGACGACCCCAAACTATTGTTGTACTGGTGACCGCTGGTCATCGATCCTAAAGAACCCAATGCCCCGTGCCGATTGCCATTTTGAGCTTGGCGTCGTGCAACTGCGCCTAAGAATTGATTCCGCTCGCCTACGATCGTTTGGTTTTCTGCTAGCCGCTGAGCTTGCGCAAATTCGCCGGCATCCAACAGCCTATTGAGCTGCCGCTGCTTAACCGTTATATCTTGAGCTTGACAGGTAACACTCAGCAACAACACACACTGAAGAACCAGTATGATATTAATACATTTTCGCATTGAAGCTCCTAGACTACACTTGTACCAACGACACAATTTACAATTCACTGCATAATTTATACTCTTTATATTATACGCTACCATATCGCGCGTACCACACACTTTTTACTATCGCGGGTGTTGTTTACGGTTTTCTGAGCAGACGATAAAATCATTTACAGCGGTAGGATAAAATGATTAAGGTGTATTGAGCGAACGCAAAACTTACTGGTCTGGCAGATGAATTCCAGACAACTCGACTGTACTATCGATTTTTTTAAACGTATTTGATGACATAAGCCGGAGCTCACGATGGACGTAACACTACCGTATGGCACGCAGAGCGAGTGTGGATTTATTATCCAAACTGCACAAGCCGTCAACTTACCACCCCAACTCGCAATTGAGGATACAACAACCACGACCCCGTTGGTTGAAGTCGTAACTAATCGTCTCAACAATCCAACGGAATTCCCAGCACTGTGTGACACTATTTTTGCAGGTGACACATTGGCCATTGCCGTCGAGCCAGACCTGCCAAAATGCGGTGAATTACTGCATGCACTACTATCCTACCTTCGTACTAATACACTCCTAGCGGCGGCCGACATTACGATTGTTTACGGTGGCAACACAAACCAGTTTAAAAGCCTCACACTGCCTGACCAACTTGCGGGTATCTTTGACAGCGATTTGAAGTTTGAAGTGCATCTACCCGAGGAATCCGAAAAACAAGCATTTCTTGCAACGGCGGAAAATGGCGAGCCAATTCGATTTAACAAGACGCTAGTCGATGCGGACATTGTCATTCCCCTTTCGGTTCAACTCCCCAACACGCTATCAGACCACATCGGATTTTATCATTGCTTGTACCCGACATTTGCCGACCAAGCAGCACAGTCTCAAACCAGCAAAGATATCACTGAAAATGAAACGCCTCCGGTACAAGATGCAATCACCACCGCAGAGATGCTAGGGGTTCAATTTATCATCAAAATAACGCCTGGGATCGGCGATGAGATAGCCAGCTTCGCGGCCGGTGAAATCAAAACTTTGGCGTCTCAACTTGATTCAAGTGAACAACGATATCCCGAATGGGATGCCGCTCAACTGACAGTTGGTACGATCAGTGGCCACACCAGCTGCAATTCATGGGAAACGATTGCCCGAGCTCTTAACACGCTAGCCGATGTGACGCTCGAATCCGGTACGATCGTCCTCTGCACAGAAATGGCTGAAGAAATGCCACCGATCCTAAACGCTTTGCGTGCACCCGACTCAATAGAAGACATTGAATATCATTTAGAGCAACAATCGAGCCCGCATCTGCAAATCGCCCGCACTCTGTTCCAGTTACGCGATCTTTTTCACATCTGTTTCCTTAGCAATCATGATCCTGCCGAAGTTGAAAGTCTAGGGATCGCCCCGATTGAAGACGTCGCACAAATCCAAAAACTTGTCGATGCTAGCCCCAGTGTCAACTGTATCATCGATGCTCACCGTATCACATTTCGCTAATCACAACATTGGCAACACAGTTTGCCCATAGAACAAGGAATCGTCTCATGCCATCTCAAGCCTTGCCAGACCACGGCTATTGCCAGATGCCGCCGCAAACCGTCATTCAGATTTGTGGAGCGGATCGCGCCCCTTTTTTACATAACTTCTGCACAAACGACATTAAACAACTCGCCGAATTTGATTCGTGCGAGCTATTTATCACAACCGTCCAAGGCCGGTGCATCGGATATGCAACCGTAACGGCACTCGAGGATTCCTTGGTACTTGCCACCGCGCCGGACCAAAGCGCGACGATCATCGAACATTTGTCCAAATACGTTATCACCGAGGATGTGAGTTTTGTTGACCTCAGTGCAAGCAATGCGTTTCTATTTACCTCGGCGGACGACGCACCGATAAAAATCGGCCAACACGACAACGGTAATATCATCCTTAACTGTCATTGGTTTGAGTCGAATGTGGTTTGGTTGTTTAGTGACGATGATCAACCGTCGGAAATTCTTGGCCGTGAATCGTTTTCAATCGACCAAGCACATGCACTGCGAATTGAAAACCGAATCCCTGTATATGGACTTGACGTTTGCATCGAAAATTTCCCTCACGAAATTCAGCGAACCGCCCAAGCGATCAACTTCAACAAAGGGTGCTATCTCGGCCAAGAACCAATCGCCCGAATCGACGCCATGGGGCATGTAAATTGGGTGTTAGTCTTAATTGAAGTTCCCAAGGAAGTGCCCCTTGCGCCTCATACTAGCCTGACGGCGAATGACAAAATCGTCGCGAAAATCGGTTCCGTCCAAACCGACAACGGCGACAGTCACCGATACGCTTTAGCGCTAGTGCGACGCCAACTCGCCGATGCATCTCTAGAAATCCAAACCGACCAAGGCACCGTCAAAGTGACATAGAACCCAGAAAATCGCATGGTGCAACTTCTAACCAGACACGCTTGGCAATCGCGCCACCTGCAGATCCGGCAAATGGTCGTTACACCAATTGCAAAACTGCGTTATCAAGATCTCGGCCGTCGTCTGCTGTTCGGCGGCCACAAATCCACGCACTTGGACCTCTCCCGCTGCGATCGCTTCCGCTAATTGGGACATATCTTGACGTACTTGTCCGACAAATTCTCGGGTCTTTTCCGCGTCCCACGAAGTACTGAGCAATTGCAACGTACCGTCTTGGCGTTCACGCCGCATACTTACCAATAGGTAATCCACTGCCTTGAGTAAACATCCTTGATCGTAAGCACGCCGCAGGGCATGATTCGCATTAAACTGATAGACCGGTTCTGCGCCAAAATATACCGCCAGTGAACCACACCTGCGAAAACCGAATACAATATGATCGCCCTCAGAACGTCCTGAAAACGCTAATTCCACACGATTCACCAAAGCAGTCGCTTCGCGCAAAATATCCTCTCGATCAACTTCTTGCTTGGCCAAGTGCTTACTCCCGCTGTCCAGTTCGATTACGATTCACAGTTCAGATGTGGTTGCGTTAATATAAGCATAGTAGCAGCGGCCTCCATCTATCAACTGTTAACGCAAGAAACCGCGACTGAAAGTCACCAAAATGGCACCACAAGAAACTCATCTATTATCGACCGCTCGATTCGACGTTGTTGAAGTCCCCGCAATCGTTGGCGCACCCCATGGCAAAACACGTCAGATTGTACGCCACCCAGGCGCCGTTACCATCATTCCCTTAGTCGACGAAGATCACGTCTGTTTAATCAAGAATTATCGTGTATCCGTTGACAAAGTGTTAATTGAGTTACCGGCTGGGACACGCGAGCCCAACGAAGAAGCGATCATCACTGCCGAACGCGAATTGATCGAAGAAACCGGGTATCGCTGCGAAAACTTAGAGTTCTTACATTGTTTTTTGCTTTCCCCTGGAATTCTCGATGAACAAATGCATCTTTATGTGGCAACATCACTCACCGCCGGAGCACCTGCTCGCGAAGAGGGAGAGGAGATTGACAATTTAGTCGTCACTTGGAAACAAGCGATCGATTGGGTCTTTAGCGGTAAAATTAAGGACGCTAAAACTATTACTGGACTACTAATGTTCGACCGCCTGCGAAAAAACCGCTGACGCAATGCACAACGATTTTGCTTCTCCAAGAAGCCATCACGTAAACTTTTATCCTTCCACTGATTCGCACCAAGCATGCCTCGTTACCCCGACATTCCGAAAATAGAACTACCGCTGCTGATTACAGGCGTGGCAGGTGTCTCCGGATATAATGCCTTTAAGTATTACTACGAAAAATATCCTGGCCAAGTCATTGGCACACGGCGGGAAGAATATTGGCCACTTTCCGGTGACGGCATTGTCGGATGTGATATTACCAACAAAGAATCAATCGTTGCACTGTGTCAGCAGTACACCTTTCGGTCAGTCATCAATTGCCTCGGAACGTGCAAGCTAAAGTTTTGTGAACTCGACCCCATCATGGCTCATCGGGTTAATGTACAAGGCCTCGACAATCTGGTCAGCGCACTTCAACAAAGTGGTTCTGGCGATGCAACAATGATTCACCATTCAGTCGATTTAGTTTTTTCGGGAAAGGACGCGGGCAAACGATATACAGAATCAGACACGCCCGACCCAGTTACAGTCTATGGCAAGACGATGGTCGAAGCGGAACATATCCTATTGGATCGCCTGCCTCAGGCAACCATTCTACGAATTTCATTGCCAATGGGCCCTAGTTTCAGTGGCCATGCCGGCGCGATTGATTGGATTCAATCGCGTTTCAAGAACAATAAACCGGCTACATTGTATTTCGACGAAATTCGCATGCCCCAATACACCGACTGTCTCAACAAACTCACCAACTGGCTACTGACCCATCCACTGGCTGGTATATATCATGCTGGCGGTGTACGCCAACTTAGCCTGTTCCAAATCGCGCAAATTGTTAACCGTGTCGGCGGCTATGAGCCATCTTGTCTGATTGGTTGCCCGCGTGTCGATGCGGGCCCGATGCCCCCGCGAGCAGGTGATGTCAGTTTAGATAGCTCGCGACTGCAAACCGCATTGGGATTCGTCCCGTTTGACCCCTGGCCGCTGCAAGACAAATACGTGCCCGTTGACCGGTCGTGGCATTTGGATCCAGCCAATGCTCCAGCGGATTCTGTCATCACAGGCTCACTGGAACTTCTCAATTCTGTGCTCTACAATAATCCTGAGCGCTAAAAACCTCATGAATTTCGCGGCGGAAACATTTCCGAACAGCACATGTTCGACCTATAATTAAATATTATCAATATTCGATCTTGCACGCGGTATTTCACGGCAGCGTTCGATTCGCACAAACAAATTATCGGAAATAAATTAGACTCATGGGAATACGATTTATTTGTCCAAATTGTGACAAGAAACTCAACGTCAAATCGCACCTCGCGGGAAAGCGCGGAATCTGCCCAGATTGCGAAACGCGTTTCCGCATTCCCAGTGAACCGTCCACAGTCTCCGCAGCAGATGAACAAGCCTCGAAGTCCTATCAAGTCGCAGAACAAGCGGAAGACAAACCTCGCGTCCCGATTACCATTAAACGGTGTCTCAGTGAAAAACCAGATTTAAATTGGTACATCCGCCCAGCGGGTGGCGATGAGTATGGACCCGCCGATAATAATCTACTTCTTGCATGGGTCAACGAACACCGTATTGGAGCCGACACGGAACTGCGCCGTGACGATTGGCTGAAGTGGAAACCAGCCAGCGATATCCTCATTGATTACGCGGGATCGTCCGCAGTCGGTGCGTCGTCTGCTATAGGCGAAACAACCAACATTACAAATCAAGATGGACCAACGTCATACGAAGAAGATGTGGACCTCGGCGATGAAGAGTTCTTAGCGGCGTTAGAGTACCAAGCGGAAGACACCAACGGAGATTTCACCTTCGCAAATCTCGAAATCGACCAATCCACCATGGCTCAACGTAATTTACAATCACAAGAATCTTCTAAAAACAGACGGATCACCGGTATCGCCCTAGGTATACTATCGGTCATCATACTTGTATCACTTGTCGTGAGTGTCATTTTATCGCAATCCTGATATATCATCAATACAAACACGTAACTCACTCACTTGGGACATGCCCATTCATCTTTCCAGAGGATCCAATTCAATGCGTCAACTTTCTCAGCTTATAATTTTTGCCACTATCATCTTGTCATCAACGGCATTTGTGTCAGCAGCAGATAAGACGAAAACCGTCACCGCCAAAGACATTAAGCTAACTGTTCCAACGACTTGGAAACAAGGAGAACTTACCAATAACCTGCGAACTGCACAATTTGAAATTCCGGCTGTCGAAGGTGACAAGGATGCTGCCGAACTCGTCGTCTATTTTTTTGGTGGAGCAGGTGGTGGAGTCGATGCAAACTTACAGCGGTGGGCGGGTCAGTTCCAAAGCTCCGGTAAAAAACAAAAGACCTCTGAAGGAAAGTCAACTCAAGGAAAATACTATCTGATTGATATTACCGGTGTCTATAACAAGCCTATTGGGCCACCGATTCAACGTAAGACTAATCCAACGGCCGGCTACCAAATGCTTGGGGTCGTGTTAGTCGTTAAAGACAAAGGCAATTATTTTCTAAAACTAACCGGACCACAGAAAACGGTTTCCCACTGGGCCAGCACGCTGCGAACATCTTTCGGCGCTGATATCAAAGACGAAAAAGAAGCGGAACTCGACCAATAACCATTTCCACCTAACGAGAAGTTAGCGTATGGGAATTTGCGGCAATGAGAATTTCAGAAAACTGAATTGGGTCGATCCCAGGTTAGTGACGGGCCCTACTTGCAAAAGAGGCTTGTGTATCATAAAAAATGGGCTGAATTTATGATCAACTTCGAATTATAAGGACAAACAGGTAATGGCTGACGACACACCAAAAGTAGGAATCATCATGGGCAGCGATAGCGATTGGCCCAAAATCAAAAAAGCTGCATATGCACTTGATGAATTTAATATACCTTATGAAATTCAAGTCATGAGTGCCCACCGCACTCCCGAACTTGTTAGCCAATACGCATCGACTGCGATCGACCGTGGACTACAAGTCATTATTGCGGCAGCTGGCGGCGCGGCGCACTTAGCAGGCGTTGTTGCGGCCCATACGACCCTCCCTGTCATCGGACTGCCAGTCCCGACTGCTGAAATGGGTGGCATGGACTCACTCTTGTCCACCGTACAGATGCCTGGTGACGTACCCGTTGCCAGCATGGCTGTTGGTATGGGTGGACCTCGCAATGCAGGTCTGTTCGCTGTACAAATCATGGCAACCGCATGTCCCGACCTACGAGAACAACTAGTTGCCTTTAAAAAGCGACTCGTCGGTCAAATCGAAGCGAAAAACGCCGCGTTACAACAGGCTATCGAGGCGGATGCATAGCCACCATCCACAAACGCTCCAATGGAACGGTGATGAAGGTGGTTTTTTGACATTAATTGATCAAACCGCCTTACCTTTAGACCTAACGACCGTGGATTGTCGTGATCTGGAGTCCGTGGTGCACGCGATTCGCGTTTTGCAAGTCCGCGGTGCGCCGGCTATTGGCATCGCTGCCGCCTATGGAATTTGCGTTGGCCTGCAAACCGTCGACACAAATCATTGCACAACGCAACAATTTGAAGAACGCTTGCAACACTGTGTCGACCAACTCGCAAACAGCCGCCCTACCGCGGTTAACTTGTTCTGGGCGCTGCAACGGATGCAGGATACGGCCCAGACGATGCAGCAAGCCGGACAACTCCCAAGCCAGATTATGCAAACGCTACTCAAAGAAGCGATTGCTATTCACGACGAAGATCGTGAAATGTGTCATGCGATCGGCAAGCATGGCGCTACGCTTCTCGCTGATGGCCACGGCGTTCTGACACACTGTAACGCCGGTGGCTTAGCGACAAGTGAATACGGCACGGCGTTATCTGTTCTGTTTTCTGCTCAAGACCAAGGTAAAACTCTGCACATATTCGTTGATGAAACTAGACCGCTGCTGCAAGGTGCCCGCTTGACCGCGTGGGAATGCCAACAACGTAACCTTGCAACGACGCTAATTTGCGACAACATGGCCGCACAGGTAATGTCAGAAGGGGAAATCCAAGCGGTCATTACAGGTGCTGATCGGATTGCTGCTAACGGAGACGTTGCCAATAAGATCGGTACATATGGGCTGGCCATTCTCGCAAAACATCACCAAATTCCCTTCTACGTCGCTGCGCCCAGTAACACATTCGATTTATCATTGAGCACTGGAAAGGGCATTCCGATCGAACAACGCAGCAGCGATGAAATCACTCAAGGGTTTGGAAAACAGACCGCACCGGACGGGATCAACACTTACAACCCAGCATTTGACGTTACACCGGCAGAGCTGATCACAGCAATTATCACCGAACAGGGAATTATCTCGCCAGTATCCAGCGAAGCGATCGCAGCACTGCTATGATTTGAGCGATCGTGCAATGAGCAACACGGCAGTAATCATAAAGCAAGCGCCAAGTGGCACAACCAACACGCCAACACCAGGGTCACCGTTAAAGGTGAATATTCCACCTGCGAAAAACCCGCCGGGCAGGAGTATGCTAGCGGCAATAAGGCTCGGTGAAATCCAACGATGAGGTCTCGTACTCACACTGCTATGCACCGTCAGAGCAAATGCAATATGCACTAACCCCAGCAAAGTGCCATGTGCATGGGCTAGCCGCCATAATATTTGACGCGTGTCATTAGTCATATACGGCGTCCACTTAAATCCTATCAGCCCCTCTAGAACAGTGCCCAATAGAACGAACACAAATAAGGACCACCAGCCAAAACGCAAATGTCGTTTTACTGTCGCCGTACGCGGCGAGGAATCTGGAGTTGCCGATCCCACGTTGCGCGAGTTGACAATTGTATCATCAGTGTCTGCCATCGATTCAATGCACTCCGAATAGATTAACTGCAAGACAAATATTGCGGCGAAAACATTGCCTTCTTATTTAGACGTTAATTCTTTTAGTCGTTGGTCCGCTTTAACAGAAGCTTTCATCATGACAGATTCGATCGTCACGGTTTTACCACCGAGCCGTTTGGATTCGTCGGCTGCTTCCATGAACGCGTAAATTTCTAGTGATTCCTCACTTTGCACCGGTACGACACCACTGCGAAAGAACTTCACGATATCAACCACTAATGGTCGGTAACCTTGATAAGGGCCGATCTCAGAAATTCCCTTGTCGCCAAACGCTGTGCCACCGTATCCCCCCTTGTAATCTCGGATGCCGCGAAACGTGCCAACTCGACCGCCCTCCCAGACGCCTGTCACGTATTCGGTATCCTTAGTGGAAACGCGCGCTACTTGCTCGCAACCGGTGCCCATCACAGTAAACAAAGCTTCGACACCATGGATACCGTACCAAAACAGATCTGGGTGAGTTGGTTCTAAGTGTGCTGGACTGAATGCCATCGCTCCATGAACTTTGCCAATCGAACCATTTCGAATCGCAACGGCCCCTTTGGAATAACGCAATGAGGAACTCGTAAAACAGGGAACTTTGTGCTCCGCCGCAAAGCGAAAGATAGCAATCGCATCTGCCAATGAAGCAGCGACCGGTTTGTCAATAAACAGTGGTTTGCCCGCTAAGATCACTTCCATCGCTTGCTCTAGGTGCGGGCGACCATCGTTCGTTTCCAAAAGTACAACATCGACCTCGGCTACAACTTCTTTAATCGATGAAGCTATTTTGACTCCCATGTCTGCGATTTGTTTCGTATATCCTGGAATCCGCGAAGCACTTGATTCGATATCTGCACTTCCCTGCGGATAGGCGATCACGACACGGCAATTCGCTATGTCTGCTGCTGCATCGTCAGCATTCAGTGCTTTGGTGAAAGCAATGCTGTGCGAGGTATCTAGTCCGATCAAACCTACCCTCAGCGAACCGGACTCGTCTGCCTTTACAGTCAAGTCCGTGAAACCAAGAACGCCTGATAGAAACGTTACACAAGCACTGGAGGCAATAAAGGAAAGAATGACTCGACGCTTCATGGGAATACTCCGCAATTTAAACAGAAAACAGAACTAATTCTTGAGGTGGAAAAGCACTACTTGAGTGCCAACTCATTGTACGTTATTTCACAGTGACATTGGGAGCCGTAAAGAATCGAACTCGATGATTCATCGTATCTCCGACATACACGACACCTTTAGCGTCGACGCAAATGCCATGCGGGCGTCCCATTTGAGCTTTCCTCGCATCTGCTCCGTCACCCGCGGACCCGCGACCCTGAGGACCATACCCACACACGGTTAATATTTTATTTTGTTTCAAATCGATCATACGAATCGCTTGGTTTTCAGTGTCAACAACGAACAGCCGCCCCTGAGGGCCGACAGCAATCCCTTTCGGTCCATTAAATGTGGCCTGCAACGGTGCTCCGTTATCACCGGTAAATCCTTTTTCTCCGGTACCTGCGACGTGCTGCAATCGTCCACTGGTCAGATGCAAGCTCCAGACACTATGCCCTTCACGCAATGCAATCCACAGCACCCCTTTATCATGGCACAAGGCGCGAGGTCCCAGCATCGCATTGCCGCGAGCTAGTGACCCGTTAGTCGGCAATTTCTTTGCTCCCGTACCGGCAATCGTATCGATTATTCCCGTCACCAAATTAACGCGGCGAATACGATGATTCCCTATGTCAGCGATGTATAAATAACCTTGATCATCCAGTGCAATGCTGTGCGGATTGTTTAGTGCTGCAGTCGTAGCCGCACCGCCATCGCCACTAAATCCCGCTGTGCCGATTCCGGCAACCAAACTAACCGTATTGGTCAATGCCTCGATTTTGCGGACAATATGATTCTTCATTTCGACAAAATAGATATCTCCGTTTTTGGCAAAACGTATTTCATAAGGCTCTCGTAAAACAGCGTTGGCTGCCCCTTGACGATTTCCGGCATAACCGGCCTGGCCCGTACCTGCAATCGTTGTCAGTTGCTTCGTCTTACGATCCACGCGCATTATCCGATGGTTACCAACCTCAGTCACATACAGTGCACCATCGGGCCCTATTTCCACACCAAAGGGTTGAGCAACATTTACTTCCGTGGCGTTGCCTTGGTCGCCGTTATTGCCGTCTTGTCCAGTGCCCGCTACGGTTGAGATATCCACCCCGCAAAGATCTGCAGTGAAACCAACAAACAGAATACTCAACACCGCGGCCATTGAAATTGCAGAGCTAATACGAACTATCATAATCGACATCTCTTTATTGCTACCGGTGGATGAAATCTACAACAATCGTTTATCACGTAGGACTAGCAATCGTAATACAAATTGAATTCATGCGGATGGGGACGGGTCTGCATCGGTCGGACTTCATGGTCACGCTTGGTTTGAATCCATGTGTCAATTACATCGGGCGTGAACACGTCATCTCGCAATAAATACTCGTGATCTGCCGCTAATGCATCCAATGCTGCACTTAAACTCTCCGGTGTCCGAGCAATTTTTGCGGCCACTTCGTCATCGAGTGCATAGATATCGCAATCCAAGGGGTCACCGGGGCTTATTTTGTTTTGGATGCCATCAATCACCGCCATCAACATTGCAGAAAAAGCCAAATACGGATTGCAACTCGGATCGGGACATCGAAATTCTACTCGCTTGGCACTCGGAATGTTATTAATCATCGGAATGCGGCACGCTGCCGAACGATTGCGTTGAGAATACGCTAAATGAACCGGTGCTTCGAAACCTGGGACTAATCGTTTGTAACTGTTTGTCGTGGGATTGGTAAACGCCAGCAAACTCGGTGCATGCTTGAGCAAACCACCGATGGCATGCAGTCCCATTTCACTGAGTCCACCGTAATCACTTCCAGCGAACAACGGAGTGTCATTTTTCCACAATGAAATATGCACGTGCATACCGGACCCGTTGTCGTTAAGAATAGGTTTGGGCATGAACGTCGCAGTGCGGTTATTCTTGAACGCAACATTTTTAACAATATATTTGTAGATCATCATCTGATCAGCCATCTCGGTGATGGATTGATACCGTAAATCGATTTCACCTTGGCCAGCCGTACCGACTTCATGGTGCTGGCATTCCACGTCGAGGCCACTTTTGATCATCGTCCGCATCATCTCATTACGGATATCCATATGATGATCCGTTGGCGGGACTGGGAAATAGCCCCCTTGGTATGGAATTTTATAGCCCAGATTTGGTTTTTCTGTTTTACTCCCCCGATTCCACTGCCCTTCCACGCTGTCAATTTGATAATATCCTTCCCGTTCGTTTTGATCGAACCGAATATCATCAAAAATAAAGAACTCCGCTTCAGGGCCAAAAAACGCTTTGTCCGCTACACCACTGGCCTGCAGATAGTTCGCTGCTTTTTGCACGATATTACGAGGATCACGTGAATAGTCTTCACCGGTAATGGGATCTTGTATGTTACAGATCAAATTTAAGGTAGGAAGCTCTGTGAAAGGATCGATGAAGGCCGTATTTGCCTGCGGGATCATCAGCATGTCACTCTCATTGATCGACTGCCACCCTCGAATACTAGAGCCATCAAAGCCGAGGCCCGTTTCAAAAACCTCCTCAACCAATTTCTTGACCGGAATCGTCGTGTGGTGCCAAATCCCATGCAAATCTACAAAACGTAGGTCGACCGCTTTGACGTCGTTCTCTCGGCACAGTCTCAGTGCTTCAGCTGGTGTCACGATGGTTACCTAAAATAATATTGGTTGAGATGAAATTGAAACGTTTTGTATATGGCTGTTTTAGTTGTGACTCGTTATTTGTTAATGGTCAATTACCTAACCGTGAAACCCGACTTCGCAAAGTGGCAACCACATCTTGAAACTCTACTCGCCGGCGAGTGAACTCTTCTACGGTCTTTTGCTCATCGGATTTAACATAGTCCATAATAATGTCTTCCGCAGCAAGAAACTCGGGCGTAATATCGACAAGTTCATCCACAATGTCCAAGGGAATATTGGTGACACCGTTGGCGTCGCCGTGTAACAAATCACACGGGTTAACCATCAAGCCGGCCACTCGAACCGGTAATCCTAGGTGCAACATATGGCAATAGGCATGAGCGACCATCGTCGAACCGGTAAAGACTTTGTATCCGAGTGCTTTGACTTGTAGTAAATCCCGTCCGCCGCCATTGGTCACTAAGCCAACAGATCCGTAGGCCTGATAAGTCGAACACATTACTTCGCCGAAAACAGCTGAAACTGCCGGATCATCAATGTCTTGAAATACGACTACGGCTGGTCCAGGAAGTTCTTGAAACTGTGCGAGCTGTGCTTGCAATGATCCATAAGCATCGCCGCCGACAGGTGGTGCGTCGGAGCGAAAACAAGCGGTGGCTGCAAAGCCAACCATCGGTGCAAATTCGGGGAAGTTGCACTGCACTCGATGATCCATATAGCCTGTATTACGCGGACGAACTTCGAACAATTCAATGACGTTGCAAATTGTGGGGGAATCAAAAGTTGCGAGTGTGTCCAGTGTAGCTTGTGTTATTGTCATACCATTTGTAGCGAGTAAAGGTGTAGTTCGTCTAGTTTTGTCCGCGATATTCAGCGTAACACTGACACCTGCCGAACTCAAGTAGGCGCCGAGAACGGTTGCGGCAAACCAATCTTCATTCACCATTTAAATACAGCATGCGAGCGTAGAAATGGAAACCCTCTATAGAACTTACTGACGCCTTGGCGTCGCACGCTTAATAGATATCGCGGGCTTCGAGCAATTCGATGATCTGCTCAACACATTGTTCAACTGGTAGGTCAGTTGTATCCAACGTCAGATCTGCAGCAGCAGGGGTTTCATATGCTGACGTTACGCCCGGGAAATTACTGATCTCGCCGGCATCGGCTTTGGCGTACATCCCGTTTTCGTCACGTTCGCGGCAAACCTCAACAGGCGTACTTAAATGAATCGTAATGAAACGATCCACGCCCACTTTTTGAGCGGCTTTCTGGCGAACTTCTTCGCTCGGTGCCACAAAGGCACTAATGCAAATCAATCCCGCTGCATTCATTAAACATGCGACTTCGGCACTCCGGCGTAGATTTTCACTGCGCTCCTCCGCACTGAAACCTAAATCTTTGCTTAACCCGCGACGCATGTTCACCCCGTCAAGGACAATACATGTACGTCCCTGATTAAACAACCGCCGTTCAAGGGCGTAAGCTAATGTTGTCTTACCCGAATTCGTGAGCCCAGTAATCAGCAGCGTCACTGCCCGTTGTCCGAACCTCGCAGACCGTTCATCCGCACCGACGCTTCCAAGTTCTTCTTGCTGAGTACTTTTTTGACTCCACAAATCATCCTTTCCATCATCCGATTCTCTGTTCAGAATCATTCCCGCCGCTACGGTTGTATTAGCTAAACGATCTACCAGAATAAACGATCCAGTCGCGGAATTCTTTTTATAGCCATCGAAGATTAGCGGTTCAGTCATCGACAAGGCAACACGGCCAATTTCATTGAGCTCCAACGTAGGAGCGTCCTGACGATGCAGCGTATTTACATCCACTCGGTACCGTAGCGTCGATATATTACCCGTCGTCACCTTAGTCGTTTGCTTAACAAGATATTCTTTACCTGGCACCATCGACTGCTCGGACATCCAAACCAACATCGCATCAACTTGCTGTTTGGTTTGCGGCATATTACCGGGGCGAACAATCATATCTCCGCGGCTACAATCAATTTCATCGGCTAACGTTATCGTGACCGATTGCCCGGCAAAAGCTTCTTCTAAATCACCATCCGCTGTTACGATCCTCTCCACGGAACTCTTCTTACCCGACGGCAACACTATGATCTCATCGCCAGTACGGACAATACCCGATACCACCCTGCCACTGAATCCACGGAAGTCTAAATCCGGACGCAGCACCAACTGCACTGGAAAGCGGAAATCCTGCAAGTTGCTGTCAGAACCAATGTAGACCGATTCCAAAAAATGCATAAACGTCGCACCGTCGTACCAAGGCATGTTTTCACCAGCATCGACGACATTGTCACCATGCAATGCTGATAATGGAATGAAATGCAAATCGGGGATATCTAAGCGAGCTGAGAAGTCCATATATTGCTGACGAATCTCTTCGTATCGCTCTTGGCTGAAATCCACCAAGTCCATCTTGTTGATGGCAACCAGTACGTGTTTGATTCCCAATAACGAAACAATGAAGCTATGTCGCTTGGTTTGTGTCAGGACACCGTGCCGAGCGTCGATCAAGATTATTGCCAGGTCGGCAGTCGACGCGCCGGTCGCCATGTTACGCGTATATTGTTCGTGTCCAGGTGTGTCGGCAATAATGAACTTACGTTTGGCTGTCGAAAAATACCGATAGGCAACGTCGATCGTAATTCCCTGTTCTCGTTCAGCTCGTAACCCGTCGGTTAACAACGCTGGATCAAAATCACCGCCAGTCGTACCATGCGTCACACTGTCTTTTTCAATCGCAGCCAATTGATCTTCATAAATCATTTTGGCATCGTACAACAACCTCCCGATCAAGGTACTTTTACCATCGTCGACGCTGCCACAAGTGATAAAGCGCAGCAGTTCTTTGCTCTCGTGTTGAGCAAGATAGGCGTCAATGTCGGTTGCGATTAGATCAGATTGATGACTCATAATTCAATTTCTACTTGGTTACTTACAGCAAAGTCCAAAAAACACGAGTTGCCTTTTACAACGGGACTAGAAATAACCTTCCTTCTTCTTATCTTCCATATTGCCTTCTTCGTCATTGTC
>CAWVZW010000070.1:0-17446 GCA_963934735.1 uncultured Planctomycetaceae bacterium
CCACGACCAACTGGGGCGCCCCCATCGTTTGGCTGAAGGGGAACCGATCCAAAAGCTGTTTATCTAGTCCTTGAGCGACCAGATGAAATATCTAGTCATCAGCTTTTTTTAGTTTTAAATAACAGCCAATAAAAAATGACAACAACAATCACACATATCGTTCCCCATAGAGATTTCTGCCCAACAGACCCCAACCCGCGGCTGCCATACCCAAAACCGCAATGGCAGCGTGCAGAGGTATATATTTCAACGTGCCCGCCCGATATTTTTTCTTGAGATCTAAGAAATACTCCTGCAGGAAAGCCATTGATATCAACACGACTATCAAGAAATTCCAATAAAACACGTATTGATTCATATCGTTCAATCCATCGGAAGGACCACCATAGTATTCAACGCTCAATTTCACCGCGGGCGAGATCGATCAACCGAGAGAACACTTTTTCGCCACCGGTTCGCAGGCCGCAGTGCTCATATTCACTCGTATACCAACCCCGCATGTTGGGTATGAAATCAATCGTCTCGCGGGTGAAACGCGTGTTCACGAACATATCGTTGTAGTAAACGGCGCAAGCCACGGGAACCGTGTTTCGACTCAATACATCCTTATCGTAAAGCTCCGGCCAGTCATCAAATGCAGCCAAGATATCAGCCGCTGCCTTCATTTCTCTGAGTTCCCCAATTTCGTCAAACATCCAGGGGAAAATCATCTCGCCGTAAAAAAGAAAGTCCTCGTAATCATCGTAATGGCTATAATTCGCTTTCTGGACGGCATCACACGCCCAACCGGTCGCAGCACGCTGGGCGTAAATCGCTTCATGCAGTATGGCGAAGATGGGATTGCTGTCAAAACGCAGGCTCGTCTGAACGCCTTTTAGGAAGGTATGACTGACGACTTCTTCCTCGCCAACCTGAACAAATGCCTCCTCAACCAGATAGTGAAGCGCTTCTGCCGTACCGGCAAACCCGAGTTGCATACCCAGCAACTGCACAAGACGGGGCGTCAAGCGATCCCCATTGGGCAGACGTACATCGTGCTGCTGTAGGTGCTGGCAGAGCTTAACAAGACGCTGTTTGTCCATCGGAAACTTTTCAAAATACTGTCGGTTACGTTCCTCCATGAACGGAAAGGTGCCTTCGTAGATTTCTCTAGCTGTCCGATCCAGCCCAGGAACGCCCCCGAAAATAAAACACTCTTTCAGACCTTCCGGGTGCAGACTCAAATACGTGGTGGTACACCAACCACCATAACTTTGACCAATCGTCGACCAGGGTTCGTTGGGGCTCATGTGGGCACGAATCGCTTCCGCATCGCGGACGATGTTATCGGCACGGAAATGCTTAAGATAATCCGCCTGCTGTGCGGCGTCGCCTTCAGCTGCCAGGGTTTGATGGCTGACCGGCGTGCTTAAGCCGTTACCACGCGTGTCGTACATGAGCACTCGAAATTCGCTCAGTGCTCGTTTTAGCCAACCCTCTTTTTTGATCGGCAATGGAGCGCGAAAGCCGGGACCGCCTTGTAGAAAAAGTAAAAAAGGTTTTTCCTCACTTTTCGGATCCAAGTCACGAACTTCACGAACGAATACCTTGATCTTCCGTGCAGCAGGATCGCTATAATCCAGCGGCAAATTAAAGCTGTGATCAATCAGCTCCATGCCTGGGATACGATAGGGACTGGTGGACTCCATTCAACGATTTCCTTTTACTCAGTTTTCAAGACATTCATAGTTTTATTTACTTGTACCATTCTCGCCGCCGCATACCAGACGTAAACAGAAAAAAGAACTTACCGATAGCTGCGTGGTCAGCCTCTTCACCCTGCCCACCGAATCTTTAATGATGGCTTTTTTTCAATCGATTTCGACCTACGGTCATGAAGTACTGTCCGTAATACCAAGCTGCCGCTGAATTAGGCTTTGAGGACTAGCTATTTCTAGGAGCCAGCGTTTACATAAGTGGCTTTACAGATGATTGAACGGTCAGCAAGTTGTTTATAGGCTTGTACCGCTTGCGGTACCTTTGGTGCCGTTTTACCATGAGCCTGTAGCCAGCCATACTTGCAGACTGAAGAACTATTGCAAAACATTTATACAAGAAAGTGAATGCCGTGAATCGATTAGCGATCAAGACTCTATTTTTCATTCTGATAACCGGTAGCATCCTAGCCGCTGACAAACGACCTAATATTGTATTTATCTTTTCAGATGATCATGCACCCCATGCGATTGGAGCGTATGACGGTTGGCTCAAAGGAGTGAACCCAACTCCGAGTATTGATCAGTTAGCCAGTCAGGGAATGCTGTTTCGTAACAGCTTTTGTACCAATTCGATTTGTGGTCCCAGTCGCGCTGTAATTCAAACAGGAAAGCACAGCCATAAAAATGGCTTTATGAACAACGGAGATAAGTTTGATTGGAACCAGCAGACGTTCCCCAAACTGCTGCAGGCAGTAGGTTACCAGACCGCGATCTATGGAAAATCTCACCTAGCAGGCAAACCGCAGGGATATGATGCTTGGACCGTATTGCCCGGACAGGGGTTGTATTACAACCCAGATTTAATCACACCTCAGGGTCGCACGACGATCCAAGGTTATTGCACGGACATCGTGACGGATATGGGAGTTGAATTCCTAGAAAGCGGACGCGATAAGGACAAACCTTTTCTGTTGATGGTTCAGCACAAGGCACCTCACCGTTGCTGGATGCCGGCACCTCGCCATCTCCACCTCTATGACGATATTGAAATCCCAGAACCGGCGACCTTGTTTGACAAATACAAGGATAATGCACCGCCGGCGCGATTCCAAGAATTGGAAATCGATCGGCACATGGATCCGCACTATGACCTGTTTCTAGATCTTGTTCCGGATGTACAACCCGAGGCAATCCAAAAACGCCAAGATCGGTCCGCTTGGGTGAATTTAAAACGCTTTACCCCTGAACAGCTTAAGGTCTGGCGTGATGCGTGGGAGCCCAAAGACAAAGCATTCCATCAGGCGAATTTGGAAGGTGACGATCTGGTACGTTGGAAATTTCAACGATATGCGAAAAACTACTTGCGTTGCGTCAAAGGTGTGGATGAAAGTGTCGGTCGAATTATGAATACACTTGAAGAACAGGGCCTAACAGACAATACAGTTGTCATCTATTGCTCCGATCAAGGATTTTATATTGGCGACCATGGCTGGTATGACAAACGCTGGATGTATGATGAATCGCTCAAAATGCCCTTTGTGATTAAATGGCCCGGCGTGATTAAACCAGGTTCTATTGATGAACACCTTATTCAGAATATCGACTATGCTGCAACCTTCCTCGACATGGCCGGCGCAGAGATCCCTGAAGACATCCAAGGAGATTCGCTACTGCCGCTACTTAAAGGGGAAGAGGCAAAACAATGGCGCACTTCGATATACTATCATTACTATGAATTTCCAAGTGTACACATGGTACCGCGGCATTACGGGATTCGAACGGAACGATTCAAGTTGATGCACTTCTATGAATTTGGAGACGAATGGGAGCTCTACGATCTAGAAAAAGATCCGGACGAACTGCATAATCTCTACGGAAAACCAAAGTACGCCAAGCGTGTAAATGAGTTGAAGACGCAACTTACAGATTTGCAAGAGCACTATCAGGACGACAGCGATATTTCTGAAAAGCCAGAGCAATGGCAGCGGGAACAACGCGGTGGGTAAGGCTCGCTGTTAGAACTGCCAAAGATATTAATCTGGCTTGTTCACTTTAAAGACGGCCATGACCGGATAGTGGTCACTAATCGTTTCGACCCGCTCGTCGTCTCGCACAATTTCGGCACTTTGGCAACGTTTTGCCAGATCTGGCGATGCTAGGATAAAATCAATACGTTCCAAAAACCCTTGTTGTTTTTCCGGAGTGTTGACATGAGCGAGTACTCTTGTGGGATAGGAAGCTAAGTCCAACAGGGATTTATAGGATGGCTGCGGATGCTGCAAGTCAAACTTGTCACGCACAACATCCTGCAGCGGAGCCTGCATGATTTTGTTCATCACGTCAAAGTTCCATTTGCCGTCCACAATAAACCGATCCGTAAGTATCTTATTCTTGTTACCTGTCCAGCGGCGGTCGATCAGCGGTTGTTGCTTGTCAATCCACGATCGGTCCGTTTGGCTATGAGCATTAAAATCGCCCATCAGAATGATCTCACGCCCCTGCTGCTCAAGACGAACGACCAGCTCGTAGAGCAGCGTTGCCTCTTTGACTTGTTCTCTACGGGATCCGGGCCAAAGGTGACAAACAATCACATCCAAACCGGCGGTACGGCAATGTAGGTATCCATGCCAGAAATTTGCAGTGCGGCGTTGGAGAACTTCAATGGGTTGGCGACTGCTCAGGCCGATATTATAACCGCCGCCCTTGAGCGTCGCTGCATAAGGATGACTCCATTTCTTCGCAGCGGTCTTGAGACGATCTTCATTCCATCCCACGAGTTCCTGCCAGCCGGCAATGTCCGGAGATTGTTCATTGATCCATTGGACCGCGGTTTCAAAAGAAGCGTTTCTGCGGAAACCGTTAAAGACGTTGTAATTCAGAATTTTTATCGTGGGTTGGCAATCCGCAGCGCTGAGATGCGGAGCCAACGTCAGGGGACACAGAGTCCATCCCATCACGAGCAGGGTCACAAAATATCGATGCATCGGGAAATCCTTGGCTCAGGCAATTATTTCTTTGATCACCTTCCCGGCAACGTCGGTTAACCGGAAGTCACGACCGTTAAGACGGTAGGTCAATTTCAAATGGTCGAGCCCACAAAGTTGCAGAATGGTGGCATGCAGATCATTAACGCTGACACGGTTTTCCACCGCGACATTGCCGATTTCATCGGTGGCGCCATAATGAACACCTGCTTTTACACCTCCACCCGCCATCCAATAGGTCATAGCGTGTGGATTGTGATCCCGACCAGTCCCGCCTTTTTGCACGATAGAAAGCCGCCCAAATTCCCCGCCCCAAATAACGAGAGTACTATCGAGTAACCCGCGCTGATCCAAATCCTGTAGCAAGGCTCCGATGGGTTGGTCAGTTTCACCGGCAAATTGCCCATGGTTCTTAGAAATGGAGGTATGCCCATCCCAACTACGTGCATTTTCCGTTCCGCCGCTATAGATTTGGATAAACCTTACGCCTCGTTCCACCATCCGCCGAGCGACTAGGCATTGTTTTGCAAAGTGCTCACATTTCTTGTCACCAACCCCATAAGCCTTAAGAGTTTCACTTGTTTCCCTCTGAATATCCAGCGCTTCCGGAGCGGCCTGCTGCATGCGGTAGGCGAGTTCGAAACTATTGATGCGTGTTTCCAAATCGCGTTGTTCGGGACGCGTTTTCTGATGATCTTGATTGAGTCCTTTGAGGGTATCCAACAGGTTTCGTTGCTGCGCTAGGCTTTTTTTGCCCGAGATCTTAAGATTATCGATGGGATCACCCTGAGGTTTGAACCATGTCCCCTGATAAATACTCGGTAAGAATCCCGCTCCCCAATTCTGAGCATAGCCTTTGGGAAGACCGCGATTCAAAGGGTCAGACATGGTGACAAATGCAGGCAGATCCTGATTTTCGGTTCCCAGACCGTAGGTCACCCATGAGCCGAGGCTGGGAAATCCCATTCGTTTCATGCCGGTGTTAATCATGAACAGCGCGGGACTGTGGTTATTGGATTCGGTGTACCCAGAATGAATGAAGGACATCTTATCTACGTGCTGGGCCATATGGGGAAATATCTCCGATACCCAAGATCCACTTTCACCATGCTGGCGAAATGCGAAAGGGGACTTCATGATGGGCCCCACATTTCCCGTAAAAAATCCGGTGTTCTTATCAAAGCCTTCCAGTTCCTGACCGTCGTGTTTTTCCAACTCCGGCTTGTAGTCCCATGTATCAACCTGACTGGGCCCACCATTCATGAACAACCAAATGACACTCTTTGCCTTGACTGGAAAATGTTGTTTCTTGGAGGAAAAAGGATTTCCCTCTGCATTTGCTGGATTGGATAGCAAGCCCTGATCCGCCAAAAGAGTGCTCAGGGCGATTGATCCCATACCACCCCCACAGCCGCGTAGAAGTTGTCTTCTTGTGATGCATTCTGTCATCGTGGTGTCGGGTTCCGTTGATTGAAGGGCTAGTATATGTAACAGAATTCGTTAAGGCAGATCACCAATTGAAACAAGTCAGCACAGGCATCCTCCTCAGGGGTAGCGGATCCGCTGTCCGTATACGATTGGGATTGTTGCGTCAAAAATGCCAGGCTTTTCTCGGTCTCGGAAAGGGTTGGTTGCCGGCTTAATGTACGTTGGTATAGTTGTGTGACCAAATCTGTTAGATCCTGAGAATCCTTTAGCAGTTGTTTAGACCCGCCTTCACAGTATTTTCGGATATGCGCGTTATTGAGCAACAACAGTGCCTGAGGAGCAACGGTTGTTGTCGGCCTTTGTCCCTGGCTGACAAGAGGTTCGGGAACATCAAATATCTGTAGCATGGGAATGAGCTTACTGCGTTTGATTGTAAAATAGATACTACGCCGCCGCATGGATTCATCCAGCGTACCGGCGCCAAACATTCTCGAGTCCAGTTGTCCGGTAACGTGAAGCAGGGAATCCCGAATCGCCTCCCCTTCGAGTCGTCTGGGACTAAAACGCCAGAGATATCGATTGTCCGGATCCTGCACTGCATCTGCTTTTCGGTATTCTGACGATTGTTGATAGGTATAGCTGGAGAGGATCAATTGGTGGATAGTTTTCAATTTCCAATCGTTCTTGATTAGTTGGTTTGCCAGCCAATCGAGCAGGTCGGGGTGACTCGGTGGTTGACCTTGGTTACCAAAGTCATTTGTCGATGCTACCAAACCGCGACCAAAGTGGTGGTGCCATATCCGATTGACCATCACGCGGGCCAATAAATCCCCTGCTCCGTGCTCGGTATCAACCATCCAGTTTGCCAGTGCTGTACGTCGGTTCGACGTTTTACTGCCAGTTTGCGGTGTTTGTGACCAGCGATCGATGCTGTCTTGCTCAGGGGATAAGACTTGCAGGAAACCCTGAGAGGCCGGCCCTACTTTTTGTTGTACGTCGCCGCGTTTGAGAAAATGCATTTCATCGAAGAAATCCTTACCCTGAGTATGATGTCGGATCGGCGTGACTCCTTCACTAACGATCATGACAGTTTCTGATTTCGCTGCGGGAGCAGACTTGAGATGTGCCAGCCTCTGCTTATCTAGTTTCTGCCAACCGTCATCTCTTGTACGGTACCAATCCAAAGCAATCTGTAGATCCGCGGCGGTTCGGTCTGCTGGAGGTTTTGTGAGTGCAACAAAAGCTTTTTCTGAGATAGTATCACCGAGCAGCGGATTATCTGGATCGGCCGAAACAGCGATGCGAAAGCGGCCCATGATATGCTTCGTATTCCCATTAAAGCCGACCGTTATCCTTAAGCGGAATCCCTGCGGGTCATCCAGTGGTTCGGCAAACGTCACAATAACGGCATGGTCTTTGCCAAACTGTGGATCCACTGCCCAGCCGGATTTCTTATCCTTATCGATAACGGTTCTGACATGCAGGGAATTCTCATTCTGGTTGAAGGTAGCTCGGGCACTACTGAATTCAAGATCGGTAAGCTCGTTAGGGGTGCTCAACGAGGCTTTCGCTACGTGAATATCTGTTAGTTGAAAATTCCCATTTACGGCCAGACCAGGGCCACCGGCTTTGAGAGTCGGATCGGCAAAGGCTTCGATCCGTAATGCCTGTAGGTTTCGTTGATGACTGTGGAATTCAAATGTGAATGTATCTTGCGGCGGTACAGTGTCGGCTTGAACCTTAAACGACTCATCAGCCTGGCGAGTAATGTTGGAACCTTTTGCCGCCTGAACATCGAAAAACTCCGGCGTAAACCAACTTGGTAACTCTGTAGCTCGCGGAGTCTGGATCCACACCTCAAATGCGGATTGCAGCTTGGTCTTTTCGTAGCTCTTTAAAGCATCGATATAGGGCTGATGTTCCAATTTGAAACGATCTTGTTGAGCTACCAGATTTGAGGCGTTCATGACGACGGGCTGGTTGGATCGGACCGCAGTTGTAAATGTGGATGTAAAACGATAGTAGTCCGCTGCCGGAATCGGATCAAATTTGTGATCATGGCAGCGTGCACAACCAATGGTCAGGGCGAGCATGGCCGTACCGGTCGTGGCGGCCATATCGTCTAACGCATCATAGCGGGAAGATTCTACTTCGTTCGCAGTGATTTGAGTAGGAAAGACACCCGCGCCGAGAAATCCGGTTGCCATCATTGCCAGTGGATTTTCTGGCGAGAGCTCGTCGCCGGCTAGTTGCCAACGTGTGAACTGGTCGTAGGGCATGTCTTGGTTGAGTGCCTTGATAACGAAATCGCGATAATGAAAGGCAAAAGGTCGGTCATAGTCCTGCTCAAACCCGTGGCTTTCCGCAAAACGGGCAACATCCAGCCAATGCCGAGCCCAGCGTTCGCCATAATGCGGGCTGGCTAATACGTGCTCAATAGTGCGGTTGATGATTTGATCTTGCGGATGACTCAACAACTCCGTGAGCTGACTGCGAGTGGGTGGCATTCCCAATGTGTCCAGAAAGATTCGCCGGACGAGTGTATTGGTCGTTGCCCGTTGTGCAAAATGTAACTGCTGGTTGTCGATTCCCGCTGCAATAAAATGATCGATAGGGTTTTGTGGATCCGGATGTAGATCTTGGTTAAATGCAGTTTGCTGCAATGACTTAAACGCCCAATAGTCTTTTTGTTCTTGACTGATGCGCCGCCGTGTCCAGGCATCCTCAGATTCACTTGTATCCAACAAAGGACGATCAAATGCAGCACCCAAATCAATCCACTTGAGGATTGAGGTGACCAATGTGTCGCTCAATTTTCCGCTATTCATCGGCATGGCAGGCTCGACACGGTGATAGAGCATATCGGCTAGATAACTTTCCTGAGCTTTACCTACGGTAAACGAATCTCCGCTTGCTCCTCCCAGCAAAAAGAGCTTGCGTGTCGTGATATTGAATTCACCTTCTGTTTTTTTCCCGCCATGACATTTAACGCAATGTGATGTCAACGCCTGACGTACAGAGGATTTGAACAGATGTAGACTCTTGGCCATCCGTGCCGCATGCGCCGGATCCGTCTGTTCCGGAGGCTGTCCATACAGTGGACCCAGACTGATAATACAGAGAACGCAGGAAATCAAATAGGACTTGAACATGAGGATAGTGCAGGATGTTAAAAAGTAGTTATGGTTTTTCTGGAAGATGATAGCCAGTGGTCTTCAAACGGATACGATACAGACTACTGCCTGCTGTAATATACAATAAACCCGCATTTTCACCTCGACCAAAACCGACATTTGTCGGTAACGGCGTCTCAATAAATCCAATTTCTTTACCAGCGGGGTTATAGATTCCGATACCTGGACGTTTTCCGGAACGCTCAGCGACATAAAGATTTCCATCCGTATCTACGGTCAGGCCGTCTGGACCGTCTTCCGGGGAATAGTCGACCATGGTTTCCCGGTAGGTTGCATTGCCGTCCTTGTCCAGATCATAGGCCATGAGTGCCATCCGGCCCTTACGTAACGGGACAGCAACCGCGACAGACCCGGCGGAATCGTCTGCCGTTGCAAGTTGTTCGATGCCGGTTGTTCCATTCGCATTGCTGACAACATAAAGCGTTTTCTGATCCGGAGAAATACAAACGCCGTTCGGTTTACCCGCATCGGTGATAATTCTCGTAATCGTGCCGTCCGGATCGACGCGGTAAACTGCCATCACCGGTTGCTCAATCGTTTCGTGCCCCAGATACCGTGGGTCACTAAAGTACATCCGTCCCTTAAGATCAATGGTGACATCGTTGGGCGAGTTTAGTTTACGGCCTTTGTACATTGCAGCAACGATATAACTCATGCCGGTTTTCATGTCGGTGCGAACAAGCCGTCGGCCGCCGTAGTCGGCACCTTCACAGATAATCATATCTCCCTGCGCATCGAACTTGATTCCATTGGACATGCCACTCGGCGAGCGAAAAATGGTTGTCTTACCAGTGGTTGGATCGAATTTCCAGATATGACCGGCATGTATCGAACCGTTTTCCAACCGTGCCTGATGCGAGAAGGTGATATCGCTGAAATAGACCATACCGTCCGCAGCGACCGCAACACCTTCGGTAAGTGTAATACCGGTGAAGAGTTTTTCGAGGGATGCATCGCGAGGCACGATTTTATTCTGAGCCAGCAGCGGGGCTGCAATCGTCATCAGAAGGAATAAAAGAGTGTGGTATTTCATGGTTAGAATTTCTCTGGTCAAATATTATTGAATAAGGGATTGTCTGAGTTCATTTATAACGCATTTCCCAGCCACTTTCTCTCAAATCAGGACTCTGAAATTGAAAATGCATTTACGGAGTCACTTAGTTTAAAATAAAAGACAGTATTTGACGTTCGTCGAAAATTGTTGGACCGGTAGTTAGAATGTCTCTGTTGTCGATCTTGAAAGAATGCAGTGCGATGAAATTTAGCCGTTTATACCGGTACATGCTCGTGACGATATTTTGCGCTAGCTCTGCATTGGGGGCTTCTAGGCCGAATATTGTTCTGATTATTTCCGATGACATGGGGTATTCCGACTTGGGGTGCTACGGAGGTGAAATCGAAACCCCGGTACTCGACTCGATCGCTGCAGACGGCCTGCGATTCACTAATTACTATGTCAATAATATGTGCTGGCCAACACGCGCTAGCTTAATGACGAGCCTCTATCCGAAAACAGCTTTGCCTTACAAGGGGTCGGCCGCCGGTGGTCTGCATCCGCATGCCGTCACATTGCCTCAGGCGCTGGCCGCAGCGGGCTATTGCACTTTCATGTCTGGGAAATGGCATTTATCGAATTCCGGAAAACCAGACGGGCCTAATGCCCCACACCATCGAGGCTTTGACCAGTTTTACGGGACAATTCATGGAGCTTCCGATTTTTTTGCACCCGCTGATCTGCAGCTCAACGGAAAAAGTATGCGGCATCAATGGAATGGAAAAGAGGATTACTACTACACAGATGCAATTACGGACCAAGCACTCGGTTTTCTCGAACAGCGTGATCAAGAAAAACCCTTTTTTCTATATGTCGCCTACACGTCAGCGCACTGGCCTTTGCACGCAAAGCCGGAAGATATCGCCCATTATCAAGGTCGCTATGAACTGGGCTGGGATGCACTTCGTCGACAACGACATGCACGCATGAAAGAACTGGGAGTTGTCGATCCCCGCTGGGAGTTGTCGCCACGTCATCCTCTAGTACCTGCTTGGGAAGACGCGGAAGAGAATCTTTGGCAACAGCGGCGGATGGAAGTCTATGCGGCCCAGGTTACCTGTATGGATCGGAATATCGGACGAATAACCGACTATCTGCGCGATGCAGGAATCACGGATAACACGATGGTGGTTTATCAACATGATAACGGAGGTTGTCACGTTGAATACGGAGAAATGCGCAAAGGTAGCTGGAGTCGTGATTTTACTACCGATGGGAAGAAAACACCGATTAAGCCCGGCAACGTACCGGGATTGATGCCCGGTTCACAGGCAACGTTTCAATCCTATGGCTATGGCTGGGCGAATGCGTCCAATACGCCATTTCGTTTGTTTAAACAATATGACCATGAAGGCGGTACGCATTCACCATTGATTATCAGCTGGCCGGACGGTGTGGCTAAGAAACGCACAGGCAAGTTGGCTGGGGAAGTTTGCCACGTCATTGATATGATGCCAACCTTGTTGGATATTGCCGGAGTGAATTTTTCCGAGCAACAACCCGTGCCGTTCGAAGGCAGATCCTTTGCCCCGGTGCTTCAGGGAAAACGTATCCCAGAACATGCTGAGATTTTCTGGGGACATGCACATGGTAAGGCTGTTTTGCAGGGAGACTGGAAGCTCGTTGCAGCAGAACGGGAACCGTGGGAGTTATACGATCTATCGGAAGATGGAACGGAACTGCATGACCTTGCCAGTGAAATGCCTGAGAAACTGAATGAATTAAAAAAGCTACATGCTGCTTGGACTAAACGAACCACACTCAACCTCGAGACGAAGTAATCAACCATGCAACGACATAACCTACCTTTTCTGATGATCCTGTTTTGGCTTGGTGCTAGCGCCCTGTCGGCCGCAACCAAGCCGAATATCCTTATCATCATGGCCGATGACTGTACCTATAACGACTTACCGCTGTACGGTGGGCAAAATGCAAAAACGCCCAATATTGATAGTTTGGCTGCCGCCGGGCTGACCTTTAACCGGGCCTATTTGTCAGAGGCAATGTGTCAGCCATGCCGAGCAGAATTGTATTCCGGACGGTATCCGCTGGGAAATGGCTGTGCCTGGAATCACTCGGCAAGCTTGTCCAGCGTGACCAGTATGCCACAGCATTTATCGGCACTCGGCTACCGCGTGGGGTTGGCTGGAAAAGTACATGTAAAACCGGCAGCAGCATTCCCCTTTGAAAAGATTGACGGCTTTGATTCCAATTGCGTTCGTAACCCGACAAAGCCCTTCTTCCTAAACAAGGTTGATGAATTTATCTCTCGTGGGGATGGCGATCAACCTTTTTGTCTCGTGGTGGCTCTAGTCGAACCGCATGTACCGTGGGTCATGGGCGATGCCAGTGCCTATCCGCCGCAGCAACTTAGATTGCCAGCGAATATCGCCGATACAGTGCGGACCCGCGAAGATTATGGAAAGTACTTGGCTGAAATCACTTATATGGATAATCAGGTCGGAGAACTACTTGCTGCACTCAAACGACTGGGACGTGAGGATGATACGGTTGTAATATTTTCTTCGGAACAGGGAGCGCAGTTTCCCGGCTGCAAATGGACCAATTGGGATACCGGCTTGCACACCGCACTGGTCGCTCGCTGGCCGGGGAAGATTGCCGCTGGAGAGCGTACGGACGCCCTAGTGCAATATGCAGATGTTCTACCAACGTTGGTGAGCTTGGCCGGTGGCGAACCTAAAGAACACAAATACGACGGTACCGATTTTTCAGATGTCTTATTTGGTAAAACGGATAAGCATCGAAAATATGTTTACGGGATGCACAATAATATCCCCGAAGGTCCGGCCTATCCGATTCGTACTGTGAGTGATGGAACTTATCGGTATATCCATAATCTGACGCCGGACGCGGTCTATATCGAGAAACACCTAATGGGATCGCGCGGTAGCGGAGAACTGAATAATCCGTATTGGGCGACTTGGGTTTGGAATTCCTACTCTCAACCGGCAACCTATCGTCTGGTGTCACGCTATGTCAGCCGTCCCGAGTACCAACTGTATCATACAGCCATCGATCCGTATGAAATGACCAATCTGGCAGGGCAACCAAAACAGGCTGTGCGACAGAAACGAATGCGAGACGAATTGCAACGTTGGATGCGGCAGCAGAACGACCCCGGTGTACCTCTAGATACGGAAAAGGCGATTCAGGCAGCACGCCAGAATAAGCATTTATTTAAGGCCGATTAGAACGCTATCTATTCCAAGGGTGGGTGAAATTGTCCACTGTCGACAATGAAATTAATCAATTCCTGCCAAGTAGCAACTTGTAAGATTTATTTGTGTCTAGTTAAACTTCAAATAGTACGTGATTGTAGACTTTACCTTCCTTGATTGATGCGCAATTGAGATTTCAATCCTTTGATGCTATACTGTAGTTAAGTATATGTACTTGAATTTACCTATATATCATCAAGCAATGGCAATAGATTGAAGAATGCGAAATAGGTTTGAATAACCTGTTTTCAAAAAATATTGCACAGAATTGGCGCTAATTTATACGACTATATAAATAGACTTACAGGTTGCAACCCCGTAATTGTATTGGACGAAAATAATGCTTAACCGAAGAAATATGCTACAAGGTATGGCTGGGATGGCCGCTGGTGCTGGAGCCGTGATGAGCGCCGCATTAGATCCACAAAAACTGCTAGCAGCTCCTGACACGAGCCGCACAACAAAGCGTGTCATTTTCTTCATGCAAAACCAAGGATTTCATCCTGATACCTGCATCCCCAAGGGGATGACCAGCGGTTCTCTAGCTAACGTCACTCTGCCAGAGCCGATCAGTCCACTTGAATCCTATAAAGACCGTCTGCATATTATCAACGGTTTGCATGGTACTCACACCAGCCCATCCCACAGTGCTTTCTTCGGTGCACTCGGCGGATACCGCGGTGGCGACGGCGTACCACCGAGTGCGTCTACTATCGACTACGAAATAAGTAAGATCCTTCCAGAAACCCTGCTTCCGCACCTTTGCGTCGGTATGGATTCGATTGAGAATATGACCACCAAACCGACCGTTGCAAACCTATCTGCAAGCGGTGCTGGTCAGCCTATCTTCATGCACTCCAATCCAAATCATCTCTATCAGATGCTATACGGTGGCATTGCGACAGGCGAAATTCGTAAGCAGCATGAAGCACGCTCAAGCCTGCTTGAACAAGTTGAGAAGCTTGCCACCGCTAAAGGACAATCACTGCCTGCATCGAGTCAACAACGATACGGTCAATTCGTCCAAGGATTTCAGGATGTCAATGGTCTGCGTGAGCAACTAAGTACCGTATCAGATCACTTACGTAAATTTGCTCCAACGGTAGACGACCGGTACACTCGACCTCAGTTCGAGACCGACTGGCACGATGCAATACTTGAACTCAGTATCTCAGCGCTAACGTCAGGAATCACCAACACGTTAACCATCGGTTCTGGACGTGGTGAAATCTTTGGGGCGTGGAAAGGTATTGGAGTTGAGAAACAAGGTCACGACCTTGGTCATGTGAATCAGCCCGATAATCCAATCTGGATCAAGATTCGCCAATACAACAGCCGCATGCTAGTTAAAATCATGGATGCTCTTGATAGTATTCCTGAGGGCAGCGGCACGATGATGGATCACACGCTGATCGTCTACACAAGTAATAATGCTGACAAACAGCACACCAGTGGTGCAAACTGGCCAGTGATGTTGCTTGGAAATTTAGACGGCGCATTCAAAACAGGTTGCTTCACCCAGCTTTCTGGCAAGCGACCCATCAATGCTCTCTATACATCTATCCTGCGTGCCGCAGGTGCTAATGTTGATCGCTTCAATATGGACGAGAAACTAGCCAAGAAATTCGATAGTCATAACGGTCCTATCAAGGAATTGTTGACATGATAAAGGTCAGACTTGTTTGGGTGGCTTTGCTCTCGTTGTACTTACTACCCATGGCACAAGCCGACACTTATACAATCGGGCAACCAGTCCAAGAAGATTTCAAGAGTTTTGCTGGACAGTTTCTGACAAACAACTGTGTAGATTGCCACGGAGACACAGATCCCGAAGGTAATTTGTCGTTGCACGATCTTGGGCCCGTTGATGAAGTCAACGCGCAGATCTGGAACAGTATCTGGGCTCAGGTCACTCTTAAAGAAATGCCACCCAAGGATGCCGAGCAACCGGAAGTCATTGCTCGCCTGAAGTTCTCCGCTTGGATCGTCGGCGAATTAACACGCGTCATGCAGGACAAGGGAGGCTTTCGCGATCATTTAGACCCCAACAAAGGTAACTTCGTAGACCATCAATTACTGTTTGGCAAACTTCCCAAAGGTCTTAAGTTGGCGCCGACCTCATCACCAACTCGAATTTGGCGAGTGACTCCTCAAGAGCATATCACTCGACTAAACGAGTTGATTAATAAGGAACCGGAATACCGCCCAGAGCGTGCAGGCCTGCGAACCCATGGTGATGTTGTTCCGACAAACCATGGCGGCGAACTGAAAATGTACTTTGGTACCGACCGCATCATCAAGTGGCAAGGCGGTACTGTAGCCTATGCGACGGCTGTAAAAAGTGTTCCAGCAATTCTTTCATCTGCGCGTAAACACGGATTAGAGAACTATCCGTACTTCTATACCGTAAACAGCGCCGAGGCCACTCAAATCATAGGAGTCGCAAACGATATCATACGATATATGGCAGATGGTCCCCTTAGCATTGCCAATTCATATCAAATCACTGATGATCCCAATTCCATTGCCGACAAAATGGTAGGTGACCTACGAGGATTACCAACTAGCTTGATTTATAGCACCAAGGTAATGCGTCCGCTCACTCCGGTAACGGACCTATTTAAAGCAGAGAATCCTAGCGAAGACCAACAGCGCGCCGCTGTCGACTTCCTGTTTGAAGCTCTCACTTTTCGAGTACCAACTCCCGGTGAATCTGATATCTACCTAGAGATTTTGAAAAACACGGTTGAAAAACTTGGCGATCAAGATGGAGCGGTCTTGGGTCTATCATCAATCTTCCTTGACCGTGATGCACTGTTTCGTGCAGAGCTAGCCGAAACGGGTAAAACGGATGAGCATGGGCGCATCATGCTTCAAGATTGGGATCTAGGCTTGGCGGTGAATCACGCACTGCGATATATCAAACCGGACGAACAGTTACGAACCGCCATCATCGAAGGTCGCATGCGAACCAGAGAGGATGTAAAACGCGAAGTAGAACGAATGCTTGCCGATAACAGTGTTCGTAAGCCGCGAGTCCTTCAATTTTTTCGAGATTACTTTGATTACGATCTCGGTGGATATATCTGTAAAGATTCAAAAGCTTTGAGCGATGCAAGTGGCACTTCTCCGAACCAGCACTATCGTTCAATGTTCGATGCAACTGCCAGTACGGACCGGTTGATCGAAATTATTCTCGCAGAAGATCGGGATGTGTTTAAACAATTGCTAACCACCGATAAAGTTGTCGTTACACGATCTGACGACGTATACTTCGGTAAACAAAACTCTCCCGAAGAACGACAAGCATCTATCGACGCTGCGAAAAAAGCACAGGAAGAAGTTATTAAAAAAGCGGCAGCCGAGCTTGAAGCATGGAAGAAAGCGAATCCTGATAAAGAGCCCCCTAAGCCCAAAAAACCCAAGCAGCCTCCAAGAGTTAACCATAATGTCACCGTGGCAAAGTTGGCTGGGACGCCTGAATACGCTCGTGTGAGTCGCCGCAGTTTCGGGGCTGGTTCTATGAAACCTGAGCGTCAATCGACCACTCTGCCCGAGGGACAGCGTTTAGGGATTCTAACTCACCCGGCTTGGCTTGTATCGCATTCAGATGCCATGGACAATCATGCCATCCTGCGAGGCCGTTGGGTTCAGGAACGTCTACTCGGTGGCGGTATTCCAGACGTGCCAATTACTGTAGACGCGATGTTACCCGATGAACCTGGTGCAACGTTACGAGAACGTATGCGAGTTACGCGTGAGAGTTACTGCTGGACCTGTCACAAAAAAATGGACCCGCTTGGACTGCCGTTTGAAATGTTTAACCACGTAGGTTTATACCGTGAATTCG
>CAWVZW010000071.1:0-17100 GCA_963934735.1 uncultured Planctomycetaceae bacterium
GACGACGGTTGGTATTCAAGTTGGTGCTGCACAGGGTAGCGGTGTCTTGATTAGCGCGGATGGATATATTTTGACAGCCGCGCATGTTTCCGGAAAACCAAATCGCAGTGCGAGAGTTATCTTGACCGACGGTACAGTTGTCGGAGCCCGCACTCTTGGTCTCAATCGTGGCGTTGATGCCGGATTAATGAAAATAACGGATGAAAACTGGGAGGCCGACAAATGGCCGTATGCCGAAATGGCTGATGCTAAATCCGCTTCACTCGGCCAATGGGTGCTGGCGTTGGGACATCCTGGAGGCTATCAGTCCGATCGTAAACCTGTTGTGCGATTGGGTCGCGTGATTCATCGGTTTGATGATGTGGTAACGACCGACTGTACATTGATTGGTGGAGATTCCGGCGGTCCATTATTCGGTATGGATGGCAAGGTCGTTGGGATACATAGCCGCATCGGCCAAGAGTTAATTCACAACGTTCACGTCCCAATCGTCGCTTTTCAAACAGGTTGGGATCGGATGGTGGCGACCGAAGAGTGGGGCGCTGCTCCCGGTTCACCGTTTATAGGTGTACAAGGTCATTCCGAAGAAGATCGTACGATTGTTGGTGCGGTGATTGGTGGGGTTGTGAAAGGTAGTCCAGCAGATCGTGCTGAACTGAAGGTCAACGATGTCATTATTAAGTTTGGCGATAATGAAATTCGGAATTTTGATGCGTTAGTTATTGCGGTCCGCATTCATCGACCAGGTGAAAAAATTAAAGTCACTGTTCGACGCGACGACGAAGAATTAGTGTTGACGATCAAGATCGGACAAGCCGGCGGCAATGTTTTACCTGAACCTGAAGAAAAGAAATCGGAAGACAGTAGCACCCGAAAATTACCGACGCGACCGACGGCAGTAGAATATACGAATTGGATAAATTACATCGCCGCCTTTCGTCCGGCGGGCGTCCATGAACGTAACTACCGCGAAATCCGTAATGCGTTCACTCCTGTTGTAAAGCGTGCAGGAGCGTGTGCTGTCGAATTACATGCGGGCCGCAAGGTTGTTGCCTTAGGTACGATTGTCAGCGCCGATGGATATATTTTGACCAAAGCGACCCAAGTCATTACCGACGACATTGATTTTCCATTGGATTGTCATTTACCCAACGGGAAAGTCGTCGAGGCCGAACTCATATCTCATCGTCCAAAATTGGATTTGGCGATGCTTAAGGTTTCAGGGAAAAAAATGAAAGCTGCTCAATGGAATACGGAAACGCCAGTCATTGGAAGTTGGTTGGTTACGCCAGGAATTGCGGACGCACCTGTCGCCTTTGGCGTTGTAAGTGTTGCTCCTCGATCCATTAAAGGAGGCCTGTTGGGCGTCCTGCTCGGCGAATCGCCTCAGGGTACTTTTGTGGAGCGTGTGTTTCCCAAGACGGCAGCTCAAGAAGCTGGGATAAAACGTGGCGACATTATATTGAAGGTCAACGATACTGAGATCAAAAGCCGCGATGAATTGATAAAGGTAGTACGCGCTCATCTACCAGGCGAAAAAATCACGCTGCTAATTATTCGCGATGACGAAGAGATGACGCTCGAGCCTGTACTTGGACGGGAATCAGATATATCAGGTACCCGCGCGGTGGAGCAGGAAAAATTGGGCGGTGCCTTAAGTAAGCGCCGCACTGGTTTTGAATCAGTTTTACAACATGATACGGTTTTACAGCCGGAAGAATGTGGTGGCCCGATTGTCGACATGAGTGGAAAAACGATCGGCATCAATATTGCTCGAGCCTCGCGTGTCTCTTCCTATGCGTTACCAGCCGAATTGTTTGTGTCGTTGATAGATGACATGAAAAAACCTGATCCAGTCAGCAACGAACAATAAGGGCAACGTGTGTTATTGCGATAAGTAAGATTGCAGGATCTGTTGCGCGGCTATCATATCGAGATGCTTCTTGCGTTTGCTGGCTTTGACATTCGCCGCAATCATCAACTCGTGAGCCATGGATGTTGAGAATCGTTCGTCGTGATAGACCACATGGATTTGTGTAACTTCACTTAGCCAATCACCAAAGGCACGCGCTTCGCGACTTTTGGGTGTTTCCCGCCCATCGGTATTGATAGGTAATCCAACGATGAACCCCACGATATCTTCTTCTTCAACAAGTCGTTGAAAACGCAGTTCATCGCCGCGCAGATCAGTACGATTGTAGTTCTCCAGCGGGCTCGCAAAATTGCGACTCGGGTCCGTAATCGCAATTCCGATACGGACAGTGCCAAAATCAATGGCTGCTAATCGACCTGGGGTTGGAAAATCGGACATGTGTTTTAGGGATTACTTAAGTGGAGTGCGTGTCGTGGCGGTTTCGAAATGCCCACGTTGGAGAAAAAAATAGGTCAAGCGTTGGACTTCTGTATTAGCCATGATGCGAGTATGAATTGAGGAGACGGTCCGGAAATCTCTGGCACCGACCAGTTTTGTTTCTTCCACTGTTACCACGAGATCATTCGCGCCCTCTAACAAATGGTTCTGCAGGATCTTACTGGAATAGGCGCCAGCAATGATGCCGAACTCACATGGTGGTACGGCTAACTTTGTTTTTAGTGCTTCAAATCCGACAGTAATTTCTTGCCCCGCTGTACCCCATACTGTTGCAAATAGCTGGTAATCATGAAACATCGTCCCCAATGCAGAACCTTGATTAGGTGGTGCTAGCATCACCACACGACTAATCCGAGTGTCTTGCCATCGGTGAAAAAACCTTCGTACGACTAGGTTACCCATGCTATGACAAACAAACGAAATGTCACATTCCTCCGGGATATTCTCGAGTATGCGGTGTAAGGCCTCCGCATGATGTTCTAGCGTGTCTCGCGTGCTGGCATAGGTCATGTTGAGCACGTCGGCGGCAACTCGTCCCCGCAGGTATTTATCCATCGAATCCATGGATCCCCGTGTGCGAACAAGTCCATGCAACAGAATGATGACTCGTTTTTTATACGGACGGATGTGTCCAGCTTCAATAAATCGTTGAAAGGTCGCGTCACATTTATTGAGTGCACCCCACTCATGACGGATGTCCTTGGAATCCAGTAATCGATAATGATCGGTCAAAATGTTCTGCTGAATCCGCCAGCCATCTTGGATGCGTAGATCGGTCCAGAACTGATTACCACCATTCGTTTTGGATCGCAAATTGAAGTTCAACGGAGACTTCAAAATGCTGGTCAAGGGATTGGAATTACCGGGGGTTTCGGGATGCTTTTCCGCTTGCTGCTCTTGCAGACGAAGAGCGTTGCAACTAATCGCGCAACTGAATATTAGCAAGGTGAGTAAATATTTCATGATGTAATTATACCGACTAGCTTACAGAAAACTTTCCCAACCAAGTGATTCGATCATAGTAACGACTTCCCGTACAGATTCTTCATCATCTTTATTGGCAATTAGCGTGGCATCGGCCGTGTGGACAATGATGCAATTATGGATACCCACCGTGGCAACTAAGTGTTCCTCGGATGTCCATACTATATTATTTGTTGAATTTACGGAAACATGCTTGGAGATGATCGTATTGTTGTTTTCATCCATGGGGAATAGGGATTGAATGGACTGCCAACTACCCACATCATTCCATTCAAATGTCGTTGGGATGACAACGACTTTATCATGTGTTTCAAGAACTGTGTAGTCGATCGACCTACCCTCAATTGCCGAAAATTCACGTTGGAATATCTCCTCAAACTCAGGGCTCTCATAGGCATTACAGATAACGTTGATATGTTCCATCAAGGCCGGGTCGTTTTGCTCAATGGCTTTCAGAATCGTAGCAGTCCGCCAAACAAAGATTCCAGAATTCCAATAGTACTCACCATGGTCGAGATATTGTTGAGCCGTGACTCGATCCGGTTTTTCGCAAAATTCTTGGACTTCAAATACGTCATCTTCCTGATTTTCTACCGCTGAAACGCTGTTGCCGCGACGGATATAGCCGTACGATTCCGCTGGGTAGCTGGGCTTAATTCCCAGGGTAACTAGCCGGCTCGGATCTGCGTTGACCAGTGCAACTCCTAGTTGGACCGCGTGCTGAAATTCTTCGATCGGCTTAATCCAATGATCGGCAGGCATGACCAACATCGTTGCGTTGGGGTCACGTTTATCCAAAAGACCGGCAGCTAAGGCGATACAGGCTGTGGTATCTCGCTTTACAGGTTCCCCTAATATTGCAGAGGGAGGTAAATCTGGTAATAGCTCCCGCACAGCAGCTACTAGGCTGTGATTCGTGACAACAAGTGTCTCGGTGCATGCAACTAGATTATTGAGTCGAGCCACCGCTGCTTCGAGTAGTGTTTGTTGGCCTGCAATAGTGAGCAATTGTTTTGGCGACTGTTTGCGGCTGGCAGGCCAGAACCGCGTGCCCGACCCGCCGGCCATGATGACGGCATAAACCATATAATGACTACCTCGCAGGGGATCAGGATGAAGTTAAGAAGAGATCGGTGTTTATAGTTTTTGGTAAATCCGGACGTTCTCGGACCTGTTGAGCATTACGAGCCCAGCAGGGATCGATTTCAACTGCAATATTCATGTCGACTTGAACGCCAGCTGCGATGAGCCAATTGCGGTGCAAAGTCGAGATAGCTTGTTGGCAGGTGCAGACCGTATTGTAACTGGACGACGCGTGATTCTTGACCGCTGCAAATACGAGATCGCGGTCTGCTTCGATAACCGTGGTTTTGGGGGAAACCGACAGCGTGTCAAAAATAAACCGTTCAAATTTAATAGCATTTGGCTCGGCCGGATGAACTTGATTCCCTAGTTGATCAATGTGGGCAACCGTCTTGTGTGCTGTGTGATAGGGCAGGGCAGTAGGATCTTGGGCTAGTTGTTGTAAAAACGATATTTGAAACATGTGCACCGCGATGTTGGCGGCCCAAAAACTCAATTCCCCGTCGGGGGATGTTTGCTCGGCGAGTTGTGTTGGCATTTCAGTGTATTCAATCATCTGAATGCGGCCATCCATTTGGACAATGTTTCCTGTTTTGTCTTGTGCATCCTGTTTTGCAATCGCTTGAAGCGTCACGGCGGAATTTGTCAAACTATGAAAACCGATGAGTTCAGGACAGCAAGTTGGCGAAAGCGGATTATCAATTTGTCCAAAAAAGAAATGTTCAATGCCAGCTTGTTGATATTTATCTAGTAGTTTGTCTGCGACTAGTGCTTCGATTACACCACCATGACCATTGGGGCTTACGCTGATGGTGTGTGGTGATTGCAGAAGTATCTGACCCGACCGAGAATCAATTACCGGCAGTGTGCCCTGACAAAAAAACTCGACGGAATCGATCAACCCAAAATAATCATGTTCAGCAAAGTAGCTTACCGTTTCATCATGTACGCTGGGACTGGTCATGATCAGCAGTGGGATTGTGGTTTTGTAATGTCGCTGTAAAGCATCGATCTTATTAGCCAGCATTTCAAACAGTGTGCGCTGTGAAACGGGACCGATAGGCAACATCCCTTTAGGTTTATCAAACCCCAGTCGGGACCCTTGACCACCGGCAACAATTAACGCTGCAACCTTACCGGATCGTAATAGGTGTTCGCCTTCGGTCAACGCTTGATTACGTGAAACGCCGCTGGGCAGATGTGTCTCATCTAATCGCAATGCGACAGTTGGCTTGATGTCGATATTTGAAGAGATCGGATTGTTTGTCTCACCGCGTTTTGCAAATAGTTGATTTATTAGTTCCAAATCAAGACATGCGATTTGCTGCAACAGTGACTGGAGTTCGGATTCATCGAGTTGGTCAACGAACCCGAGCAGGTGCGATTGCCCAGCTTGTTGGAGTTGTTCGACGATCGATGAGAGCGTTGGGGTCATAGCCAAAAGTAATCACGCTCCTAGATATTTGCACATCTGCTGTGTGTGGTCATTGCTAGCGTTGATTCCACGGGAAACATCAATAGTGACAGTATTCGTTATAATTCCCCGCGAACCCAGCAATAGGCTAGATAAGCTAGCGCTGGGAAAAACACGAAGATCGATCCATAGGTAAACAGGGATGTCCAAAATTTTCGGGGCCAGCGTGCCATAAAGTTCTCGGTAAATAGAGATCTTCGATGTTTTATTTTAATTCAAAATTCGCTAAGCAGCGACCGTTCGTACCGCTACCATCTCGATTTGGATAATTAATTCCACAGGTTCTTCATATTTTTGGCTGAGTTTGAGTTCTAAACGAGCACCGAATGTTTGCATTTCGTCGATGCGAATCGATGCGGGCGGTCCTTCCACAATATGTGTGGTGATTTCGGGGATCGCTATCAAGCTTGGCACAAACGAAAAATGAATTGTCTGATGGCGTTGCCCTGGTTCAAAGAGTACACGTTCGATGGCCGTAATAGATTCACCTGATTCATCGGAGAACCGCGTCCACGATTGTTGAGCGTGGGTCAGCAATGTGGTTGCAGTTTCAATAGTGTCATCGAGGGGCAGGATTGTTGCCGCGACCGCTGGCGTATCGATTGTGTCAAATAGTAGCTGTTGTTTGATGATGGTTGTTTGTTGTGGTCGTCCTGAGGACTTGCTACTTAGGGATACGATCCACCAGTTGCATTCGACGACGACGAGAAACAACCCGGTCATCACAACGAGGCTGCTACTAAGGGTCGTGTTGGAAATCAATATAAACGTTTCCAAGGAGATGATACTTGGAGTGATCCAGACAATGCGACTTAACCAAGATGCTTGCGGGTCACGTGGGGAGAAAGTACAGAGGCGAATGCAACCATTGATGCACAGAATACCGGCAAGGGTTGCATATAAAACGGACGGATTAAGCGTGACCGTGCCAACTGGGTGTCTGGCAATGAGTGCTGCTTGAGCCAGAATCGCAAACAGCGCCATTGCAAGCATTCCGCCGCGGCGAACAGCGGTGAACAATGTGTTGGAGGTGGAGTCGGTGGGTATAGCAGCAAAACTAGACATCGTGGAAGATTAATGCACGTAGGCGTAGAACGTCAATAGTACACCAGATTATTGTGTCTAGAACTGCGCCTTCAGTTCCTCGGCTTTATCTGTTGATTCCCAACTGAATTCACTTCGACCGAAATGACCACCGGCAGCGGTCTTACGATAAATTGGTTTTCGTAAATCGAGGTACTTAATGATGCCGCTAGGTGCTAGTGGAAAGAAATCACGAATCACTTCGCAAATTTTGCTATCAGGGACTTCGCCCGTGCCTTGTGTATCCACATGAATACTTACCGGGTCGGTGACACCTATTGCGTAAGCAAGTTGTACCTCGCAGCGTTCGGCTAATTCAGCAGCGACAATATTCTTAGCAACGTGACGAGCCATGTAGGCAGCGCTTCGATCAACTTTAGTGGGATCCTTACCACTAAACGCGCCACCACCATGTCGGCCCCACCCGCCGTACGTGTCGACGATGATCTTACGTCCCGTCAATCCACAGTCGCCTTGGGGTCCGCCTGTGACAAATCGTCCGGTCGGATTGATGTGATAGGTTATATCCCCGTCGAGCATATCTGCGGGTAACGATGGGTTTACAATTTCGTTGATGACAAATTCGCGGATCTCATCGTTTTTGACATCAGGTGTATGCTGAGTGCTGACAACTACCGTGTCGATGCGAACGGGTTTCAAACCATCATACTCAACCGTGACTTGGCTTTTACTATCGGGTCGCAACCAATCGACTTTTTCGGAAAATCGCGCGTCGTTAAGGCAGTCTAAGATTTGATGTGATAGAGCGATTGTCAACGGCATCAGTTGTTCGGGAGTGTCGCGACAGGCAAAGCCAAACATGAGACCTTGGTCGCCGGCACCGATGTCTTTGTCAGCCTCCGCATCTTTGTCTACGCCTAAAGCAATGTCAGGACTTTGTGCATCGATCGAAGTCAAAACGGCACACGTATCCGCTGCAATGCCCATTTCACCGGAGGTATAACCAACTTCACGGATTACGTTGCGGACAATTTCTGGGTAATTAACTTCAGCTTTCGATGTAATTTCGCCGGCGATCATGGCCAGGCCTGTCGTGACCATCGTTTCACAAGCAACACGGCTGTAAGGATCTATTGCAATGAGCGCGTCGAGAACACCGTCAGAGATTTGGTCCGCCAGTTTATCGGGGTGTCCCATACTGACGGATTCGCTAGTGAACAAGTATTTTCCGGATGACACGAATGAAATTCCTTTTTTTGCACAACGAGTAAATTGTGGATGAATAATTAGGGATAAATGAAATAGTGGAAATATATCCCCAAGCTGTGATTATAGTTTGCAGTTTCCCAAATCGACAACCACACAGAGCCCTGCAAGATAGACCTAGTTGCGTCATTTAGTCGAGCAAGGAAAATAAGATGTCGACGCTGCGGGTGGTGGCCCCTTGCTGCTCCACCACAAATTGTTTTGCTCGTTGCCCCATTTCGTTTGCCTTGGTGTCGTCATGGATGGCGGCTAACACAAATTGTTCAAACTCAGTTTGGTTATGCACGACTTGAGCGGCACGATTGGCTAACAGCATTTCGACAATGTCACGAAAATTTGATGTATTGGGTCCAAAACAAACAGTGACACCATAGGCGGCAGGTTCAATCATATTCTGTCCGCCGCGTTTACCCATGCTGCCCCCAACGAATCCAATGTCGGCTAAGCCCCACCAAGCTCCGAGTTCGCCGACGGCATCGACGAGAATGACCTTGGTACTAGGGTCGACTGGCTTGGTGATGGTTGAACGCCGACTCACGAGAAGACCGGTTTGTTCGATGGCTCGCGCAACCTCATTAAATCGCTCTGGGTGTCGCGGGACGATGATTAGTTTCACTTGCGGAAATTCGGGAAGTAACTTCAACAACACAGCCAGACTAATTTTCTCTTCTTCGACTTGGGTGGAACCTGCGACAATGACGAAATCGGTATCGGAAATTCCTGCGAGTCTTTTTAGTTCAACGGTACGTTCGTTCTGTCGATCCGATTGTGCCCCATCGAATTTGATTGAACCGGTAATGGTAAGTTGTGTAATCGCGGCACCAATTGACAGGAAACGCTGATAATATTCATCATTTTGGACAGCGATATGATTGAGTTGTCGTACGGTTGGTTTAATCATGAAGCCCAAACGGCGATACCCTCGGGTGCTGTTTGCACTGAGTCGACCGTTGACGACCACGACCTTCGTTTGTTGTGCGGCAAAATGGATGAGGTTAGGCCACAGTTCTAGTTCGACGAGTACGAGTAGTTTGGGTTGAATTCGTCTCAGCGCAGTTTTGATGGCCCAAGAAAAGTCGAGTGGACAATAGAAGACGGTGCGGGGCGCGTATTGTTTTCGAGCGAGTTCATACCCTGTACGCGTCGTTGTACTAATGACGCACTGGCATTGAGGGTCCCGCTGTTCGATTTCTTGAACCAGCGTTTGTAACAAGTTAACCTCGCCTACGCTGACAGCGTGAAACCAAATACAGCGTTTATTTGCATCGATGTGGCTGCGAGGAACTAAGCCTAGAAATTTTTCAGCAAATCCTTGGCGGTACTTCCCATGACGCACAGCCGAGTAAATGAGTTTGGGCAACAGTAGGACAATGAGCAGTAGGTAAACGAGGTTCCGTAACCAAGGCATTGGCGGGTCTCTCTATTTTCCGAGGCAACATTTTTTGTATTTTTTTCCGCTGCCACAAGGACAGGGGTTATTGCGACCAACCTTTGGTCCAATATTACGGATCGTCTTGGCAGTATCTCCGCCTCCGCCGCTTGAATTCGGGTCCTGTTGCTGACGTGCGATGTCTGATGAGGATTGTGCTTGATCATGAGAAGCAGCGGATTCAACCCAAGTGGCTCCGACAAAATCTTCGTTGAGGCGTTCCATACGGAAGATTAGATCGGTAACTTGTTCACCTAACGAAAACCACATATCGTCATACAGTTTCATCCCTTCACGTTTGTATTCAACCTTGGGATCCTTCTGTGCATAACCTTGTAATCCGACGGAACTGCGTAAGCGATCCATCGTTAATAGGTGATCTTTCCAAGCCATATCGACGATTTGCAGCAGCAACGACCGTTCCATTCGTCGCATTTCCTGATGGTGCTTGTCTTCGACGGCGGAAGACATTGTTCGTAGTAACCGCTTACGATTGAGCTCGCCAAGTTGTTTAACATTGATTTCAAATTCGGTTTGATCCCGTAACCACAATGAAATGGTAGCAATTTCACCTTCATTGGCAACACGATCGAGACGGCTATTTTCCGATTGCTCGTCATAGTGCTTACTGATTTGTTCGACGACCCAGTTGCGGTGGTTGTTCGATCTTTTCTGGCTTGCCAAACTGAGGTCCAAAAGCATTTCACGAATTTCATCTCGTTGCATGCTGCGGAAGCTATCCAATTCAATATCTGCATCAAATCGTTCGGCAGCCCACTTAACAAGTGCTTCACGATCCAGTCGACCATCGCTGCCTTCGGTGAAATGATAAATACTTGCCATGACCGGATATTCAGCTTCTTTGTGCGTGTACATTTCCATCGCTTGTTGATGAATTAATTCGACCAACACTTCGTTGCTAGATTCTCTAATGTCTTCGCCAGTGATTTCAAAGCCAAACTTATTTTTAACCCAAGCGGCAAGCGACATTTTCCCATAGTTTTCCTGCAAGAACGCTTCGGATTCCGCTAAGTCAGCCTGGCCGATTGCGTGTACGGCCATGTCATGCAGTTCGATTTCGAGATCATCGATATGAATTTCCTTCAAATCGCGCGCTCGTAAATTTGTTTTCCAATTAGTATTAACTAGTTTGGCCAAGGCCTCCCAATTCCATTCTTCTTCGTCAAAATCGTTAGGCAGGTTTTCTTCGATACCATCGCGAATACGAATACGAGCGGCGCGCTCGGCTAAACGGCGGGCTTCATCTTGAGTCTGTTCGAAGTCCATACCAGCGAATACTCGGGACTCTTCCTTCATGCCGAACTCGTTATTCATCCAAGTTGCGAAAGAATCGACTCCGTAGTTCGGGTCTAGAAAGTGATCGAGGTAGTAATTGATTTGTTCGTCGAGGCAATCGGTGATTTTAGTGGAAACGTTATCACCATCGAGAATTTCCTGACGATAGGCATACAGTCGCTTTCGCTGGGTATCCATCACTTCGTCGTATTCGAGGAGGTTCTTACGAATTTCAAAGTTCCGCTCTTCGACTTTCTTTTGAGCACTTTCAATTCTTCGCGAAACCATTCCGCTTTCGATACGTTCTTCTTCTCCCATCCCGAAGCGACCAAGGAGGCCTTTTATGGAATCGCCTCCGAAGATTCGCATGAGGTCATCGTCGAGTGACAAGAAGAAGCGACTGCTACCCGGATCACCTTGGCGACCACAGCGTCCACGTAATTGTAAATCGATACGGCGGGCATCGTGACGTTCGGTGCCGATGACATGCAGACCACCGATTTCTTTGATTACCTCGCCTTCGGCTGACATGTTATATTCTTTGTCGATTTCCCGGATCAGGTCATCCCATTCTTGCTGTGGTACATCAAGTCGTGTTGGATATGTGGTCTGTAAGCGCGACCAAGCTAATGTCTCTGGATTCCCGCCGAGGACAATGTCGGTACCACGTCCAGCCATGTTAGTAGCAATTGTTACGGCGCTGCGACGACCTGCTTGGGCGATAATATCGGCTTCACGCCCGTGGTTCTTGGCATTAAGAACTTCATGTTCGATTCCGCGTTTATCAAGGTACTCGGAAATCAATTCACTTTTTTCAATAGAAACGGTTCCGACGAGGACCGGACGCCCAGCAACGTTTATTTGCTTGATGTCACTGCGTTGGAACGTTTCGCGTTTGCGGGTATCTGCGGCCAGTAAGACAACGATGCCATCGTTTTCAGATTCAACTTTACCGATGATTTCGTCACCATTGTCCATGATGAGCGTATCCCACTTGTTGATCTGCTCAACTTCGTCAGCGACGGCTTTGAATTTGTAGCGCTCTTCCAAATAAATCACATCGCGAAACTCTGCCCGCCTCATGGGGCGGTTTGTGGGGATGGCCACCACGTTCATTTTATAAATATCCCAAAACTCACGAGCCTCGGTGAGCGCGGTACCGGTCATACCTGAGATTTTTTTATAGAGCTTGAAATAATTCTGTAGTGTTATAGTTGCCAGCGTTTGAGTTTCTTCTTTGATCTTCACGCCTTCTTTGGCTTCAACTGCTTGGTGCAATCCATCAGACCATTGTCGCCCATCCATCAATCGACCAGTGAATTGATCAACGATGATGATCTTGTCGTCGCGGACCACATAGTTGACATCGGTCTTGTAGAGAAAATGAGCTTTGAGCGAGTTGTCGATTAAGTGCGGCCATTCCATATTACCGGCCGTATAAAAACTCTCAACGCCAGCTAATTTTTCAGCGTGTCGAATGCCGTCATCCGTTAGATTGACGCTATGATCTTTTTCGTTGACGACAAAGTGATCATCTTTCTTTAGTTGCCGTGCGAGCTTGTCAGCATCTGCGTATTTCTGCAAATTATCATGTGCAGGGCCGGAGATGATTAATGGAGTACGGGCTTCGTCGATCAATATGTTGTCGACTTCATCCACAATGGCATAGTTCAGCGCACCCTGGCTTTGCTGCTGGTGCGAAGCAAATCGCTCATCGTCACGAGCTGCTGGACGCATGTTATCGCGTAGATAATCAAAGCCAAATTCGTTATTTGTCCCGTAGGTGATATCACAAGCATAGGAAGCTTGGCGTTCGCGAACTGGCATGTCACTTTGAATGTTGCCGATTGTCAGTCCGAGCCCGAGAAACAACGGAGCCATCCATTCCATATCACGTCGCGCTAGGTAATCGTTGACGGTGACAACGTGGACGCCTTTGCCATCGAGCGCATTCAGATAAGCGGGTAGTGTGGCGACGAGCGTTTTACCCTCACCCGTTACCATTTCGGCGATCTTCCCGTCGTGCAATACTAAACCCCCGATGAGTTGCACATCGTAATGTCGCATCGCAAGATAACGACGGCCTGCTTCACGAGCTACGGCAAATGCCTCGTTACGAATATCTGCGAGCGTTTGGCCCGTCTTTAGTCGCTCACGAAATAATTCAGTTTGCTTCCGTAGTTCCTCATCAGACATGGCTTGATACTTAGGCTCAAGCGCATTAATACCTCCAATTTCCTCACTGTAATAATCAACTTGGCGTTTATTAGACGATCCAAATGTTGACGTTACAACTTGGTCAAATACATTGACAATACTGAGAAAAAAAGCTTTTATTAATTCCCAGATTCTAATAATTGTGTCCATTGATGCCTGTAGATATTGTGATTTGTCAGATCGACCGACGGTGAAGCTGGTGGGCTACAATTCTCGCCTATTGATGATCATTCATGGTTTGCATTGACTGGGACGTGAATTGTTGGTGAATACCCACTAACTAACCTAAACTAGTTGTTTTATAGAGTTAAGATAACTGTTTGTAGCCTAATGGAGCAGCTATAAAGGGTCAACGCCGGTTGAAGTATTCCCATCTGGAAATATAATGATGTGGTTTGAAGTCGTAGGAAAGTAGGGGTTGTATGAAGCCGGTAGCGACCACAGATATACGTGGGAAAATGATCCTCTTAGGGACTGGCACATCTGTCGGCGTACCGTCAATTGGATGTGGATGCGATGTTTGTACCAGTTCGAACCCGCGAAACGTGAGGACTCGCTGTAGTGTGGTATTTGGGTTGGAGCAGGGGAACCTGCTCATTGATACGCCGCCGGATTTGCGTCATCAATTGTTGCGAGAGAAAATAGGCATCATTCATAGCGTCCTGTTTACACACGAACACGCGGACCATATTTTTGGCCTAGATGATCTACGGTTGTTTCAGTTTTATCTAGGGCATGCCGTTCCGCTATATTGTGAAGCAGCCGTCGAAGCGAGAATTCGGCAATCTTATGACTATGCCTTTAGTAACAAAAAACCAACACACACGGGTTCAGTTCCGCAACTCGAATTAAGGCCGATGACCACTAAGCCGTTTGAAGTGTTGGGAACGAAGGTGACACCGATTCGGTTGAAACACGGCCCTCGTTTTGAAGTACTAGGTTTTCGTGTTGGCAATATTGCTTATTGCACCGATACGAATGAAATCCCTGAATCGAGCTGGCCATTGCTTGCAGGGCTTGATTGCTTGATCCTCGATGCCCTACGGCACAAACCACATGTCACTCATTTTGGATTAGACGAAGCCGTTGACGCAGCCGAGAAGATTGGCGCAGCGCGAACTATTTTCACACATATTTCGCATGACCTAGATCACGACGTGGTCAATGCAGCTTTACCGCCAACTATGGAATTGGGTTATGACGGTATGCAAATCGATCTAAATATCGAATAGAGTATCCGTCTCTCAGTCCATGGATGCTACTTGGTGGCCAGCTTAATTTTCTCGGCAACTTGTTTGATGTATTCAACCGTAATGTTGAGAACTTCAGAATTATAAAACGTAGTCGGAAAAATTTCACTTTCGCCATTTACTTTATCACGTAAAGCTTCGCGAGTTTCTTTTTCCGCGTCACGAGCTTTCCGTTCAGCAAAGTATTTGTCTTCATTGAGCGTTATCCGCTTCTCTTTACGCTGTTCCTTATATTTCACAATTTGCTCCTGTAGTTCCTGAAACTTTTCAGAGGCGGCAATTCGTTTGGCGGATGCTGCTGTTAACGATTCAATGAGTGCGGCATCTCGCAAGCCAAGCGATTCCTTGACCGTATCATCGACTTCATCAAACGCGACTGGATAATCCAAATCGGATTCTGAGACGTCCATATGGTCGGTAATCGACGGTAAGATTACGTCGGATTTGACTCCACGCAACTGAGTACTTTCACCACTAGGGCGATAAAACTGTTGCATCGTGATTTTTAACGCGCCTAAGTTTGGCGGATCAGCAATGCGGAATAGTTGCGAACCGAGGTCCAGTAAGCTTTGAACAGTCCCTTTTCCATGTGTGGCAGAGTCGCCGACCACAATTCCCCTATCGTAATCTGCTATGGCTCCAGCAAAAATCTCACTGGCACTCGCACTGAATTTACTACAAACGACGACGAGTGGTCCGTCCCATGCGGTACCCGAATTACGATCGTCATATTGCGACACTTCCCCGTCGGGGTTTTTTACTTGAACAACCGTTCCTTGATCGATAAACAACCCTGTTAAGTCGATTGCTTCAGTCAAGCTACCACCGCCGTTGGTTGATAGATCCATCACAATGGCATCGACGCCATCTTTCTTGAAGCCATCGATGATTGCTCGTACGTCGCGTGTTGTACTGCGATAGTCCTTGACGCCTTTGCGAGCGGCTTCCATATCCATATAGAAGGACGGCAAATTAATGATCCCAACTTTGTATTTTTTGCCATCTGTCCCAAGTTGATGTTCGAGAACCTTGCCTTTTGCTTCACTATCACGCAATTGAATTTTTGCTCGCACAATTATGACTTCGACAGTTTCAGCACTACCATCGTGGATAATTCCTAAGCGTACGGTGGTACCCGCTTTACCTCGGATTTTGGCTACCACGTCATTCAATTTCATGTCGATAACGTCAACCATTTCACCATCATCACCTTGGCCAACGCTCACGATTCGATCTTTAACGGTTAGGTCACCTTGCAGATCGGCTGCTCCACCAGGAATAATTCTGGTGATGTTCGTGTAGCCATCTTCAAGAGTCAATTGTGCACCGATGCCATCAAGATTTAACCGCATTTGGATTTCAAAGTTTTCCAAAGTCGTCGGTGACATGTACGTTGTGTGTGGATCATAACTGGTGGTGACCGCAGTCAGGAACATCTCGAGTAACTCGTCGCTCTTGGTTTGCTGCATCTGCTTGAGCAAACTGTTATAGCGGCGGTGCAATCGCTGCTGTGCTTCATCACCTTCAGTTTCGTCTCCCTTGAGAACAAGCAGGTTGTATTTGATTCGTTTACGCCAACGCTCGTCGAGGACTGTCCGGTCGGGTGCGTATGTCAGGTTGTCCCAATCCGTGCTGAGGTATTCGTCTTTAGTAAAATCGTGTTTTTCATCAATCATGCGATTGGCAGCGGCGACACTTTCCACCATGCGTTCCATCAAGCGATCAAATACAGTGAAAGCAAATTCTAATTTCCCTTCGTTAATCATGTCATCGATATCATTTTTCTTGGCATCGAACTCATCAATGTCGTCCTGCAGAAAGTAGAGTTTCATGGGATCAAGTGCTTTTAAGAACGTAACCATTGCACGTTGGGATATTTCGTCATCTAACTTATGTTTTGTTAGATGTTGACGGGTCATCAAAATCCGTACGGTCAAAGTGATTTGACGGTCTTTGGCAGACGGTTTGCCAATGCTCGTAGCTGCGGACTGTGTCGTTGGATTTGTATCCGTAGATTTCACCGCAGGCTTTTGCGCGATGGCAGTAACGTTCGAGCAAATCGACGTAATCAGAAATAGAGCGACGAGGATTTTAGAAGTACGGCAAAGTTGAAGCCTACACATATCTGTTTTCCAATTCGGTTGAATCGTTGAATAAATCGTTTATAACTATAGCTTTGGACATGCGTGAGGCTGATTAAACCAAATCGCGAGCCACATACATTATAGTAAATATGTACGTCGCTGTAGGTTGAAATAGTACTTGTTCTAGGGGCTAGATGCAAGATAGGCAGTCAACAGCGCATTGGGCTTTTTGTAATTTATAGATATCCAGTACATATTGGAGAAGTGAATCCGTTGTTCAAACTAACAAAATACCGCCTTGGTCTCTTTCAACAATTGATTTTCCCTAAACTCGCTGGCGTGGTAGCGGTAGCGAGCTGGTTGGGGCTCAGTTCCGCTCTATCGGCTGGTGGACCGGTTGAGCTTGTTCGCGATGGACACGCCGTGGCGGTTCGCTCGGTTTTAGCTGTTCAACTGCCCGGAGATGCTTGGAAAACATCGATTGTTGGTCCTGATAAAGTGTCAGTATTTCAAGGAGCAGGTCAGGGCGCTCGTTTAGTGGCAGGCGAGTGCAGATGTTTGTGACCATGAATTAACGTGAATTCTCATTTATAGAATGCTTC
>CAWVZW010000072.1:0-16966 GCA_963934735.1 uncultured Planctomycetaceae bacterium
TGAGTTCTCGGCCGTTCACACATTTGCATTGTCATACCCATTACAGTTTACTCGATGGTGCATCCAGTATCCCTAAATTGGTTCAGCGTGCAAAAGACCATGGGATGAACTCGTTAGCGATTACCGACCACGGAAATCTACACGGGGCACTGGAGTTCTACCGCGAATGTCGCAAGCAAGACATCAATCCAATTATTGGATATGAGGCTTACATCGCACCGGATAGCCGTTTTGAAAAATCAGCCGGTTCTCAGAAAGAATCCAATTTTCATCTGACGCTTTTAGCCCAGAATCGCACAGGTTTCAAAAATCTAATTAAGATGGCATCGGCTGCTTATCTAGAGGGCTTTTATTTTAAACCTCGCATTGATAAGCAATTGCTTGAGCAATACAGCGAAGGTTTGGTTTGTTTAAGTGGTTGCGTGTCGAGTGAATTTAACCAAGCGATTCTCAAAGGGTTCGGAGATGTGCCTCAACTGGACAAAGCGATCGAGGTTTCGCAGTGGTTCCAAAAAGTCTTCGATGACCGGTACTTCATTGAAGTAATGAACAATGGCATTGAGATTCAGCGGATGGCGTTAGAAGGTTCTCTAGCGGTGGCCAAGCGTATCGGCGTGCCGATGGTTGCAACAAGTGATTGTCATTACGTTGATGAAGTGGATGCGGATGCTCAGGACGTTATGCTGTGCATCAACACTGGGCGTTTTCGAACCGACACATCTCGGATGAAGATGGAAGGCAAGGAATTTTTCTTACGTAGTGGCGAGGAGATGTACGCAGCGTTTCCTGGAATGGAAGAAGTTGTTGCCCAAAGCCAAGCGATCGCTGATACGGTCGACATCGACTTGGAATTAGGAAAACGATTTTTTCCGTCGTTTGCCGTGCCCCAAGAAAAATCGGCGGTGGATTATTTGCGGGAGCTGTGTATGATCGGCTTGCGCGACCGCTATTCCGATAATCCTGAGATGCTGCAAGGTGATTCGCTCACAGAGATCTCTCAGAAGAGGTTGGACCGCGAGTTAGGTGTGATCAATCAACTTGGTTTTAATGACTACTTCCTCATTTGCTGGGATTTTGTCAGATTTGCTCGCGAACATTCGATTCCAGCGACCGCTCGTGGAAGTGGTGTTGGTTCCCTCGTTTGCTATGCCTTATATCTCAGCCATGTTTGCCCAATACATTACGATTTGCTATTTGAACGATTCTTAGATGAAAATCGTCTCGAAGCGCCTGATATCGACATCGATTTCTGTAAAGATCATCGCGGCGACGTTATGCAATACGTGAAAGATACCTACGGTGAAGCCAACGTTGCTCAGATTGGAACGTTTGGTACACTGGCCGCTCGAGCGGCGATTAAGGATGTTGGTCGCGTGCTCGGGATTCCGCTTGGTCGCGTTGTTCAAATAACCGGCATGGTTCCTGAAGAGCTAAAGATCACGATTAGTGGCGCTTTGAAAAAGAGTGCTGAACTAAAAATGACGTATGATGGCGATCCGGAAATTCGTGAGATGCTGGATTTAGCGATGAAAATCGAAGGCTTAGCGCGGAATGTGGGCACTCACGCTGCCGCTGTTGTTATTGGTGATCAACCGTTGACGGAATATGTGCCGTTGTGTCGTGTCGCCGGTAAAGACGACATTATTACCCAGTGGTCGATGTATGATGTCGAACACGCTGGGCTACTGAAAATGGATTTCCTCGGTTTGAGGAACTTAACCATTTTACGGATCACTCAAGATATTATTAAACAGACTACTGGCAAGGTTTTAGATTTATACAAAATACCACTCGATGACAAAGCAACATTTGCATTGCTATCTCGAGGTGAAACGAAAGGTGTCTTTCAGTTGGAAAGCGGCGGGATTCGTGACTTATTGAAACGGATGAAGCCGAATCATTTCCGTGACATCATTGCCACCGCTGCGTTGTATCGGCCAGGACCACTGGAAGGCGGTATGGTGGACGAATACGTAGATGTAAAACTTGGCCGCAAAAAAGCTCAGTATTTACATTCGGCCTTGAAAGATATTCTCGAAGAAACCCATGGGGTCATGGTTTATCAGGAACAGGTGATGCGGATTTTGAATCGGATCGGAGGGATTGAGCTTGCCAAAGCATATACCTGTATTAAAGCGATCAGTAAGAAAAATGAAGAGCTCATCGGCACAAATCATGAACAGTTTATTGCAGGTGCGGTTGAGAGAGGATTGCGAGCATCGGACGCTGCCTCGCTCTGGAATATGATCACCAAGTTTGCCGGATATGGTTTTAATAAAAGTCACTCGACTGCCTATGCCTTGATTGCCTACCAAACGGCTTATCTCAAAGCGCATTATGGCGTTGAATTTATGGCCGCTTTATTAACGGGAGATATACCGGGCCGTAATTTTGTCCGCAAGGATTCATTGGTTGAGCATCTGGAAGATTGTGGTCGGATGGAGATCGAAATTATTGCGCCCAGCCTGAACACCTCCTGCGTTGAATTTACCGTGGATGGAAATCAAATATTCTTCGGCTTGTCTGCGATCAAAGGATGTGGTGGTTCAGCGGCAGAGGCGATTGTTCGAGCACGCACGGCAGGTGGGGATTTTAAAGACATCTTTGATTTCGCGGAACGGGTGGAAACATCTTCTTGCAATCGTGCTGCGATGGACCAACTTATCAAAGCGGGTGCGATGGATTGTTTTGGCGCGAATCGGCGTCAGTTAATGGAAACGGTAGAGCGCGCGATTGGAGCGGGCCAAGCGCGACAGGCGGATAATCGATCGGGGCAACAAAATTTATTTGGAGCGTTTGAGGAGTCCGAAGGCGGCGACGAACTGGATGCTACTGTCGATATGCCTAGTGTCCTGGAGTTTGAAGAACGCGCTAAGTTGGCGATGGAAAAAGAAGTCCTAGGCTACTATTTAACCTCTCATCCGTTGGCAGAATACGCTGACCGCCTGAACGACTTCTGTTCTCATACGACAGAAAAACTAAGCGGCCTGCCAGATCGTGGTGAGGTTATTTTGGGCGGGTTGTTGTCGTCGATTAAATATTCTCATACGAAAAATCCGAAACCTGGGAAGCCATCAAAATACGCTAATTTTGATATCGAAGATGTAAATGGGTCCGTCCGCTGTATTTTGTGGCCAACTCAATTTGCGGAAATAGGGCATGTTGTGCAAGCCGATGAGATTGTCATTGTGCGAGGCCGAGTAGACCGTCGAGGTGGTGGAGACGAGTGCAATATAATCGTTAATGAGATCATTCCGATTAATGAGGTGTCCGATCGTTACACAACAGGCATGATTGTACGCTTGGACGAGAATATGCATGGGATGGAAATGATTAGTAAGTTACGAGAAGTAACGCGGGCATATCCCGGTAGTGCCGTCCTTAAATGTATGCTGCAACTAAACGACGGGACACAAGTGACACTAAAGTCGATGAAGCAGCGGATAGAGATTAACCAGGAATTACGTGGTCGCTTAGACGATCTATTGGGTGCTGAAAATATCAAAATGATCACTCAGGCACCGAAAATTCAGAATAACCAAAACAGTTACAACAATGGCACTCGCGCCTACGCTGGCTAAAGGTGTCGTACCGACCATGGCCACATCAACCTAGATGTGTTGACTCATGCGGTCGGCCATTCTTAATAGCGTTTGGCTCGCGTCGCGATGGTCCAAATGGACATGCAGCAAATGCATTTGATGTTTGTCCGCGATTGCTGATTTTAACGCTCGGTCAAAATCACCTTCGGTGTGCACGTGATGTGATACACCGCCACCGATCATCTTGGTACGATTGGATTAAAACCGTGCCGCACAATCGTGGACAATTCAAGGCAGGTCATTTGAAACGCGCCGTCACCACATAACGTGATCACAACCGACAACGTTGATATCACTTTGTTCCAACAAACTGTAAAACGACAGGACGTAATCGCCTGGGATACCAAACAGATCGTTGATACCATAGTCACGCAATCGTTGGATTAGATATTGGCCAACGGACATAGCGGCGGTCGCCGGTACGGACACGTCATCAAGAGCTGAATTCCCGTGACGGTTTAGAGTGGACGTGAGATTCATGATTCCCTCCATGTTCTCTTTGTTCCGCCCAAGGACACCTGATGATTTAGGTGGATTTGGTTGGAAAGTACACGATTTAGGCTTCAAGTTACCCCGTTTGATTTATTATACGCATTCATTCTCGCCTTGGTTCGTGAGACTACTCGCAGATAGTTCAAAAAATAACTAAACTACGTAGTTACCAACTAAATGGACTTAGTCGCAAAAAAACATGCAAGTGTCAGATACAACAATACAAGGAGCAAGAGAGCACAATCTGCAATCTGTAGATGTAGTATTACCGCGCAATCAATTGATTTGCTTAACAGGTGTTAGTGGCAGTGGGAAAAGTTCATTAGCATTCGACACTTTGTTTGCAGAGGGACAGCGGCGATATTTGGAGAGCCTCTCAAGCTTCGCGCGGCATTTCATCGGGCAAATGCCTAAACCTGACGTTGATGTGATTGCTGGGCTCACCCCTTCCATATCGATTTCACAAAAGACTGCGGGCCGTAATCCTCGAAGTACCGTCGGGACGATTACGGAGATCTATGACTTTTTGCGAGTGCTCTATGCCCGTGTTGGCGTTGGCAATTGCCCACAATGTCTAGAACCTATTACCGCTCAAACGCGCGAGCAAATCATTTCGCACATCATGCAGCTAGCTGAGGGCACGGCGTTTTCAATTTTGGCACCGGTCATTCGTGGGCAAAAAGGTGAACATCGTGATCTATTCGAAGACCTGTTAAAGCAGGGGTATATTCGTGCTCGGGTGGATGGTGACGTTTACGAGCTAATGGACCCACCGTCGCTTGATCGACGATTCCGCCATCACATCGAAGTTGTTGTGGACCGCCTGGCAGCGTCGGCAAGTGGTCGCGGTAGATTATCCGATGCTGTAGACCAAGCATTGCGACTGGGCAGCGGTGACTTAATTGTTGCTATCTCTAATACGGTTGCTAAAACGACTGATGTCGAAAATCCAACCGAGGACAAAATCTACTCCAGTGACTATGCCTGTACGCATTGTAACCTCAGTTTCCCAGCGCCAACCCCACAGTTGTTTAGTTTTAATAGCCCACATGGTATGTGTGACGGTTGCGGTGGACTGGGGCAAATGTTTTCGTTTGATTCCGAATTGATGGTGCCGAATCCCGTAAAGTCATTTAAGGATGGATGTTTTGAATTGCTGGGTAACTGGAAAAAGTTAGGTCGCTGGAAACGGCATATTTATCAAGGCGTCGCTGATACGGTTAGTCGTGAGCGGGAATGGGCGGATGAGTATCTACTGGAAACACCTTGGCAAGATTTGTCCCAAGAAGCAAAAGATGTATTGTTGTGGGGCACTGGCGAATCACACATTACCTACACGTGGCGCGGTGGTAATTCGCCGATGAAGTATGGGGGAAAATATGAAGGCCTGATTCCCGAGCTGAAGTCGAAATACGGTTCAAGCAAAAGTCGAATACAGATGCGGCGGCTCGAACGCTATATGAGTACGATTCTGTGTCCCGAGTGCCACGGGGATCGGCTTGTCGCCCAAGCTCGACATATGTTGCTGCAGTCATCTCATCCGAATTTCAACGAATCGCCCGAACAGTCACTGCCGGCGGTTTGTAAATTGAGTGTCGATGACGCCGTAGAGTTTTTCTCGGAAATGGAATTGGACTCGAACTCTGCGTTAATAGCCGAAGAACCCCTTAAAGAAATTCGCAACCGTCTTGGTTTCTTGGTAAACGTGGGCTTGGGGTATTTAACGCTTGATCGCACAGCTCCCACATTGTCCGGTGGCGAGGCCCAGCGGATTAGACTAGCAGCTCAAATTGGTTCTGGTTTGGTTGGTATCACTTATATTCTGGACGAACCGTCGATTGGCTTGCATTCTCGCGATAATGATCGGCTACTGCAAACACTGTTACACTTGCGTGATATTGGCAATACAGTGGTAGTTGTCGAACATGATGAAGAAACGATGCGGACATCAGACTATGTTGTTGATTTTGGCCCAGGTGCTGGTGTACAGGGCGGTGAAATCGTCGCTCGCGGTACCATCGAAGACATCCGCAATAATAAGCGTAGTGTGACCGGTCAGTTTCTAGCTGGCACACGTGAAATTGAAATTCCTCAAAAGCGTCGTGGACAAAACGAAAAACAGATTCAAATATTGGGTGCTCAACATAACAATCTAAAATCAGTCGATATTAGTATTCCGCTGGAAAATTTTGTTTGTGTCACGGGCGTTTCTGGCTCTGGGAAAAGTTCTCTCGTTAACGACATCTTGTCCGAAGCACTAGGCCGCGATCTCAACGGAGGCGACGGAGTCCCAGGCGCTCACCTCGATTTATTAGGTAGTGAACACCTTGATAAAATGATCGCCATTGATCAATCCGCCATCGGTCGAACTCCAAGATCGAACCCATCAACTTATATCAAAGTGTTTGATGAAATCCGAAAACTGTTTACACAACTTCCAGACTCGAAACGTCGAGGATACAAACCTGGCCGTTTCAGTTTTAATGTCAAAGGTGGTCGATGCGAGGCTTGTGAAGGTAACGGTACCAATAAACTAGAAATGGACTTCTTGGCAGACGTATGGGTGACTTGCCCCGTGTGCGAAGGAAAACGGTTTAATCGAGAGACGTTACACGTCAAATTCAAAGGGTATTCGATATCCGATATTTTAGAGATGGATGTTGCTGCGGCTTTGGAGTTGTTTGAAAATATTCCCAAGATCCATCACAAACTCAAAACATTACAAGATGTTGGCTTGGACTACCTGAAACTGGGACAACCTTCACCAACTCTTTCTGGCGGCGAAGCCCAACGTATTAAGCTTGCTCGAGAACTTGCTAAGAAGAATACTGGTAGCACTCTGTATTTGCTGGATGAACCGACGACCGGATTGCATTTTGCAGATATCCAGTTGCTGCTGAAAGTGTTACACGCATTTGTTAACAGCGGCAATACGGTGTTGGTGGTCGAGCACAATTTGGATGTGATTAAGACAGCTGACTGGGTAATTGATCTAGGCCCCGAAGGTGGTGCAGGTGGCGGCGAATTGCTTGTTGCCGGAACACCTGAGGATGTGGCTGGTTGTCAGCAATCGTATACGGGCATCGCGTTGGCTCGGTTGTTTAGCCCTGAGAGCGAACAAAATATCGTGAAGAGCGATCCGTCGGATCGCTCCCCCGCTCAACAGCTAAAGAACATTCGTGTTCGTGGCGCTCAGCAACATAACTTGAAGCTGGTCGATGTGGATATTGCCCGTGACAAAATGACAGTGTTTTCAGGGCCTAGTGGCAGTGGCAAAACATCATTGGCGATGGATACGATTTATGCGGAGGGCCAGCGGCGATACGTTGAAAGCTTGAGTTCCTATGCTCGGCAATTCATTAGCCAGACGCAGAAACCGCGGCTAGATCATATTGATGGATTGTCGCCAGCGATTGCTATCGAGCAGAAAAACTTAGGTCATACACCTCGCTCAACCGTTGGTACAGTCACCGAGATCTATGACTATCTACGCATATTAATGGCACGGATCGGAATACCTTATTGTCCAGACTGTCAGATCCCTGTGGGAACGCAAACATCCGATCAGATTGTCGATAAAATATTGGCCGAGGAGGACGAGACGCGGCTGTACTTAATGGCGCCGTTGGAGTTGGAATCAAACCAAGACTATTCAACATTGTGGGATGAGGTGCGGCAGAGTGGTTTTATTCGAGTTCGAATTGATAAACAGACGCACAGTTTAGATGAATTGCCGGAATTGGATCGTCGTAGTCAATATGCCATCGAAGTTGTCGTGGATCGCATTACAGTGCGTGATAAAGACCGAGCAAGGATTGCTGAAAGTGTCGAAGCCGCACTTCAAATTGGCCGCGGCGTGTTGCATGTTGCTTATGTCAGTACTAAGAAAGACGAACCGCAGTGGCAGGTGGTCCAGCATAGCCAACATCTGTCGTGTGAAGACTGTGGCCGGTCATTCCAGCGATTGTCGCCGCACAACTTTTCGTTCAATAGCCATCTTGGTTGGTGTGAGTCATGCGAAGGATTGGGTACACAACGCGGAGCAAATCCGGCTGCTTTGTTGGGCAACACTCAGTCAACCTTACTCGGTGGTGCCGTTGCACTATGGCCTGATCTGCAGCAAACCTTGGCCACAGAAATGATGCGGTCATTGATGCAAGATCTTGAAATCGATGACAACACGTCGTTTGATCAATTGACGACTGCACAACGCCGCAGCATTATGCATGGTACTGGTAATCACTGGTTTGCAGTGGACCACAACGTCGGGAAAACCAAGCAGTCCTTTAAGTTTCAATTCAAAGGATTATACCCAGCTCTAGAGCAAGCTTCACGCGTATCACCAACGCTGCGGACCCGCTTAGAGCATCTTGTGGATCAAGTGGAATGTTCGACCTGTGGTGGCAGTCGCTTACGGGATTTTGCAACCGCTTACCGCTTCCAAGATCAGACAATTGAACAATTGTGCCGCTTGCCGTTGGAAGACTTATTGGCGCTTGTGACAAATTGGAAATTGCCGAAACGTGTGGAGACGGTGGCAGGGGAATTGCTCTGCGAAATTAAAAACCGCTTAGAGTTTCTCAATGAAATTGGTTTATATTATTTGACGCTTGATCGACCCGCGGCGTCACTTTCCAACGGCGAGGCACAACGAATTCGCCTAGCATCTCAACTCGGAAGTGGCTTGTGTGGTGTACTGTACGTATTAGATGAGCCAACGATCGGCTTACACCCACGGGATAATTCACGATTGTTGAAAGCATTGAATAAGCTGCGTGACTTGGGCAACACATTATTGGTAGTTGAACACGATAGTGAGATTATCCAGGGTGCAGATTATCTATGTGACTTTGGCCCAGGTTCGGGCCAGCATGGTGGTAATGTCGTCGCGCACGGACCTCCAGCTAAACTCGCCACGCAGCCAAATTCAGTTACGGGCCCCTATTTATCAGGGAAAAAGACGATTCCGATTCCGGCAAATCGTCGACCCGTGTTTTTGCAGGGCAAGACGCAAAGTCAAGTGTTAGCCGTCCGTGGCGTGCGGCATCACAATCTTAAGGATGTGGATTTGGTGCTGCCGATGGAGACTTTAACTGTGGTTACGGGTCCCAGTGGCAGTGGCAAGAGCTCATTGATTGACGGCGTGTTATATGCTGCATTAGCGAAGAAGTTACATCGCGCAGCGACGAGTCCTGGGTCCCACGACCACATCGAAGGACTGGAACTTATCAACAAGGTTATTCGAGTCGATCAAAATGCGTTGGGGAATTCGCCGAGTTCTAATCCGGCTACATATACCGGCGTGTTCGATGTGATTCGTACTTTGTTTTCGCAGTTACCTGATGCCAAACTGAGAGGGTTCACGGCGCGTCGCTTTAGTTTTAATGTGCCTGGAGGTCGCTGTGATGATTGTGATGGCTACGGCAATAAACGAATTGAAATGCATTTCTTGCCCGATGTTTGGATCCAATGCCAGACGTGCGATGGTAAGCGCTACAATCCGGATACGTTAGAAGTAAAATTCCGCGGACAGAGTATTGCTGACGTGCTGGAAATGACTTGTGCCGAAGCGGTCCGACTGTTTGATAATATCCCCAAGATCCGGCGTATTTTGCAAATGTTATGCGATGTCGGTTTGGATTATGTGTCGTTAGGTCAACCTGCTCCGACGTTATCCGGCGGCGAGGCCCAGCGTGTGAAACTAGCGGCGGAATTGGCTCGACCCGATACGGGTCGGACGTTGTATTTACTTGATGAACCGACGACTGGTTTGCATTTTGCAGATATTGAAAAGTTGCTCGAGGTGCTACACCGTTTAGTGGACCTAGGAAATACAGTCGTTGTGATAGAACACAACTTGGATCTAATTAAGACGGCTGATTGGGTGATTGATGTTGGTCCCGAAGCGGGATTTGCTGGTGGACAAATTGTTGCGGCGGGCACTCCGGAAGAGGTTGCAAAGGTCGCTGTAAAAAATAAACCGACTAAAACGGCTAACAAAAAGCGAGGCGGCAAAGCAGCTTTACGCAGTTACACCGGAGAAGCTTTAGCGCCGGTGCTTGCCGCTGGGCCTTATGTTGAACGCAAGTCGTATGTGGTCGAAGCGGTTGAAGTGCAGTCGGATGAGATGGATGAGATGGATCTTGCCCAAGTCGGAAAAGATATCCCCATGCCTTGGAAGTCGAACGGTCGCCGCTGGCATACCCTAGATCGCGTGGCGCGTGATGGATCTGCTATCCAATGGGAAGGCCAAATTTTGGCGGATACCCTAGATCGAATTCAGGAGCTAGGTGATTTTAGCGAGACGGATTTTGGTGCACGGACGGTTGTCGAAATTGCTGCACCGACGAAAACCCATGGCTGGTTCTTTCATGCAATCACCGCTGAAAAATGGTTGGTAAAGATGAAGTTTCGCATGGCTCCGGGGACCTTCAAGCGGGATGAACTTGTTTCCCAGTTGAATTTGAGGACGCTGAATCAGATGGATGATTTGCCCGTGTACGGCAATGAACCGCGAGTAAAAGTTAAAAAGCGGGCGCAGTGGCAAGAAGTTGAAATTCGTGCCTACAGTTATGACGAGATTGATACACCGGAGTTTTGGGATTTTATTGAAACGGCGGTGCGAGGTTTCAAAAAGATGACATCGAAAACCGAAGAGAATCCAGATCAATTTTCGCCTTGGAAAAAGCAAGGTGAGAAATGGCATTTCTCTCGCAAAGGCTTTCATCCAGGTAATAAGGTGCAATGGAAGATGGAAGTTTGGGAAGAGTTGTATCAAATGATGCAAGAGATTTTGCCAGAAGGCAATTTTCTCTGGAATAACAAAGTTTACGTGCATATGTATTTGCCTGATGGACGTTATCCATGGTTAACAGTCAAAACAAAGAAGGCTGATAAGTTAGTGTTGGTCGTGACGGGCTTCAAAGGGCAAGCGACTGCTGGTCGAGTTGCCGAATTAGGAAACGCTCGAGAAATGGAATTGAGTCGTCCAGATCGAGATTCGGTTATTCTGTCCTTCAATGAAGTTGAGGATTTATACCGTGGTGATTTGGAAGGTTTTTTACGAGAGCACTTAGCGGGCATCCGTGAACGAGAATAGCTAGCACAGATGAAAATAGTAGGAATAGATAAATGTCCAAACAAAAAGAACCATTAGTCGATCCAGTCATGCTGTTCCGATTTTCGGTGCCATGCTTTAAGTCTCCACGTAAGTGGGCGCCTGACGGAGTGAAATTACCACCGAAATTTCAAGTGCCAGCATTTGGAGAACTAGGCGGTCGGTTCTCGTTTGCAGATTTTCGGATTGCTTATAGTGACGCAGGCTTGTTTGTGGATGTGAATGTTCGCGGGAAAAAGGAAATGCTGTGGTGTCGTGAAAATCGGATTGAAGATAGTGATGGTTTGCTGTTGTGGATTGATACGCGTGATACGCATACGATACATCGGGCTAGTCGATTTTGTCATCAATTTATGTTTTTACCGCAAGGTGCCGGAAGGGGTTTTGAACAACCCTTGGCAAAAATGGTTGAGATTAATCGAGCGCGTGAGAATCCCGTTGCGGTTAGCCCGGAACAGTTGTCGGTCGTTTCACGCGTGACTGCCGATGGTTATCGTCTGTGGGCGTTTATTGCGGCAGATTGTTTGACAGGTTTCGATGTGAACGATCATACACGACTTGGTTTTAACTACGCAGTGATAGATCGAGAACTGGGATGGCAAACTTTCTCACTAGGTCAAGAATATCCAATACGCGAAGATCCCAGTTTATGGGGAACCTTGGAGTTGCAGCAGTAATGGCGCAATTGGTGAAAGTTCCCGAATTTGAGTTGCCCTATGTAACTTGGACGCTGTGTGCGTGGTTGATGGCGACTGGCAGCGAAGTTGTCGCTGGTGATAGCCTCTGTGAAATATCAGCCGGCGATATTAGTGTTGAAACATTGGCACCCTGCTCTGGTGTGTTTCATCGCGCTCGACTGGAATTAGATGCGGAACTAAAAGTTGGTGATGTGGTGGGTGAAATCCGCACCGAGTGAATGCTACGAGCGAAGCGGTTATTGTCGGCTTCGCATAGCGCGGTCGAGGCCCCGTTGTGTGTCGCGTTGCTTTAACGCTTCACGCTTGTCATGTGCCTTCTTACCTTTGCAAATTCCCATCAGAATCTTGGCAATACCACGCTGGTTGAAATACATTTTCAGTGGAATCAACGTATGCCCGGACGCAAGTGATTTTTGTGTAAGTTTACGCAGTTCTTGTTTGTGGATTAAGAGTTTGCGGTCACGGCGGCGTTTATGATTCAGTGACGAAGCTTCGGTGTACTCGGAAATGTCACAACCGACTAAAAACAATTCGTTTTTAATGACTCGGCCGTAGGCTTCTTCAATCGAGACATTCCCTGCACGCAAGCTTTTAACTTCACTTCCCTGTAATACGATCCCACACTCGATCGTATCGATCACAGTGTATTTATGGCGTGCTTTGCGGTTTTCCGAAATTCGCGTGGAGTTACTCTTCTCTGCTGGCTTTTTCTTTTTCTTGCTTTTCTTAGCCATCAGTGTCTCTAGCTCTTGAGAATAATAATTCACGCGATTAGATTGGTCGCTGCACCGTCTATAACGTGTTTAATACAGCCTACTACATTTGTACAATATTACAGCATATCCCGATTCATTAAAAACGACTAGTTGATTGGTGTCATAGATGACGAATCCGATAATCACTAATGGTGTCAAACCGAAACTGGCATTTCACCTGTTGAGTGTGGTCAAGTTCGAAGATTATTTGCATTTGCAACAGTCGTTAGTTGCTGAATTGGCCGCTGGTAGTGATTGTATCAAGGTTTTAATCTGCGAGCATGCCCTAGAATTGACTGTTGGTCGTCAAGGATCGCATGCACATATTAGGATTCCCCAAGCGGAAAGAGAAAAACAGAACTTGCAGACCCGTTGGCAACCTCGTGGAGGTGGCGCTATCTTGCATTCTCCTGGGCAGTTAGCTATTTATCCACTTGTTCCCTTGCACTGGTACGGATGGAGTCCCGGTCGAGTGTTGGGGATGGTACGAGACGCCGTGTCGCTGGCGCTGGGCCAAGTCGGAATTACGGCCTTGTGCTACGATGGCTTGCACAGCGTATGGGGGCGAACAGGGATGTTAGCTGCTACAGGGATATCGGTACAACAAAATGTGAGTTGTTTTGGAAGCTATATTAATGTCAGCCCCGATATGAGCTTGTTTGGTTACGTCGATACGGCCTGGCAATTGCCGGTGGATCAATCGCGTCGAACGATGAGCAGCTTAATGGTAGAGAATCGCAAGGCTGCTAGGATGGCAAATTTACGTAGTGCAGTGGTAGAATCATTTGCACAAGTATTTGAGTATAGCGATTATGATATGCATACGGGACATCCGCAGTTATTACCGCAGAGCGTATTGAAACCTCTGTCGGAAATTTAAGGAACACACTTGGTGTCTGAATCGACAACTAGTTTTGAATTGCCGATCATTCAAGCGGGGCAAGATCTCGTTGGGACCGCACCGGTGCGGCAACGCCGCCTGCCACCGTGGTTGCGTCGGGAGATTCCTCTAAGTAATGCAAATCACTTTACCGCTGGACTCATGGAAGAGTTGGGGTTAGAGACCGTCTGTGATTCCGCAAAATGCCCTAATCGCATGGAATGCTATTCACAAAAGACAGCCACGTTTATGATTTTGGGGAATGTTTGCACTCGACCCTGCGGATTTTGTGCGGTTGATCGAGGTCATCCTGATGAGTTGTTATCCGATGAGCCGCAACGCGTTGCTGAAGCATCCCAGCGTTTGGGGTTAAAGCACGTTGTGATTACCTCAGTAACTCGAGATGATTTACCTGACGGCGGCGCTGAGCATTATTATCAATGTGTGACCGCGGTGCGTGAACGCACGGGCGCTCGCGTGGAAGTGTTGACGCCGGATTTTGTAGATAACTATCCGGCGCTGGATCGAGTGATTGCAGCGGCTCCGGAAGTATTTAATCACAATACGGAGACAGTCCCTCGGTTGTATCGCAAGGTCCGTGGCCCCAAATCGGATTATCGCTGGACGTTGGCTTTATTGCAGCGAGTGAAAGATAAAAATCCAGCGCTGCAAACCAAAAGTGGCTTGATGTTGGGACTCGGGGAAACCCATGAAGAGTTGTTTGACGTGTTGGCAGACTTGCGTGATGTCGGCGTTGATTTTTTGACACTCGGTCAATACTTGCAACCAGGCAATAACTATCTAAGCGTAGCTCGCTATTTGCCACCTGCAGAGTTTGACTTTTTGGGCCGCGCAGCTAAAACAATGGGTTTTCGCCAAGTCGCTAGCGGACCCTTTGTCCGTAGCAGCTATCATGCTCGTGATATGGCCGAAAGTAACTCGGCATAGATACGTTTGTTCCGCAATCTTGCGTGGATCTTCAGCAATCTCATATCGAACTTTGTACCGGCGACATTCGTATCGATGTGCTACAGTTAACAATTACCTCATTGTTTTTAATTTATGCCGTATTCGCCGATGCTTTCAATTGCCAACCTTAAAAAGACGTTCACCCAACCTGGCGGCGCAGCTTTACCAATTTTGGATATACCCAAATTTGAAGTTGCTGCTGGCGAACAAGTTGTGTTGATCGGGCGCAGTGGCGGCGGTAAGACAACGCTGTTACATAATATCGCTGGCATCACCAACATCGATTCGGGGGAAATCCTTTTCGATGGCCTGCCATTGCAAACACTTTCGCAGGAAATGCGAGATCGGTTCCGAGCGACGAATATGGGTTACGTCTTTCAGACGTTTAATTTACTGCCTGCTTTTACTGCACTTGAGAATGTAATGCTCGGCATGGCATTTGCAAAAGGTAAAACAGACCGAGGGTTTGCCCAAACATTGCTTGATCGAGTCGGACTAAAAGATCGCAGTGGACATCGACCGGCGATGATGAGTGTGGGTGAACAGCAACGAGTAGCGGTCGCTCGAGCCTTAGCAAATCGTCCACGGTTGCTTCTTGCTGATGAACCAACGGCAAATATTGATCCAGCGAACCAGCAAAGTATTGTTGATTTGATCAAAGAGTCTTGTGAGGAATTTGATATCGCATTGATTCTTGTGACTCATACGATGGAAGTTGCAGACCAATTTTCGCGAATCGATCGTCTAGAAGATATCAATCAATTGGCGGTGGGAGCAGGGGAGGCAATCTCATGAATCTGTTTACGATTGCCTCACGCAGTATTCGCGAGCGATTACTCTCTTCATCCTTAACGATGCTATCGATGGCGATGGGTGTTACATTAGTTGTCGCTGTGTTGGCGATTTTTGGTGTTGTGCAAAATTCGTTCGATGCCAATTCAACGCTCGGCTATAACGTTGTTGTAGGTGCTAAAGGTGGGAAGTTGCAACTCACCTTGAACTCAGTGTTTTACTTGAGTCAGCCGATCGAAAACGTACCCTATGAATACTATTTAGAATTTAAATCACAAGATTTTCGTTTCAATGAATATCAAGGGTCGTACTCCTTTAAGGCAATTGGGCAACAACATGCAACTCGGCAAACCTTGGCGGTCAGCTCGCTGGGTTCGGCCGTACCATTAGGCGGGCTTTTGGGATTAGTTGCTGATACGACGTTGCAAAACGAGATGGATTCGATGTTCCCTTGGAATCGTCCGGGTAAATATAAAGCGTATACAAATTTCGTTGTACCACTTTGTTTGGGTGATTACTTTGGTCCCTATCGTGTGGTTGGCACGACACCGGATATGTTTAATTTGTTGCGTCATGGCAGCGCTGCTGACACCGCCTATGCGATGCAGGGTGAGGGTCGTAATATCGAAGACTTCAGCAAGAAGCATGGATATTTTGAAGCGGTGGTGGGATCTGTTGTGGCCCGAGATCGCAATGTGAAACTGGGCGACAAAATTAACCCGTCGCACGGATCTGAAGAAGGTGATTCACACGCTACCGAGTTTACGGTAGTTGGAATTCTTGAGGCCACAGGTACTCCTAATGATCGAGCGGTCTTTATCAATATGGAAGGTTTCTATCGCATGTCCGATCATGCGAAGCCATTAGAAAACGAAGATCCATATGGTGCGGATCAACTTGGGCATATAATTACGGACTCAGATTATCGGTTGCCTGTGGAGAAGCGAGAAGTGACTGCCATGTTGGTTAATATGGATCCAATTTTTTCAGTCGGTGTCGAGAATGCGATAAATGAGGGACCAGCGGCACAAGCGGTCTATCCCGTGCTGGAAATACGACGTTTGCTCGATGTGTTTGTAACGCCCGTGAAAGTATTGCTGTTGGTGCTGACGGTGATGATTTGTGTTGTGTCCGGCCTCAGCATCTTGATCAGTATCTACAACTCGATGAATGAACGCCGCGGAGAAATTGCGGTGTTACGTGCACTCGGTGCGCGACGCCTAACGGTTTATGGAATTGTCTCGCTGGAGTCGCTAATTCTTTCGGTGATCGGGGGTTTGTTTGGTTTCTTGATCGGACATGGGTTGATAGCGCTGAGCAGTCCGTTTGTCGAAGCACGCACAGGTGTCCGCTTGGGATTCTTTGATTTCGCTCCACCCTTGCCAATTGCGATTCCGTATTTGAATCAGATCTCACCGGAGATACTTTTAATTCCTGGACTCGTTGTTTTGGCAGTCGTCGTGGGTTTTATTCCGGCATATAGTGCTTATCGTACGGACGTTGCTAAGTCGCTGGGAAAATGATTCCGCGTCAGCTTTTCGTGATCTTTACATCGAAGCGCGGGTTTTTTATCCCCTATCTACCCTACTTATACTAGTTTTCTACAGCTAGTCAGAGTTTTAGTCATTGAATCAAATGACTTTAGTGATGTACGATATTGA
>CAWVZW010000073.1:0-16950 GCA_963934735.1 uncultured Planctomycetaceae bacterium
TTGGCGATTTACATAAAAAATGCCCCCGAAATGCAGCGGATCCTAGGGGGGTTGAGGATTCCAACTTCATTCCGGGAGCGATTGGATCATGTTGATCGAATAAATGCTTCCGTGCCAACTCAATCTAGTGAATGTTCCAAGCCTTACTGCGTTACTGAAGAAGCGTTGACTTCCGTGTCGATTCATCTTCAAAACAACTCGGCTTTCGTAAGGAAGACTTATCGTCACCTCACGTTGCGGAAGATTAATGAACCAGCCTTTAAAGCGTCAATAGCAGTTTACCGCTATTCCATAAACGTTTATCGCTTGTGCTTATATAAGCTCTCATCAGCACGCTGAAAAATCGTCTCAATACAGTCGTTTTCCGTCGATTTCGCCCAGCCGAGCGAACACGAGAGGGCCATTTCCATTTCACCTGCGGTGAATTTCGTCGTGGCAAAAAAGGCTTCAATATCCACATCCGCCTTGTTAGCAACGGAAGATTCGGGATTGAAGATGATGACGAATTCATCGCCACCCCACCGATATAGCGTGCCCTGAGCGAGCGTCTCTGCTTGTAGATTTTTAGCAACGCTCGCCAGAATTTGGTCACCAACTAGATGCCCATAAGCATCATTGACCGCTTTGAAATTGTCCAAATCGATTAATAAGATGCGTGTACATCGACGCCCGCTCAAAGCTCGGCTCAAATCCCGCTCAAACTCAACTCGCGCGGGCAACTGCGTAACGCAATCAAGATGAAGTCTATTAGAGGACCGCCGTTTCCCAAGACAGTACCCTAAAGTAATGCTGGCGATGGCTAAAACACCGACGGCCACAAACAAAGTAAATTCAATATACATCAACCGTCACCATCCAATGTCAGCGAAATCACTGAGCTCCAGTAATATACTCTATCTGCCACTGACTGGCTTGTCCCGCAGAATCATACACTCGGAAATATTGAATTCGAAAGGCAATCACCGCATCCGGTGGATCACTCAGCGGAAGATGATAAGACTGAATCACACGCATTTTGTTTTTCTTCAAGTCCAACAACTCTATATCCTCAACCAATATCAAGTCTTGTGGATTCCACTTGTCTTTCTGTGCCAACAATAAGTTCATTGGTGGCTTGGCAAACTGTGACAACATATCGTCATAGATACCTTTGTTGTTGTCATAGTATTGATTCAATATCTGTGCATCGTGCTGACGATGCTCTACGCTAACCATAACTTGATGAGCTGCTGGTAATTCGTTTTCCTTTATATACGTCAACCACTTCATCGTATTATCAAACGCAACGCCATAATAATATTCCGACGATTTGACAATTCCCGTGATACTCCACACCAACAGCAACAACGAAGTCATCGTGCCGATAACGGTTAGCTTGATGCCGTAATAAATATCCGGTTTACTACTGATTGTGAGGTAACCGAAAAATCCGAAGGCGATACCCAACACGGGAATAAATGTAAATGCTGGTGCAACTAAGCACAACGGGGCAACCACAGCAATGACACTCGTAGCGATCGCGGCCCAATGAAAGCTCTGATAAGAGTTCTCTATGCTATCTGAATGGCTTGGCGACATATTCAATTATCTCACGGTTGTTTTTAAATGACGGCAACTCTTCAATCCCACTCACCACAGCAGCATTATGAAAAGAATTTCTAGACACCCATCGCACGCTGTAACTCATCCACCGACGTAATGCCCTGTGCCACGAGTAACATTCCTTCGGTTATCGTCGATTGATTGCCTTGCTGAGCAGACAGCTGGCGTAATTTATCCGGGTCAGCCTCCGTCATAAGTGCCTGCCGCAATGGCTCGGTTATTTCCGTTAACTCAAAAATACCAATTCTCCCCAAATAACCACGGCCTAAGCACACTCGGCATGGTTCGGGCATAACACCTTGCTCGTCCGGAACGGGGTGAAATTGTTGATACAATACTTGCACATGTGAGGGAGGCAATCCAAGCTGTTGCACGTATTGTGGATTGGGTTGAAATGGCTGTTTGCAGTTTTCACACAACCGCCGACACATCCGCATATGCAACACTCCATTTACCGCTTGAGCTAGCATGTCCGGAGCAACGCCGGAAGAACGTAGCGTCTGTAATGCGTCGATCCCGTCAGTCGCTCGAACTGATACAAACACCTGTTTGCTCTCGGTGTTAACTTCATAACAAAGCCGCTCAAGTGTCGCTTTATCAGTAAGTTGAGGGACAAGATATACGTCGATTTGGCGTATATCGGCTGCTTCAATCGATGCTGCTAATGATTTTCCTTTATCCGGATCAACGACGTCGACTAATATATTCTCCACGTCCGTTTCATTCATGTTGGGTGTTTCGAAGCAAACAAAATCCCGCATAAACCGATCCGTTGCCCGCAAAGCATAATCCCAGAAGGTGGACAGACCGCCACCATTAGGAGGAGTGGCAATGACAACCATACCGGACGTAACCTGCATCTTTTCATCTTCTTCGTGCCGACCAGAAAGGCGTTTATAGGCTTCGATTAACGGTTCGCGAATTCCAAGGTCTGACAGGGAATCAAACTTACCTGCTTTGCTTATTAATTTAAGGATGACACGTTCACCTGTCTGAGTACCACCGCTAGTGAATTCGCAGATGCGTACTTCATTGCCGCACGTCGCTTTGAATTCACCAACTTGTTGAGTCACTCGATCTTGTGGGTTCAGGTGAGCTAGTGTCTTAAAGACCGCTAGCATCATATCACCATTCTGGCGATCCAACGCCGGCAACCCTTGCCAAACTCCATCCACTTCCACTTGAGACGACACGCCCTGGGCCGTGAAGTCCATTAATATTCGATCGCCCCGCCCGACAATTGCTTCGTAGACAATATGTTTAGCCGGAACGATTCCCATGGATTGTCGGCACTGAATCTCAGCAGTCTGACTTGCTAGTTGCTCGCCCGTTGTGCATTTAAATTCCACGGGCGGACCGAGTTCATTGGGAGGTGTTGTGTCAGGAATATTCGACATCGTTCTACTAACTCACTTTCGCTTGTACATTGGTACGATTTGATAGTCGACGCTGTTTGGGTTACAAGCCATAAAGCCATGCATTTGGCTTTTTTAAAACAAACAGCAAATGTCACAGACCCTACAGAATACCTGGCTGTGAAACATTGATTCCTTTGATTGCCATTTTTAATGCTTCACGGTTTGGTGCGACACGGAACGCTGTTTCTCGCGAAATCAGTTCATCATCAATTAGTTCTTTCAAACTCATGATAAAATCTTGCATGCCTTCTTCCGAACCAATGCGGATCGCGTCGGACAATTTTTCATCGGTTCCTTCAAGTACCAGTTTTTGGACTGTTGGATTGAACGTCATCACTTCTACAGTTGGTACGCGACCAACACCATCTTTGATCGAGGGCAATAATTTTTGAGCAACAATACCCCTCATATTAAAAGCAATCGCGCTGCGAATCGCACCATGCATATCCTCTGGAAACAAGTCCAAGATACGCCCAATCGTTGTCGCTGCACTTGATGCATGAATGGTTCCGAATACGAGGTGGCCCGTTTCAGCCGCGTGAATAGCGGTCATAAATGTCTCTTCGTCTCGTAATTCACCAACTAGAATGATATCGGGATCTTCACGCACGGCATGCTTCATGGCAATGCTGAAGTCCTTCACATCCATCCCGATTTCACGCTGGTTAATCAAACACTTTTCTTCTTTATAGACAAACTCGATCGGATCCTCGAGAGTTAGAATATGTTTGGTTTCGCGTTGGTTAATCCAGTTCAACATTGATGCAATGGTCGTTGATTTACCAGAACCAGTAACACCAGCGAGCAGAATCATTCCTTGGTCAAACTTGCAAAGACTCTCCATGATAGGCGGGAGATTTAAACCTTCGAAGTCCGGAATCCAATTGTTCACGCGACGAGCAACCAGGCCGATATTACCTAGTTGTGTTAGCATATTCACACGAAACCGCCAATCCTCACCGTCAACATTAACGATGTAAGCAAAGTCGGCTCCGCCCTCAACTTCAAAAATACCTCGACTTCGTTTATCCATCATCGGAAACAACAACCGCACCATCTCTTCACGATTGATCGGGCCACGACTCAATTCCTTTAGCGCGCCGTCCTTTCGCACAATCGGCGGACGTCCAACTTTCAGGTGCAAGTCCGAACCTTCTAGCTTCACTAAAGCGCGGAACAACTTGTCGACCTCAAGCTCTTTGCGGTCCTGCAAAAAACGTGCTGCATCTTGATCTGTAATAGGGGTAGCCTGTTCAGTTGATGCCATCTGCTAATGCTCCGTGAAGCTTGGGTCATAATCGAAAATAAAAGGGGAAAAGTCGTAAAACGGATTGTTTATGTTCTAAGGTACTATGGCAAGTATAGCACACGGTTTTTCTAAAGGATTGCTTCCGTAATAAACGCCACCACTACGGTTTATCACCTTTTAAGTGCAACCATGGCAACAAGGTACTAAACCAATACTAAAAACCAATTTACAACGCTTATCCTACATACCTTAATATCATATACTGACCTTTATAACGATTACGAACGTTTTACTTAGTTTTTCTTTTTGGTGAATCAATCATGAATGCTCCCAGCAATAACGCAACCATTGCACGACGCAAGTTTTTAACCACTACGGCAGCCTCTGCTGCGGGGATCGCAATGTTTGATCTTCCTACTTTGTTAGGAGCCGATGGTCCATTTTTAGGGCTGCCCATAGGTATACAAAGCTACTCGCTGCGTGGCTTTGGACTACACGATGCTATTCGACATATCCAAGCGATGGGTTTGCATTATGTCGAGTTCTACCAAAAACACGTACCGCAGGACATTGCCGGCGAAAACCTCAAGGCATTGAATCAACTTCTCACAACTGCCGACATTAACATGGTCGCTCACGGAGTGTGGGGTTTTAACAGTAACCATGACAAAAACAAAAGCATCTTTGATTTTGCGAAACGAATCGGCGTGAAATGCATTACAGCAAATCCGACCGCTGACGCTTTTGAATCGCTCGACAAACTTGTCGCTCAATACAACATCCGCATCGCTATCCATAATCATGGCCCCGGAGCAATCTATGATTCGATCGATTCTGTAGCTAATGCCATAAAAGACCACCATCCGTTGATTGGATCCTGTGTCGATACGGGACATTTTATTCGTAGCAAACAAGATCCCGTCAAAGCCGTGTATCAGCTCAAAGGAAGAGTTTATGCGTTGCACATCAAAGATGAAGCAAAACAAGAAAAGCAATCGCACAATGTCATCATTGGCAAAGGGCATCTTGATGTAGTCGGAATGTTTACTGCTCTGAAGAAAACTCGATTCCCAGCAGATGGCTCTATCTCTTTAGAGTACGAAGCGAATCCGGCAAACCCAATCGCTGAAATCAAACAGTGCATCGAAGTTGCAAAAACAGCGATTGCCAAAGTCCACAAGAGCTAGATGCTAGGAATACTTATTTAATGCTAGCTAATCGAATCATTCCTTGCCTCGACGTTGAACATGGTCGAGTGGTTAAAGGAACGAATTTTGTTAACCTCCGTGATGCCGGCGACCCTGTCGAAGTGGCGGCTCGTTATGAACGCGAGGGCGCTGATGAACTAGTATTCTTAGATATAACTGCCAGTCACGAACAACGCGATATTATGATCGACGTCGTTCAGAGAACAGCAGAGCAAGTCTTCATGCCGCTAACCGTTGGTGGAGGGATTCGTACCATCGAGGATATTCGAGCGCTCCTCAATGCTGGGACCGATAAAGTTTCTATCAACTCGACCGCTTGTACTAATCCAGAATTCGTACGCGAAGCAGCAAGGAAGTTTGGCAGTCAATGCATCGTCGTGAATATTGACCCTAAACGAGTTGACCGTGACGGAGAGGAATTTTGGGAAGTCCATATTAATGGTGGACGCACGCCAACCGGTTTGGAAGCCGTGCAATGGGCCAAACAAGTCGAAGAACTTGGGGCCGGTGAAATTGTTTTAACGAGTATGGATTGTGATGGCACGAAAGATGGCTACGACCTCGAAATTACCGCCGCCGTTGCTCAAGCTGTCTCGATTCCTGTTGTTGCAAGTGGCGGGGCAGGCAGTCCCGATCACTTGGCCGATGCGATCTTGATCGGCAAAGCAAACGCGGCCCTGGCGGCGAGCATATTTCATTTTGGCGAATATACAATCACTGCCGCTAAACAACGAATGCGGGAACTTGGCGTGGCCGTGCGATTGTAAATTACTAATGTCGTCGATGTGACTTTATATCCACTGCATCGACTCGGTGAGTGAAAACATAAATCTTTTCCTGACTCTGCTATCGATGGTATAGAATGAAATACCTTATCCAATTGCTAACTCCTCTTTTTCAAACGCTAGTACATTGACGATAGAATTCCTTTGTAAAAGCTGCCAGTCGCCCATGCGAGCGCCACCTGCTGCTGCGGGTAAACACGGTGCCTGTCCGCATTGCAAAGCGGTAATGGAAATTCCCGTAACCGATATCACTGCACACGAAGAAGATATCAAACTCGGTAAATGCACAGTACTGGTCGAGCAGGGATCTCACCACAAAAAAGACGACCAAATTCTGATTCGGTTCAGTTGCGCTTGTTGTAACAAAACACTCGGAATCCCCGTCACAAAAGCCCACAAAAAAATACAATGCTCAAAATGTAATACGCTCTTACGTCTTAGCTTGCCGCTTGTGGAAAATCGTGGAGAAGCAGTATCTAGCGCAAGTGACTCTACGGCAGATGCATCAAAAATAGAATTTGAATGTTCAAAATGCAATATGCCTGTCAAAGTCCCCCACCAACACGCCGGCAAAAAAGGTCGCTGCCCGCACTGTAAAGCGAACGTCGATATTCCAAAGTATTCCACCATCAATCGCTTCCGAGTCCCGAGTAAACCTCATGGAGAAGTCGGTTCTACACCTGCGGCAATTACCATTGGCTCAGGAAACGAAGATTTGCTAGCGGGATATAAACCAGATAAGCCACTCCAGGCAACCGCTTGGACTGCCGCTACATTAAACTCAACTACTGAAGGCACCCAAGAATCTCCGCTAGCAGCAGGGGCGCCTAGTCGGTCCCGTTTATCTCGCAATCAACAACCCGCTGCTAAGCGACAGGGTCTACCTTGGGAAAGTGCCGATAGGGGCCAATCTAAGATGTGGGCCACGACAAAGTTATTATTGATTCGTCCCGGGGACGCTTTCACAAATATGTTCGAAGATGACGGACTGGGAAATCCTGTCGGCTATGCCTTCGCAGGGCTCGTTTTGGGTACCGTTTTTCTTGCAATAAGCAGCCTACCTATACTCGCAATTGCCTGTATGCTCGCAGCGGAACATATGCCTGGCATCGATTACAATAAACTCGCGATTAACTACGGAATCGGACTTGGCGCCTGGCTAGTAAGTGGTGCCGTGCTAATACCATTCTTGATGTTTGCTGGCGGAGCCATTCTGCATACCGGAATGCTGCTTTTAGGTGGCAACGCGAAATCTTTCGAGACAACTACGCGTATGATTGGATATAGCCTAGGTGCTATTTTACAACTCACACTGCTAACTCCACTTGTCGCACCACTGATTATCCCATTTTATTTTATGCTGCATCTAGGGTACGGAATAACTCGTACACACCAGAAAACGCCAGCGCAAGCATTTGTGACACTTGTAATATTTTTCGTAGTTCCGTCATTTTTTATTGGCCTTTTGGTGTTTGTGGCGAAACAATAGAAATACAACATATATATAAATGCAACTATTCGTTTTACCGCGAACTTTCGTATTATGAAGATCTATCCATTTCAACGATTACTGATTTCCACGTTTCTTGTTGTCGCACTATGCAGCGGCATATTGGATACGCAACAGGTCCAGGCACAGCAAGCGACGATCACCACACCCCACTGGAACATACAAGATTCCTGGTACGAGTCATTTGGCTCATCCATGTTTTTAAACCAAAGTGGTCGCCGCGGCGGCTGGTTTTTCAATTGGGGTGCCCCTGTTTATCCAACCTATGGTGGATACAACGGCCGCGATGCCCATTTTGGGTATGGATTTCGTAATGGAAATTTGAGAGGTGGGTTTAATCTGTGGGCAAGTCAAGGTTCTCAGCGAAGCATGACGATGACGGCCCCATTTCTAACGGTTCCTCACGGCGGATATGGTTCCATTAGCCAAGGTAGTTGGCGACCATTTGTAACCGGCTGGACACCCGTGATTGGCGGTCAACCACAATGGCAATCTCCTTTGAAAATATATTTGAACAGCCCCGAAGGTGCTCAATATATCCGCCAACGACAGGAAGCATCTCCGGGTAATGTTGTCGCAAAACCGATCGAACGCCGGCCGCAAACGATCCCCAAGCCTCGTACCGACCCGCCTCTGCAAATCATCAACGGTAAATCCACCGATGACTAATCACCGCTCGCGAATTAAAGCACGGACTCATTCGTAGTCGTACACAAACTCTTCACTGACCTGTACAGGCGGCAAGGAGTCCAGAAAGATCTGGCCATAGAATCGTGTTCGCATCCGCGGGTCCAAGACGACGACAATACCCGTATCGGTCTGCGTACGGATTAATCGACCAAAGCCCTGTTTGAATTTAATCGTTGCTTCAGGTAACTGATAATCCATAAACGGATTACCGCCATTGGCCTTAATCTGATCTAAGCGTGCTTCCAACAACGGATGATCCGGCATACTAAAAGGCAACCGCGGTATGATGACGTTTTGCAGTGCTTCACCGGGCACGTCTACTCCTTGCCAAAAACTGTCCGTACCAAACAGTACACTTTGTGGATTCTTCTTGAACTGTTCCAGTAACTCCGTGCGTCCAATACCATCACCTTGTGTTAACAATCCCAACTGCTGTTCGGCGAGCCAGGGGGTTAAAGCAGATGATAAAAATCGCAGCAAATCGTAACTTGTGCATAAGACAAAAGCATGTCCATCGGTACGTCTGATGTATCGCTTTAACATTTCGACCGAGTGTGCTCGAAACGATTCTTTATCTTTGCTCGGGTCTGGCATGCCGCTCACTAAGATCAATTCCGCCTGACGTTCGTAGTCAAACGGTGATCCAAGTTTCGATGTTTCTGATTCTGTAAGCCCAATTCGTGACCTAAAGAAATTGAACTTGTCCTCAGTGCCCACGGCCAACGTCGCACTAGTCATGATGACACTTGGCACTTTTTCAAACAACTCGCTTCGCATCGCCGCGCCAATATCGATTGGTGCAGACTTAAAGGATACTTTGGATCCTCGACGGGCTTTACGAGCTTCTAGCCAGTACACCATATCCTCACTCGCTTGGACTAACCAATGTTGGATCCCATCCGCTAGTGTTGAAAGTCGCCAAACAGCTGCCGTGTAATTCATCCGCTCAGCCTTGTCATCAATGTCATTTGCGATTTGGCGAATCATATTCGCTAGCGCCGACAACTCTGGGCTCAGCGGGTTCGGGAACACTAACTTAGAATAAATACGCCCATTACTTTTTGGATGATCTAATTTCCATTGTAGCGCTTCGTCAAACAATTCATCCGCAGCAATGTAACACCGGACAACTTGACGTTGCGCTTGCTCATGGCCTTTGCCAACAAGTAAACCCTTGTTGGTGCTGTCATTAAATAATTTTCTGAGGATATAAGACACCTGTCCCGACGAGACGCTCAGCCCCAAATGCTCACTGGCTACGGATTCAAGAGTGTGGGCTTCGTCGAAGATCACCGCATCGTAGTCCGGCAGAATATTAGCACCTTGCCCGCGGAGAGCCAAATCGCTGAAAAACAACGCATGATTCACAATCAACAATTGAGCGTGTTCCATCCGTCGTCGAGCTTGATAGTAAAAACAACTTTTATGCGACTCACAGGCAAAGCCCATACAATTACTTGAGTCACTAGCAACTTCGTCCCATACACTTGATTGAGGACGAAATGCCATACTACTGCGACTGCCATCTGTACTGGCACTTGCCCAATCACGAATTTGATACAACTGCGTTTGCTCATCAGCACCGTCAAACAACGTCGTTGATTTTTGCAACGCCGATTTCAGCCGTCGCCGACTTAAATAATTACCGCGACCTTTGACCAATACGGCCGAAAACTCTCGCGCAATAACGCTGTTGAGCAGCGGTATATCTTTATTCAAAAGCTGCTCTTGTAAACTAATGGTATGCGTAGAAATAATGATGCGACGATTCCGTTTTTCACCGTCCGCGGTCAATACAAGTTGATCGTCGGGCTCCGTGGCAGCCAATATCGCGGGGACCAAATAAGCAAAGCTTTTCCCTACACCGGTGCCCGCTTCCACGACCAAGTGTTTACTGTTGGTTAACGCGTCCGAGACTGCAGCGGCCATGTCGAGTTGTTGTTGGCGATGTTCATAACGTTCTAGGCGAGCAGCGATGCGCCCGCCGGGGCCAAGAATATCTGCGGGATGAATAAAATCTGCGCCCGTCATTTCGTTTTATTTCGAGGAAATGGATGGGTCGCAATGACGCCTTCCAGAGGACTGCTAGCGGCGGCATAAAGCCGCTTCGGAATGCGTCCTGCGAGAAAAGCTTGCCGACCCGCAAGCGTCGCGTGTCTCATAGCCGTGGCCATGAGGAGCGGTTTCCGAGCATGAGCTATTGCGGTATTGAGCAGTACACCATCGGCGCCTAACTCCATTGCTTGAGCCGCATCACTGGCAGTGCCGATGCCTGCGTCTACGATTACTGGATATTCCGGGTCGTCATTTTTGAGGTATTCCAAGATGATACGAATGTTGTTGGGGTTGAGAATGCCCTGCCCAGAGCCAATAGGACTGCCAGCGGGCATGACTGCTGCTGCGCCCGCTTGTTTTAATCGCCGAGCGGTAACCGGGTCATCCGTGGTGTAACACAACACATGGAATCCATCTGCCACGAGCTGCTTGGTTGCCTCGAGTGTAGATATTGGATCAGGTAATAGGGTGCGACTGTCACCCAAGCATTCTAGCTTCACCCAATCCGCTCCAGGGTTACCTAATGCTCGCAGTATTTCTCGGCCCAAATGCGCTACGCGGACGGCGTCTTGGGCACTGTAGCAACCTGCTGTATTCGGGAGCAAAATTGTCTGGTCAGAATCAATGTGATCCAAAAGATTATCACCATAAGCGTCATGCAATCGTTCGCGACGAATGGCAACCGTAATGCAATCCGATCCGGATAGATCTAAGGCTTGTCGCATCATCGTCGCATTTTCATAGCGACCGCTGCCTACAATCAAGCGACTATTGAGCTCGAATGGCCCAATTTTCAATGGGTTATCTTCCAGCGCGAGTACATCCAAATCGTTGGCTACTACAGTCCCCATTGTTCTGACAGTCCTATCCTTAACGTTAAACGATTCTAGTTTTGTTAGAAACCAATCATCCACCACCAACAAGTGTTACGACCTCTAATTGGTCACCGTCATGCAATATGGTATCGCCATGGTCTTCAAACGGCACAATGTTCAGATTTACTTCAACTGCAATATATCGGGTGGTTAGGTCTAGCTGTTTAAGCAGATCTAATATCGTGATACCTGTGGTCGTTTCAACCGCTTGCTCGTTCACTTGAACAATCAAAATGGCAATCCTATTGGCGAATCTTGATATTACGAGCGCTCCCAGCCTTTAAGCCAATCAATTGGCCTTGCTGAGGTAGACCTGTTGTTTCCATTTGACGATTCCAAGGAACCCCATAGGCTGCGTAGTTTCCTGTGGATGCGTCGACAACATAGACAATACAATTCCCAGGACGTGTGTTGCCCGAGAAATTTGCCTCGCCCGTGACCATTATAAATCGCGGGGTTTTGGTAGCGACAATATTGAGGTCAGCAAACACGTTGGTCGTGAATATTCCGCCAAAACTACCTTTGCGAGTGTAGGGCACAAGGCATTGTAAATCACCCGTTAAGCCATCGAGCATAAATACACCCTCAGCAGTATCGGAAATCTTCCCCGTCGCGATCGCAAATTTATCGGAACTGTCGCCCGCCGCAGCCTGCAAGACCTTGCCGTCAATTTCAAACCCAGCGGTAGAAGCGTTTGGGGTGGCCATAGTACTGATTCCGACAATCGTGCCGATCACCATGCCAACGCCAAAAAGCAGCCCGCAACCAACACCTAGTATAAAAGATCTTTTCTTCATAATGATTCCGTTTGCTGTTAAGTTTAACGAACAACATGCCCCAAGGCTGTATCTCAGTTGAAGCTCGATTATGTTGGTTTATGTATTCTCAATGCAATACTAGTACTCGCTTCTATTATATGCAAAACCTATATAAAAAATAACCAGTGCTAGTATATTTGACCTATGCGGTGACGGTGGTAGATTGCTAGGCGTATGGGAAAATACCAATGATTTGCTACTTGTTAGTAATTGTTCTGCTGTGACCGAGTTTAATCAACACGCTTGATATGATAGAAAAGAAGAAAGAAAGTTTTTTATCACATCAAATTGTGGGCGATTTGCGCTAGCTTGATTTAGCTGCAGCAGTATTTTTCTGTATCCCCACCAAACTAAGCAGAAATTAGCAGGAGCGGAAATGGCTACGAACAACGACTTAAACAGAAAACTACGCATGGCATTAGTCGGCGGCGGCCAAGGTTCATTTATTGGGCGAGTCCATTGCATAGCGGCCGTTCTCGACAACCGAGCGGCCTTAGTAGCCGGAGCACTTTCATCTAATCCAGAACGCGCAAAAGCGTCTGCACCAGATTATGACATCCATGCGGATCGTGCCTATGGAAGCTATCAGGAATTGATCGAATCGGAATTGAATCTGCCAGCAGATGAGCGAATTGATTTCATCTCTATCGCTACTCCAAACTTTACCCACTTTGAAATTGCTAAAGCTGCGGTTGAGGCTGGATTCAATGTGATCTGCGATAAACCCATGACATTTGACTTGGCCCAAGCTGAAGAATTAGCTACTACCGTTGATCAATCCAACGTCGTGTTCGCCGTCTCGCATAACTACACCGGGTATCCACTAGTGCGACAAGCTCGTGAAATGATACTCAATGGTGAATTAGGTGAAATCCAAGCCGTACGCTCAAACTACATTCAGGGCTGGTTAAGAACTCGCTTGGAAACCGATGAACAAAAACAAGCCGCGTGGAGAACCGACCCCGCTAAAAGCGGCGCAGCGGGTTGCTTTGGCGATATCGCTACACACGCATATAATCTGGGCCGCTATATGACTGGATTGTTGCCCGCCGAAATCAGCTGCCACTTAAAAACGTTTGAAGAAGGTCGTCGACTAGACGACTATGGCACAGCGATTATTCGATATGACAATGGTGGTCTCGGGACCGTAACAGCCTCGCAGATTAGCCATGGTCGTGAAAACGATCTGTCGATCGAAATTGATGGAACACTTGGTGCGATTCAATGGCGACAAGAAGAACCCAATAAGTTGATTGTTCGAGCCAACGGGCAACCACTCAAAATTTATACTCGCGATCCCAATGCTCCGTTTATGAACGAAGCCGGGGCCAGTGCCTGTCGTTTACCGAGTGGACACCCTGAAGCATTTCTCGAAGCGTTCGCGAACGTGTATCGCTCAGCGTTTGATACTATGATAGATAGGGCGATGGATCGCGAATACGAACGACGGGATACTGTGTTTCCAAATGTTCACGACGGAGTCGAAGGTATGTACTTTATCCAACAATGCGTTGCCAGTTCCGCTGAAAACGGTGCTTGGTTACCACTAAAACACGAACGTGCTCGGCGGTAATGCCTCACCGGCGATTGACCAGTAAACCACCATTAACCTCTTCCTCAGAGAAAGAACCTGAATTATGTATTTAAATCGAATTACGAATCGTAAACCTTTCCATTTTGTAGTCCTAACTGCCCTAGCTGCACTTTTTGTGACGGTCCCTAGTCTAACAGCGGAGGACGGGTTCAAATCACTATTCAACGGGAAAAACCTCGATGGCTGGAAAGCTAGTGAAAATGTAGATTCCTGGTCTGTCAAAGATGGCATGCTAGTTTGTGCAGGGCCACGCAGTCACCTGTTTTACGAAACCGAAAAACCATTTAAGAATTTCGAATTGAAAGTGGATGTGATGACTACTCCTGGCAGCAATGCTGGAATCTACTTTCACACCAAATTTCAGCAGGAAGGCTGGCCATCAAAGGGCTATGAAGTTCAGGTTAACGTGACTCATGGAGATCCAAAGAAATCGGGCGGTCTATATGGAATTGTTGATATTTCAGATCCGCCAGTAAAAGACAACACCTGGTATGAAACTCGTGTCGTCGTACAAGGCAAGCAGATTAAAATTTGGCTGGATGGAAAACTACAGGTAGATTACACCGAACCGACTGGAAAACTTCCCAATGCGAAGCAACCAGGACGTAAATTGACTGACGGGACGTTTTGCCTACAAGCTCATGATCCTAAAAGTGTTGTTTACTTCAAAAACCTCCGAGTGAAACGACTCGACTAACTCTCGCTGGAATACTCGCTGTGCAAACGTATGATCGCCAGAAGTCGTACCGCTGGAATTATGAACATGTTCCCGCGGCTGTAAGTTTGTCCGTGCCAACCGTTTCTGCCGAATCTTCCAATGGGGAATTTTCGTTTTGCGGCTTGCCGGTCCATTCGCCATTAGGTGTTCCGGCCGGACCACTGCTTAATGGAAAATGGTGCTTGTATTACGCCAGTCTCGGTTTTGATGTCGTGACGTATAAAACTGTGCGTAGTGGATTCCACGAATGCTACCCGCTGCCAAATTTAGTGCCCGTCGATACAGCTTCACTGTTTGGCGGCGAGCAATCTGTGTCACAAGCGACTACGATGGACGGGAGTTGGGCTGTCTCCTATGGCATGCCCTCTCAGGATCCTATCGATTGGCAAGTGGACATCGCGGAAACTCGACAACAACTGCCAAGCGGTAAAGTACTTTCCGTTTCCATCGTTGGAACGGTCCAGCCGGATTGGACCCTCGAGCGGCTAGCAGAAGACTATGCGCTGTGTGCTTCTCTCGCAGTTGAAAGCGGTGCGGACTGTATTGAAGCCAACTTCTCCTGCCCCAATGTTTCTACCTGCGATGGACAACTATTTCAAAATCCGGCAGATTGCGCGACGGTGGTTAAAATCATCCGCGCTGCAATTGGTGATACACCGCTGATCGGAAAAATCGGACGCTTAAATAATGACGATGAATCCCTGGAACTAATCCAGCATCTAAACGGGCATCTGGACGCCCTCGCAATGACCAATAGTATCGCCACGCAAGTTCTCGACCAAAACGGCACGTTAATGTTCGAGGGACAGCGACGAGGTATCTGCGGTAAAGCTACGCTACAAGCTTCTGTCGCTCAAACCAAGTCCTTGAATGATATGATCACTGAACATAATTTGGATATCAAACTCATTGGAGTCGGCGGAGTGAGCAAGGTAGAGGATGTGCGTGATTATTTGGCGGCCGGTGCTCAAGCGGTACACATTGCCACTGCAGCCATGGTTAATCCACTAGTCGCAATCGAAATAAAAAAGGCGTGGTAAAGTGTGCCACACTCACAGCGCATAAAAAAACGGGGCGGGATAATCGAGTCTTTGAAGAAATGAACCACGTGTCTCCCAAAGACGAACGGCAGAAGCTACGTACCGCGTGTGATTCAATCTATAAGACTCGATAATCCCGACCCGGGCTTATCACGATCAATTTGAGCGAAAACACGCTAATCGGACCGTCGGCAAAGACAACGCATATTGCTTACGTTTCCCTTACACCCTATACATCGCATTTTGCCCTAGCTCCTGTTTCGTCTATTTATTAACTTACCGGAATTGTTTGCCCGTCTTGCGCAGCTTTATATCGAGTCTAACGGTTATATCGGTTGTGTCAGTTAGGTGAAAATGTCATGCCGACTAGCCTCGACCTAGAATCCTGGGACTGGCATTTTTTCCGTCTTTAGGCATGAAAGTATAGTTTTAACCGTGTACAATTCGTTTAATGGTACGATTAAATAGTATCGAACTAACCTTCCTTTAATATAGAACTGACGTGTCTAGACTATCTTTATGATTCTCTAACAATCGTTAACATGCACATGGCTGTTAACGCCGACCACGTCCCATGACCCCAAAGGGAAACCTATTATGTTTAGGGCCTATTGCACTACGTCTATCTTATCTATTTGTATGTTTGCATTGTTGATTCCTTGCGCTGTTGCTCAAGACGCTCAACACCGCGTCTTATATGGACAGGGTGTCCACGCCTATTACAACGGCGACTATGAATCCGCAGTCCGTTATTTGACAGCAACTATCAGTAAAGATACGGATGATCCCCGTTCGTATTACTTCCGTGGACTAGCCAACGCTAAACTCGGAAACGACGAAGCTAGTTTGGCGGACCTTAAGAAGGGTGCTGCTATAGAAGCCCTTGACGATCGCGGAGTTTATAAAATATCTACTGCGTTGCAACGTATCCAAGGGCAACCACGACTACAAATTGAAAAGCTTCGTAAACAGGCACGTCTAGAATTAGTCGCCGCTGAAAAGGTCCGCTTACAAGCTCGCTACGAACAACAGCAAAGCGATGAAGCAGCGGTATTACGCAAGCCAGCGGCGCCGAGCATTCCCACTGACGCTGAAACTACGATTCGCCAAAGCAATCCATTTGCCCCGAGCAACATCGCTGGAGTTAAAAGCAACCCCGCAAATGTGACCTCATCGAAATCAAACACAATCCCAAGCGTTGACGATAAAGATCCGCTAGCCAACGTTCAAGGCAACACGCCAACACCCATGCCTACGCCAGTTCCCGCGAATCCAACTCCCCCAGCGGGCAACAATCCGTTCGCGGCAGGTAACAAACCTGTCCCAGCTAATCCGACACCTCCAGTTGGGAACAACCCGTTCGCACCAGGCAACAAACCTATGCCGGC
>CAWVZW010000074.1:0-16680 GCA_963934735.1 uncultured Planctomycetaceae bacterium
CAAAATGGAAAATGCGAAAAAAATCTATCGCCAGGCTCAAGAAGAAGGTAATGAGGAACAGGCGCGAGAAGTCGGCCAGCATCTAGAAAAATTGAACCGTGAAATGCAAGAGCTAAGACAGCATTTTGGTAGGGAGCGTGAAGGAAACGATGACGGTCGCGAACGTGAAGGTGATCAGCAACGCGATGGTGACCGCGAACAAGAACTTCGCAAGCACTATGAGCAGCTATTGCACAAAATGGAAGATGTGAAGAATATCTATCGCAAGGCCCAAGAAGACGGCGATGAAGGACAGGCTCGTGAAGCCGGTCAGTATCTTGAAAAATTGACCGCTGAATTGCAAGAGATAAGACAGCATTTTAATAGAGACCGTGACGGAAACGATGACGGTCGAGAAATTCGACCGGATCGCGACAATGGAGGCGAGATCGGCGAGCGGGTGAGACATTTGCAGGCTGCATTGGAACACCTACACGCTGGCGGGTTTGGGGATTTAGCCCAAATGATTGAGCGGAAAGTCGATGAAATGCACAGGCAAGATGATAGGCCACGACCTGACCAAGACGATCGTCCTGCTCGTGATGAGTTGGAAAATGTTGTAGAAGAATTAGGGCAGCAGTTAGAGAATCTTGGACGAGAGTTACAACGCGTCCAACGCACACTGGAAGAATCGAACCGGTAGAGACGCTGTCGGAATCGCTATTTAGTGAATAAACGCATTTGTTTACACTTAGCGTTGCTTATTATTGTAAGGTTTGAAATAAAACTACTGGGGGCGAAGCAAGGAGGCAGTTAATGACTGTCTGTAGCGCGTTCTCTCTAAGAATTCATATCTTTAGATACTGCTCTCGATATTATCTCCTACTATTTTTGTTGGTACTAATTCCGTCTTTTGCGGTGGCTCAATCTCCGGAAGAGGACGTGGAGTTATTAGAGCCGTTCATTGTGCGTTTGAATTGGATTTCTTTTGATGTCATCAATGGTCGAATAGGTAGCCGATATATTCGCCGGATGCAAAGTCGTAGTTTGTCGCTTCATCACGCAACGCTCGACGCTGACGAACATGCCGTTGTGCGTACCCGCGGAAGCGAGTTTTCATTGAAATACGATTTGACGTCGCCGCGGCAATCGCTGCAACTGCAGTATGATACGAGTGGCGTATTTCAATTCGATTATCAGCGTTTCGATAATAAAGATGGCTTGGACGATTCATATCGAGTTAACGTGCGTCAAAACCACGCTCAACCACTTGAAATTGAAATCTCACGGCTCAACGAAACACGTACTTATCAGTCCAATCAAATATGGTTAGCCATGTTTGCGATGCCGGCTAAAGACCGGCAGTGTCTCACCGATGTATTATCACGTCTGAGCCCACGTTTGGACTTGGAATTGCGGTTTAATGAAGTCCTAAGAATGCTTAGCCGAATTGCTTTGAATCAAAGTGGAGGCGACTACGATGCTGTACGTTCATTTATTAAACAATTGAATTCGCCGACATTTGCCGAGCGTCAAGTTGCTGATCGACAGTTGCGAATGCTCGGCCGACCGTTGATAGGTTTTCTAGCTGGAATTGACAAGAGCACTCTATCCACGGAACAACGGGTTCGCTTACGGCGGATATCACAAAGCCTGATTTCATTGGAGTCAGATACGGTGGAAAAAGTAGTGACTAGTTTGCGCATGAATCCAATTACGTGGCTTATTTTAGCAAAGAGAGGTGACCCATTACTACGACGCGGGGCGCTCGCTCAGATTGAGAAGCTGCAAGGTCTGGCAAAGGGGACATTGCAGAGGCAGTCCTCACAGCTAATCGCTGCCGACGTAAAAATTCAATTGCGTTAGTACTCGACCAGTTCGACGTTGTTGGCGGTGACTTCCAAATCTTCTTTTTCAATCCCAAAAATGTGTAATTTAATTACCCGATTGCGTTCACCGGGCGCGGCAATGATGAAGGATGTATCTGGATGCTGTTGGCAATATCGCGTTGCATTCTCAGGTCCGATCACGAAGAAAGCGGTGGCGAGGGCATCCGCTGCTGCGGCGCTGTGAGAAATGACAGTTGCCGACAGGGTATGTTGTACCGGCCAACCGCTGCGAGGGTCGATCACGTGTCCGTAGCGTTTTCCCTGGTGATAGAAAAACTGGTTGGCATCTCCGGAGGTTCCGATTGCTTTATTTTGTAACCAAACGTTTGCGAGTTGGCGTTGCGGGATTAGTGGATGGCGCAGTGCGATTTGCCATCCTCTGTTTTTCGTTGTCAAATTCTTGCGTTTGCCGTGAGCTAATATGGAACTGTGTCCGGCATGTAGCAAGTAGTTTTCAATCTGCTGGCTGGAAAAATGTTGGTGGCAACGATCCAAAGCGTAACCTTTGCCGATGCCACCGAGGTTAATTTCTAGTTGCGGATGATCGAATGAGACGGCGTTGTTTTTAAGCTGTAGGAATTGGCAGCCAATGCTCTGTTTAGCGGAGATTATGTCCTCGGACAGAGGTAAAGTGCCTTGCCGAGTATGAAATCCCCAGGCTTTAGACAGTGGTGTCGACGTGATATCGAAGGCGCCATCGGTTTCTTGCCAAATCTGTTTAGCCAAAGATAACAGCTGGAATACTTCAGGGGATATCGTCTGTGGATTTTCCGCTGCAAGTTGATTAATGCGGGTGATTTGCGACTCGGTGCGAAAAATGGACAGTTGTGCTTCTAGTTCTTCGACTAGATCTAGTGCTTCGACGGCTGTTTCAGCGGATGAGTGTTGCTCGTCGGCGTTTAGCAAAATCTGAAACTGACAGGCCATAGCACGTCGCGAAATATCGAGTAGATATGTTTCTTCGTCAGGGTCGGAGGAGTTTCGCATTATTTAATTAATGATTCAACTAGTCGATTTTTTACATCAAGCCAACGGTTGCCTTTTGGATTGCCGAGAATAATAATATAGAGTAATAAGAGTCACTAATAAACGTAGGGCGATGATAACACCTGAGAACTCTGGATACTCGGAAAACTATTTAGTTGCTAAGGCAGACAAAATCATGAAATTTAATTTGCGACGACACTTATTGATAATTGGCCTGATGCTGATTGTCTGCCCAGTAATCTTTGTTTTCGGCCAAGACAAGTCGAATCCGAAGCGAGTTAAATTTCCCGAGTTTAAAGATGAGGGTCGCATCAAGACTATTTTCTTCAGTAAAGTGTTAGAAAAGCTTGCCGGTGCTCGGCAAATTAACACAGCGCCGACCGTTGGTGGCGTTAATACCGGCAGCGTGGGTACCGATCCCGCCACTGGTGGCGGGATGACGGGAAAGTGGGCAGCATTGATCTCCGCGCCGACAATTGAAGATGAAGTGAAGGCGATCAAACTAGCGGTTGATCGCGGAGTCGATAAACCGTCGCAATTTTCCGGTGGTGGATATCAAAATGCCCGTTACCAATTCTCAATAGCGGCAGCGATGTTTGGGATTATTGCCGAGTTTGATGGCGACGTCCGTTGGAAGGCGCAATCGACTGGGATTCGTGACGTATTTGCTCGCACGGCTGGAAATTGCAAGGTTGGTAGTACTCAAGCCTATAATGAAGCGAGGCTGCGAAAAGCTGATTTACAGGATTTGTTGGGAGGTGCAACGGTTGACGCTAAAACCAATGTGGAGGATTTCAACTGGTCGCTAGTTGTAGATCGCGCTCCGATGATGCAACGGCTTGAAGTTGCGGTGGACGAGCGGTTGTCGCCAATGACTTCCAGTGCCCAAGAGTTTGAGTCCAACAAAGAGACGATCTTACATGAAGCTGAAATTGTCGCGGCAATATCACATATTTTCACTCGTCCGCAAATGGAGGACGGTGACGACGAAGATTACGCAGGGTATGCGAATCAAATGAAATCTGGTGCCCTAGAACTACTTGACGCGATCAAGCTTAACGACGCAAATCGCGCTGCCAGTGCCGTGGGTGTGATGACTCAATCGTGCACGGAATGTCACGAGCTTTATCGATCGTGATCTAGGTCAATGGCTGACTTGCACAAGATGCATTGCTTGCAAATCGAAACGTATGGAAACTTCGGATAGTACGCGAAACACGGCGTGAAATATCTTCGATATTGTGCCAAACGGGCTAATTTGCGACTCTTTGGAATCGTTAAAGTCGAAAAAACCGCCCCAGCTGTTAAAAGAGCAAAAAACCGCGCCTTTTTACTGCACGATTTTGATTCTGTGATTATCCTGAGTCAACACGGATTGCCGAAAATAATAGTATGATTCTGCACCCATATTGGGGGTAGCTGATTTGTCCTTTTCAAGTGAAATGACTTCTATGAAATCCCGTAATAACATGCTCAACCGAATAAACAAACGTCGTCGCAGCAACTTCCTCGCTGCACTAAGCGTAGAAAACCTCGAAGCACGACAGATGCTTTACGGTGTTACGGATACTCCCCATGGGGCTAGTCCCTCCCACGATTTGGGCGATACAATTTCTGCCGAAGTATTTGTGTATGTCAACGGAGGATTGGTTGACCTACCAGCAAATCTAGGTGTGACTGGCGGAACCAATACAGCCTTCGTCCACACGTCGGCGGCGGGATCGACGATTAACATTTCGCCTGCGGATATCGATGGTGACACGGTGGTCGACACGCCGACTTCCTATGCAACGCTGGATGATGTGTTTGCAACTTGGCGAGACAACGCGGGTGACGCCGGCAACAACACGTCCGCAACGTTTAGTGAAACTGAGTTGCTAGGCAATGTTACGGACGCAACTAATACTGTCCGTATGTATGTCAATGGTACGCCAGTGCATTCCTACGAAGGCTATGAGATCCATGACAACGATCGCATTGTTTTGGATTTTGGATCCGCAGCAATTGTGGGATTAGACACAGCCCAAGGAACGATGCTATTGGAAATGTTGCCCAATGCCGCTCCCAATTCAGTAACGAATTTTTTGAATTATGTTTCCGATGATGATTACAACAGTTCTATAATCCATCGTTCGATACCGAGTTTTATTGTGCAAGGTGGTGGTTTTGCCACTCCCAGTACAACTCTAAACAGCGTGAATGACTTAACTTCAATTCCGACAAACGCGCCAGTAGTTAATGAATTCAGTGTTTCCAATACTCGTGGCACCGTTGCCATGGCCAAGCTAAGCGGAGACCCAGATAGTGCAACGAGCCAGTGGTTCGTAAACCTAGCTGACAACGCGAGCAACTTGGATAACCAAAACGGCGGATTTACGGTGTTTGCCCAAGTGCTTGATATGTCGGTACCGGACGCTATTGCAGCGATCGGTCGCCAGAACCTAGGGGGTGCGTTTACAGATTTACCCGTTGCTCCGGGAAACCAATTAGTTGTTATTAGCGAGGCATTTGGCGACGGTGTTGTCAGTGGGCGGGTCTATGTAGACGAAGATCTAAACGGCATGTTCGATGCTGGCGAACAGACTTTACCAGGCCTGACGGTGTACAGTGATACCGATGGCGATGATGTTTTGGATGCCGATGAGTTTTCAGTGCTGACTGCTGCTGATGGGACGTATTTATTCCATCTCCCAAACGGGTCACATCAACTAAAGCAGATAGTGCCTGCTCCCTTTAAACAGACAACACCAGCGGCAAATGCAGCGATTTCCTTTGACCTCGCCGTCGGGCAGACTCTGGCCGACCAGAACTTTATCAACCGAGTGGTTGAACCTCCCGTTTCGATTGATTTAGTTGCCGCATCGGATTCCGGTGTTGCTGACGACGATAATTCAACGGCCAATAATAATAGTTCCGTAGCAACTGGGCTGTCATTTGATGTGACGGGTGTGGAAGACGGCGCATTGGTTCGCTTATTTGCGGGTACTCAGGAAATCGCGTCGGCCGTGGCTACCGGGAATTCGGTTAACATTACCACTGCTGGCAACCTATTGCTGGCCGATGGGCTAACCGCAATAACTGCGACTCAAATATCCGAAGGTGTTGAGAGCTTAGCTTCAACTGCTCTGGACATTACGATCGATTCCGCAGTCGGTGTGTTTGAATCTGCATTTCCAGCGAATCTACCTTTAGCCACGAATTTTTCATTCGATGTTGATAATACTGAAGAAGGTAGCACTGGGTTTAGTTACTCGCTGGCCGCTGCAGTAAGTGGCATGAGCATCGATGCAGCCTCAGGACAATTCACATGGCGGCCCACAGCGAACCAGTTAGGCGCCAACAGTTTTACCGTTCGTGCTACAGATGGAGCGGGAAACACACGCGATTTGGTTTCGAGCATGACTGTAACGGGTGACGCTTCGGTTCAGTACTCTGTGGAAGCGACGGATTTGCAGGGCAGTCCCATCACCGAACTAACTGTTGGTGATTCGTTTATCTTACGACTGTTAACGACAGACATAAGGACTACCCCACGCGGTGTGTTCTCCGGCTATACGGATATCGTGTGGCAAGATGAACTCGTAACCGCCGTTGGACCGTTTACATATGGCACTCAATATCCAAATGTTCACACCGGTGATTTTAGCAATGCAAATTTGATTGACGAAGCGGGTGCGACCGCTGGTTTCACGGAACTGGGTGGCGGGCAGTTCTTGGTGTTCAGTTTGCCAATGACCGCGAGCAATGCCGGTACCCTAACACTCACCGCAGATCCTGCTGATAACTCTCCTCATACAGACACGTTACTTTTTGGCGTTAATGAGTCAATTAATACGGAATTGATTATTTACGATTCACTGCAGTTGCAGATCAATCTTGGATTTAGCCCCGGAGACGACATCTTCAATTTTGACGAGGATTCTTCGAATATCAGTTTGAATGTACTGACCAATGATGGCGATACAGATCCATCAACCTTGGTAATTTCGGATGTGACCACACCCTCTCAAGGTGGTACAGTTACGATTGCCGCCGGCGGGAAATCGTTGATTTACACGCCTGCCCCCGATTACTTTGGTGAAGAGGTCTTTACCTACACAGCGGGAAACAACACGGGCGCGGCCTCGGCGACTGTTAGGGTACAGGTGTTTCCAGTTCAGGATTTACCGACGGCAAATGATGACGTCATAACATCCGTCACTGAAGATGCAAGTAACGTAGCCCTAGACTTGCTAGCTAACGATACGATTGCGCCAGACGCAAATGAAACATTGAGCATTGTGTTTATAACTCAGGGCACTCAAGGCGGTACAGTCGCTTTGTCCGGCAATGGAGATTTCGTGTTGTATACGCCAGCTGCCGATTTCGATGGCACTGATACTTTTACGTACACGATCCGAGACAACAACGGGGGCGAGGACACTGCAACGGTAACCGTGAATCTACAGCCAGCGTCGGATGTGCCCACAGCTGGTGACGACGCATTCCCCGTGGATGAAGATGTAGTTGATTTCCCGCTAGACGTGCTCGACAATGATTCGAGCAATGCAGTAGGTGGTGGCGATGTGACAGTCGTTGCCGTCGGCACGTCTGATCAAGGCGGTGTTGTATCGATTGGTGCAGATGGATTGACCGTCTTGTACTCACCGGCACCGGATTTCTTCGGCACGGAAACCTTTAGCTATACGATCAATGATGCGGGCGGTCTGTCAGCCCAAGCGACGGTAACGGTGACCGTTGGAAACATTGCAGATTCTCCGCAAGCAAATGACGATGCCTTTACGGTTGTGATTGATTCGCCAGGTGACGAACTGGATGTGCTGGCCAATGATACACATTTACCTGACCCCGCGGAATTGCTGACGATTACATCAGTTACGACTTCGTCAGAAGGTGGAACGATAAATATTATCAACAGTGGTAGCAGTTTGACCTACGCTCCACCATCAGGATTTTCCGGACAAGATACATTTAGTTATACAATTACTGATGAAGATGGGTTAACCGACGACGCTGTCGTTTCGATTTCGATCTTTGATTATATTCCCGGTGGTTTAGCGGGATTGGTTTACATTGACGCCGACGGCGATGGAATGCAGGGCGCTAACGAGTTAGTCCTTGGTGGAATACGGGTCCACTTGACCGGCACAACGAGCGACGGTGAGAGCATCGATCTCGAGATGTTAACGTCGGACCAAGGACTCTATGAGTTCGCGGATTTGCAATCAGGTTCCTATACCGTGACACAAACGCAACCAAGTTTTTTGGTCGACGGTGGTTTCCAAGGTGCAGCACCGGATATTACGTTTAGTTCCAATTCATATTCTGTCGAGCTTGCCCCAGGGCAGGAGATATCCGACGGAGACTTTACCGAAAAGGGCCGCGAAGCGAGTACGCTGACGTTGTTTGACTTCTTTAATCGTCCAGCGCCGCCGACGCTCATCGGTTCGTTCGGCGATGCTGTCGAAGAACAATGGATCGCTGCTCATCCTGCTTGGGTTGATTTTCAAGACACTTCGGTAGTATGGGATGGTGGCAGTCATACATTGGTGGTGGACGTTGTGCGTGATGATGCATCCACGGATTACGGCGTGCTCAGCCCCGAAGCTGGCGATGGAATACGTCAAGTATCAGATGAAGCTGACACCGCTGTTATTTTCGTGACAGGGCTTCCGGATACATATGGCATCGAGTCGCAAGCAGCGGTTGACGATGGCGACGGAATCCCCGAATCCGAAAAGGTTCCCGATTTTAGCCTTGAAGATGTCAATACAACATCGGCGCTGGTTGGCACGAATGTGTCGCCACGAGATTACGATGGCAACGTGACAGCGTTCTATTTTGGACTGGCAACGTGCAGCTATTGTACCGATCAATTCGGCCACCTAAACACAATGCAAAATGACTTTGATAGCAATGACCCGAGTCTGGGTATTGAAATAGTCGGAATCAATCTTGCGGGACGTGAGTCGGGCAATGCGTCGATCACTGCAGGAAATGATATTCCGTGGTTGCAGGATGTAGATCTAGATGAGAACGGTGAAGCGGATGCGTGGGAAGATTGGCAAGCTCAACTACGTGATGTGATTATTGTAGACTCTCAGAACAAAGAAGTTTCGAAGATCAATCTTACGTCGAATGATTTGGCTGATACTGCAAACTACACGCTGTTGCGTACGATGATTACCGATGCCTTAGCAGCCGAGCCGGAAGCGGAAGCAGAGTTGACTGAGGCAGCTGTACAGGACACGATTGATACGCTGGCAGAAGCTCAAAGCGCACAGCTCACCGAATCGGTAACAGCCCGTGATTTGGCGCTGTCGAATTGGTTCTAGATCAATAATTAGCATGACGTCAGATATCGAATAAATATCCGTCTGTGTTACGGCGTGTTGAGGCATTGGATCGCTCACCGCCGACGGCAGTGAATGCTTAATACCGTAGCGTGACGCCCATGCTTAGCGATTGGGCCCAATAGTGGTCGACCTTGAAGGGCATGGCCGGTTGTCCCGAGCTACCTGTTGAATCGACGTTAAGATCGATCTGATTACCAGGTTGTACTGCGTGACCCCAGTAGAGGAGTGAATACCCGACTGAAAAATCCAAGGCGTCGTTCAGGTGATGTGTATAACGAGCGCTGAATTCAGGAATGGTAGTGAACCGAGATTGTTCAAATGTACCTTGGTTTGATGCGGCTACCAGCAAACCATTGGTGGTGCTCGTGCCGCCGCCCGGGTCGGTGATCGTGGTGGTGCCTGTCGTGCTGATGCGGTGTGTGACTCCGCCAATCCCTACTTTTGCAAGGAATGAGATAGTATAGTTGCCACCGTCGATTTCCGACGTTAGACCGACTAACCAGCCATGAAACTCGTTGGTCGTGCGAAATGCATCTCGAACTTCCAATTGAGTTCCAATGGGAATTCCATTGCGACCGTCAAGATTAGTGGAAAGACTGTGAATGGAGATGCTCTCGCTAAATCGACTGAATTGGTATCCAGTCAAAAAGTTGATTCTGGCCCGGCCTGTAGACCTCCACGGTCGCATGATGTAGACCTCTGTACCAAACATCTCGGATGCGGAATCGAGCGTCAACGTCCCTGATTCACTGCTCGGGTAGTTCACGGGAAGCGATTGTTGTTCGCCAGCATCAATATTAAAAAAGGGGCGAGTTACAATCGCGTCGGTAAACGTCAGACGTGACCCAGCGTCAGCTAGACCATAAAAACGAGCTCCGATAGCGGTTTCCGTGCCAGGAATCCAGCGGCCGAAGTCAATACGGCCTCCGGGTGAAGAGTCGTCGTTAAGTTCGTTTCCACCGAGTAAGGACGATGTTGTGGAAAGTCCTAATACGCCAGCGTCCTCAAGTGAGGTCCCCGCGGAACTAGTTGTAGCTAAGGCGGGGATTTGTGTGCCACGTCGCCAAGAAATTAAGTAATCAAGTCGTACCCACTTACCAACTTGATCAGTATTACCTGAGCGGAATCCGTTGAATAACTTTATGTCACGTTCATATAAGTCTAAGTTTATCGCACGTAAAAATCCGGTGCGGTTGCGGTCCTTAGTTTGACCAAAAATATCATCCAAGTTGATTCTGTTTGTGCCGTTGGTGTCGCCAGAATCAGTACCACTGGTATTTGTGTCGTCGGTGGTCTCCATTAGCGGTTCTTCTTCCCCGATGATCACACCCGTTGCTTCTCGCAGGAGAACTTCCGGTTCAGCGGTGAGGATCGGCAGTTGGGCAGCATTGGATTGAGGAAACAAGCTTGCTGGGGTTGATGTGTCTTGAGAAAAACATAGAGTACTCGACAATGCGAGAAATGTCGTAATTAAGTATTTCACCATAGAGATCTTACTTATGCATAAAAAGGGACAGTTAGTCTTCTAATCGAGGTGCAATGGTAACAATTAATCTACTTGCAGGGAATACGAATTACGAGTTTGATGTGGCTTTAAATGGCGCAACTAAATAGCGCAACTAAATAGCGAATTATCAAAAATCTATTTACAAAATATGTCGTTGCGTGGTAAAATACATAAACGAGGTAATTTTTGTGGTTTTGCAGTGAACAATATATAGAATCTGGGTAGCTGATGCCGATTCTATAATAGAGTCAATTTGTTGGAGGTAGGTAAAATGAAGAAGATATTACTTGGGTTATTGATTACAACTGCATTTGCATTGCCAGCAGCGGATACTGTGATGGCTGTTGAAAGTGAAGGGCCATTATTTAAACAACCAATATTGTTTCGCAAGGCAAAAGCCTATCGTCGCGAAGAGCTTAAACAAGAGCTTAAAACTGAGCTCTACGGCGAACTTGGAACGAAGCTCGATAAAGATGTTGCCGTTGCAGCTAACGAAATTCGAACAGCTCTGCAAACGCAAGTCGCGCAAGAAAGCAAGAAGCTGCAAAATCAAGCAGCGGATCACGCTAAAAATCTAGCCGCTGGTAACAATGCGTTTCAGGCAAAACTGACCGCTGACAATAATGCGTTCCAAGGAAAAATGGTGGCAGGTGCTAACAAGTTCAAAGCAGATTTGAATAGTAGCAACGGTGCGTTCCAGCAAGAGTTGACGAAGGCCAATCAACAGCTTCGAAAACGTTTTGTTGCGATGTACAAAAAAGCAAACGAAGAACTAGCTGCTACTAACAAATCTCAAGCCGAAGCCAACGCAAAACTCATTGCTGAGTTATCAACTGCGACTGGCGACATGCTTGCGAAGAAGGTCGTCGAGCTCGGTAATCGACTAGCAGTTGGTAACAATGCTTTCCAGACCAAACTTACAGCAGACAACAACAAGTTCCATAACCGGACGGTGGCAAGTGCTAACAAGTTCAAAGAAGAATTGAATAGTAGTAACGATGCTTTCCAGACCAAACTTACAGCAGACAACAACAAGTTCCATAACCGGACGGTGGCAAGTGCTAACAAGTTCAAAGAAGAATTGAATAGTAGCAACGATGCGTTCCAACAAGAGTTGGTACTCGCTGTAGCTCAATCGCAGCAATCTGCACCGGAGCCAGAGCCTGCTCCAGAGCCTGCTCCAGAACAGCAAAATGCTGTGGAAGCCGCACCAACTGTGGTTAAGGACGACGAAACCGAATAGTTTCTATCGGTTAACCGAAAAGCTTGACGTACATGAGCCCCTTGATTCGGAACAACTCGGATCAAGGGTTTTTTTCATTTCGCAGGCGAATCATAATCAATTTCGCGCTGCTGTAAGCCACTTCGCTTGAGCTAAGAAACCGAAATTTTTCTCTTGCTGATATTGAGAAAGATCGTGACGCTTGCGATAATGGACCAATCGCCCCACTCCTAAAAACACTTACCTTCCTACCAATATTTCCTCCCTGCAAGAAAGTAGATCATGTACATTGATCACAATCTCCGTTGGGCATTGCCTTTCGCAATACTTTTAATTGCCTCAACCGTAACAGCTGAGATAGAGGTATTTCCTAAATCGATTGATTTGCGATACGAAACTGGTGAACAACGGTTAATTGTATTGCAACACAGCGGGGGTGATACTCAGGAGGTTACCGCTGAAGCAAGTTTTCGAGTGGAACAGCCAAACATCGTTGCTGTGTCCCCCACCGGAGTTATTTCGACAGTGGGCAACGGAAGTACTGAACTTCGAATACGCTTTGATAAACAGACCGTTTTGATTCCAGTAACGGTAACCGACGCGGAACAGCACGCACCAGTCTCATTTAATTTACATGTTCAGCCGATTTTAGCGGCCCGCGGGTGTAGCACCGGCGCTTGTCACGGTAAAGCTCGCGGTCAAAACGGCTTTCAACTGTCGTTGTTGGGCTTTGATTCTCAATTTGATTATGATGCCTTAACGCGGGAAGCTCGAGGTCGTCGAGTCTTTCCGGCCGCGCCGATTGAAAGTCTTGTTCTCCGTAAAGGATCCGGCCAAATTCCGCACGGAGGTGGAGTGCGATTGCCAAGCGACAGTGATGACTACGCCACGCTCTTAAGATGGATCAACAACGGAACACCCCTGGCGATCGAAAATGAGCCAACGCTTGTAAGTGTGGATGTATTCCCACAGCAGCGTAGTATGAAACCTAGCGAACAGCAGCAGTTGATTGTCATGGCTGAGTATTCCGACGGAAGCCGCAATGATGTTACGGGGCAATCGGCATTCCAGTCGAACGAAAACACAATTGTGGAGGTGAACGACCAAGGCAAAATTACGGCGGGGCCGATCCCGGGCGAATCTACCATCATGGTGCGATTCATGGGAACGTTTGCCACCTGTCGCGTCTTGATACCGCTACTCGGTGACGTAGCACCTGAATACTACAGCGAACTACAACGCAACAATTTTATCGATCCGCTGGTCTACGATAAATTGCAATTGTTGGGAATTACTTTATCCGAGACATCCGCAGATCAAACGTATGTGCGTCGTGTGTTTATTGATGTAATTGGGCGACTGCCAAGTCCATCTGAAACAGAACAGTTTATAGCGAACCCGGATGAATCTAAACGCGAGGACCTTGTTGACTGGCTATTGGAGCAACCCGAGTACGTAGACCATTGGGCAAATAAGTGGGTGGATCTGTTGCGTCCGAATCCATATCGAGTTGGTATTAAAGCGGTTTTGAATTATGACAATTGGATACGTCAAGCGTTTCGTGAAAATCGGCCGTACGATGAATTTGTACGCGGACTGGTTGCTGCTGAGGGTAGCACGTATCGAAACGGCGCTGCGACATTGTTTCGTGACCGGCGATCCCCGGATGAAATTGCGACTCTGATTAGCCAATTATTTCTCGGCATTCGTTTGGACTGTGCAAAGTGTCATCACCACCCATTTGAGCGTTGGAGTCAGGAAGATTTCTATTCGTTTGCGGCCTATTTTTCGCACGTTGGACGAAAAGGCACTGGTTTGTCGCCGCCAATTTCCGGAAGTGAAGAAGTGGTTTTGGGTACAAAATCCGGAAGTGTTACACATCCGCGAACCAATGAAGTTTTAAGCCCCCGTCCGCTGTTCGGTGAAAATAATCTCTCAGAAGAAGATATGCTGGACGATTACACACTACGTCACAAATTAGTCGATTGGATGGTCACCAAAGATAATGAATTCTTTGCCGGTGTCATGGTGAACCGTATATGGGCAGATCTTATGGGCCGTGGCTTGTTTGAGCCAGTTGATGACTTACGTGCGACAAATCCGGCGTCGAATGAACCGCTGCTTAAGAGCTTGGGAAAATATTTTTCAGATAATGACTACGATATCAAAAAGCTAATTGCGGTAATTGCAAAATCACATGTCTACGAACTCAGTTCGGCAGCTACAGAAAGAAATATCGCTGATACTCAGAATTATTCGCGTCACTATCGACAGCGATTGCGTGCCGAAGTTTTACTTGATGCGGTAGCCGACATTACCCAAATCCCAAATAAATTCTCCGCAATGCCAACAGGGTCTCGATCCAATCAAATCTGGACACATCGTGTTAGCAGTTTGTTTTTAGATACGTTTGGTCGACCGGACCCGAACCAAGACCCGCCTTGCGAACGGACGACGGAATCGACGGTGACACAGGCTTTGCACATGATGAATGCTCCACAAATTCACGCAAATATCATCAGTGATGATGGAAGATTGGCAGCGTTAGCAGCTCGAAAAGAATTAACGAGTGACGAGATTGTTGCCCAAATATATTTGTTGGCCTACAGTCGGCGACCGACAGACGAAGAGCTTGGGATCTGCCAGGATATTTTTAGCCAAGAGGGAACGACTCGGCGGCAAGCAGCGGAAACGATTCTGTGGGCATTGATGAACACTCCTGAATTTATAATCAAGGATTAATTGATGGCACTGTTAGCTCCTAGAGGTTGGTTAGCGAATCGTGTAACAACTGTTACGGCAACGTGTTTAATTATCATTGGACTTGTTTCCACTGCAGTACAGGCCGCTGCACCAACTGCCACACATCTATACCCGTGGGGCTTGCAACAGGGTACGACGGAAGAAATAACGGTTAAGGGGAGTTGGACGAAGTGGCCACTTGAGGTGGCAGGTGAGCTTCCCGCTGGGCTGAAAATCACACTGCTGGAAACCGCAGGCAAGCTTTCCGTTGAATCGTCCGCTGAAGTTCGTGCTGGTGTATACCATTTTCGCCTTTTTGATGGTGAAGGAGCCACTAAGGTAATTCCGCTGATCGTAGGTGCGGTCGCCGAATTGCGTGAAAAGGAACCCAATGGTAATCCCGGCGAGGGCACCCAAGTTACTTTGCCGGCAGTCATCAACGGGCAATTAAAAGAGTCTGCGGATGTTGATATTTTTATAGTCGATTTAGCCGAGAGTGAAACCTTATCGCTGTTAGTAGTTGCAAACAACATTCTCGGTGTAGCGATGGACGCAATCATTCAAGTGTGTGATAGCCGCGGATTTGTACTTGCTCAAAATGATGACGAACGAGGGTTAGATCCTCAGTTGTCCTATACAGCTAAGCGTAGTGGTATGGTCCAGATAAGAATATTTGCATTTCCCGAAGCGACGAACTCAACGATCGCTTTTTCATCAAACGCAGATTACGTATATCGCTTGACGGCCACAACCAAACGATTGCTCGACTTTTGTTTGCCACTTTCCGTTTCAGCGGAGGCCGTGAACTTGCAGTTACAGGGGACCGGATTCGCCAAAGAGTCTCTGCAATGGACAGGCGCGGTTGAGAGGCCTTACGTGTCGCTTGCCGGCGTCCCTGGCACCGTCTACGTTCCGTTAACCACGCGAACAGTGGTGGTTGCCACAGAGCAATCCAGCATCGAATCTCCGCAGGTTGTCGCTTTACCCGCCAGTATTAGCGGTGTTATCGAAAAGCGCGAAGACCAGGATGTGTTCCTATTTGAAAATCTTAAGAAAGGCGAGTCATTAGTTGTTGGCTTATTTGCTCGTTCGCTAGGTTTTCCGACCGATCCTTTAGTTGAAATCTATGATAGCACGGGGAAACTGCTGTCCACGCAAGACGACAAAGATCGTGCAACTCGTGATCCAGCTTTTACCTATAAGATTCCAGCAGACGGCGCGTATCAAATAAGTATTCGGGACTTACATCGTGTGGGCGGTCCACGCTACGCCTATCGTATGGAAGTCGCCAAACTGCAGCCAAGTGTGAAATTAACACTACAGTCTGGCGAGTTTGTTAAAACAGGCGAGAAGTTAGAAATTGAGGTAACCGTCTCACGCTTAGGTGGATTTGCAGATGAACTGATGATTGCCATTGATGGACTTCCCGAGGGAGTAAGCATTGAAGCAGTAAAATCTGAAGGCAGCGGCGATAGCTCAAAGAAGGTGAAGCTTGTTTTGACAGGCAAGTGGCCATCGTTTTCTGTACCTATTCGAATTGTTGGTACTGGGAACGAAGGACAATTTCAAGTGATTGCCGAATACGCGGTGGCCAAATCAATAATCGCTCGGACTGATCCCTGGCTGACTTCTGTTTCAGCCGAATAGAACCTGTGCTGACCATGTCGCTAGCTGTGCATAACGATGCCGCCGTCAACGTTGATCGTCTGCCCAGTGATGTTAGCAGCACCGGTGGAGGCAAGAAACAGGGCGGTGGCAGCAATTTCTTCGGGTGTTTGCCAGCGTGCTAATGGGCAGATATCTTTTAGCTTATCTTGACCCCATTGTTCGTAATCAAGTTTGTCAGGTTCAGCTTGTTGGTCATTCCACGCTTGCCAGACGCCGCGATTTAACGAAGTTTGAATCATGCCAGGTGCGATGGCATTTGCCCGAATTCCGAAGGGCGCTAAGTCTTTGGCGACGACTTGCATGAAGTTAATCAAACCCGCCTTAGCGGCA
>CAWVZW010000075.1:0-16662 GCA_963934735.1 uncultured Planctomycetaceae bacterium
CCGCCCGAACCGGTAGCGGACGAAATGCCAGCGGCTGTTATTACGGACGGAGTCGCGGGCGAATCTGTTGACGACACGGAGTCTATTACCCCGCCCGAATCGGTAGCGGACGTAATGCCAGCGGTTGTTATTACTGACGGAGACGTGGACGAACCTGTTGACGACTCGGATTTTATTACGCCGCCCGAACCGGTAGCGGACGTAATGCCAACTGTTGTCATTGCTAAAGATGAGACTAACGAATCACCGGATAGCACTGTTACGGACACGGCTATTGAGGATTTGTTGCCGCCAGGTTTTCAATTGGATGACCCACAGACTGACAAGCAGACTGACAAGCAGGAAACCACGGAAGCGGCGGAGATCATCGACGTTCGAGTTGACACAGACCCGGCAACAGTGGGGCGGGGCGTCAATAAACGAGAATTGCGCAGTCGCACGCCAGACGAGAAAAGTCAATTCATGCGGAAGAAGAATTTAATCGTATGGGGTATCGGTGCGTTGGTCATCATTGTAACGATGATCGTAATGCTACAACTGGCTTAACCACGACTGAAGCCCATAAAGAAGCTAAACGTTTGTCTTTGATCCGTGTCAGCGCTGTTAATTGGGAAACCGAAGTCTAACGCGAACGGTGCTTGGGACATAAAGGGGACGGCAATCCGCAGGCCCGCACCAACGACGACTCGAAAATCATCGCTTTGGATGGAATATTGTTCTTCCACTGTCCCAAAGTCTGTAAACACAACACCTCGAAGCATATCGTCAGCAGTGAAGGGGAACATGTATTGAACATTGCCCAAAAATCGCATATGGCCACCAGTCTGTACCCCGCCGGTCACAGGTGATGCTCCACGGTAACGAAAACCACGAATCGTTTGGTAACCACCTGCGAAATAGTGATCGTAAATCGGCGTGTTATCGCCCGTTATGTCTAATTGCAAGCCCCACGACAACACATGTCGCCCAGATCCGTCTGCCCGTTCTCTGATGAGGTTGTACTTTCGATACTCGATCGACCCCCGGGTGTAATCAAAACTGCCGACGACTTGTTCCACGCTTGTCGAAAAATAATGTCCTTCAGTTGCCAGGAAGGGAGTGTCACGAGTATCGTGTTTCAAACCCAATCGGAAACCGACAAGATTGTTGTCTCCCAAGGCTTCGTCGAGAGCGGGCACTCCAAGTGTAGTGGGGTTGTCGATTCCGACCTGTTCAATACGTAATGCAGCATTGACGGAAAGATCTGGTGTCAGGCGATAACCAAAGGAAAAACGACCGCCGACGCGATTCTCATTCCAATCTTGATAAATGCGATCGTACAAGAACGCGCTGGTGTTGAAACTGACCTTCGTGTCATTGAAGTAGGGATTAGAGTATTGAAGCATATAACGCGACCAGTTCTGGCCGGGCATCGCTTCCAAGCGAAAGCCTTGACCGCCACCTCGAAATGCACGACCTTCGATAAAGTCATCCCAGTTGCGCGGAATGGCTTCATAATCAAAATTACGCTCATCAATGACGATAGTACCGGTAACGCCGGCATCCGAGTTTAACCCGACACCAAATACGAATCGGCCCGTACGTCCCTCCTCGACAAAAACATCAAACGGAATGGAATTAAGATTGGCATTTGGATCGAATAACGGACTGACCGAGTCATCATTGGGTGCTAATGGCGATTGCTGGAAAGACGCTTGTATGACGTTTGAAGACTGATCATCAATCCGTAACACTTGGCTTGGATTGCCCAGTTCCACAAAATCGGCAGATGCGACACCACTGGAAGTAGACGTGTTGTCGGCCGCGGTGTTGGTTTGTGGGGTGGGGCTTTGGCCTCGAATGACAACGGTGTTCTCTTGGTCTGTACTCGTTGCTGAAGAAGCCCCGGATGATCGTGAAGCGGATGTAGTTGGCCGTAGTGCATTAACTTTGGCACCGTCGAACATCGGTTCGATCCGAAAACCGTCATCTTCGGACTCAGCAGCTGTGGGTTGACCGTCGAGCAAACTAGCTGGATTATCAACTTGGCGTGCAGAATCGGATACGGTGCATCCAAGCAGACTTAAGAGGAGCCCTATACCAAGGGCATGGCAGCTGATCTGCTTGGTTGAGGAAGAAATAGTTCGTTGCATTTGCGAGCCTATGAAATGACCGATTGCTTACCGCAAAGGGAAAGCGGAAGTGCGATTTATGGGATTATTGTTTGGTATTGCTGTACGTGGGCTTTGGCCACGAATTGTGTGGTTGGTTTCTGGTTTTTGTTGGTCAGGAGTCGTGCCATTGCTAAGCATGGCGTCGACGGCATCGGTACGGATGACAATGGAAGGAGGCGTGCCGAGGCTCGGATCTGAGTTAAACAGGCTGCTAAATCGCAATCGTCGCTCACTGGCTTTAACTTCTCGATTGTTTGCTAAATAACCGGGGATGAGTGAGAGTCGGTTGAGGACGACCGCATTTTTGGTGTGCGGGTTGAGTCCACTGATATGGGCGTCAATACGACCAACCTTAAACTGATCCCCTTCGACTATTTGAAAAACGACATCCAATTCTCCAGGGACTTCCTTGAAGCGGATATCAGGAGTAACCGTGGAATAGATAAATCCGAGTTTTCCGTAGAGTTCTTTTAGTGAATCCAGCACACTAGACAGTTCATCCCGATTGAAATAGTCACCATTTTGAATTGTTAGTAGCGGTTGCACCGTCGTAGAGGATACTCGGTTGTTGCCCTGGATCGATATTGAACCAATCCGATAGCGAGGGCCTTCGTTAACTATAAACCGAAGTGTTACCCAATGACCTGATTCATCGTATTCGATTTGCCGCCCTACGGTTGCTTGAAAGTAACCAAGGTTGCGGTAATAGCTAATCAACTGTTGTACGTCGGCATCGATAGCCTTCGGGATGTAGTCTCCGCCGTAGAGCCAATTGGTAAGTTTGTCTTTAGCCTGTATCTGCGTTTTTAAGCGAGCGTCGGTTGCCAATCGCGGGTCATTACCGACAACTTCGATTTTAGCAATCTTTTCACGGGGTCCTTCGTCGATGTAAAATACGACATTTCGTTGGTCTGGCTTGTTACCTTCGAGGATCGTAACGTGGGCTTTGGGGTGACCTTTTTCGTGATATAGTTCTTCTATTTTGCGTTTTGCATCTTCAATCGCGAATATATCTAAGGCATCACCACCACGCAAATCGGATTGTTTGGTGAGCTTATTGTCGAGAAACATTCTATTTCCAATAAAGCGGACCGTATTGATCGTGGGCCGCTCAAAAATCTCAAACGTAAGTTGGACGCCTTGGGCGGATGTCTTAGTTAGCAACCGTACATCGCGAATAAGTCCTGTACGGTACAGTCGCCGTACATCTTCTTTAATGATGGCGGAATCGAACGAACGATCGATGCGGGTCTTGATAGTGCCGTACAGTTTTTCTGCGGTTAAAAATCGATTCCCTTTGAATTCAACGGAAATTACCGGCATCCCTTGGAATTCTGGGTGGGAATTGGGTTGATTGACGATTGTGGACAAGGTTTGCGCCTCGGGATTCGATGGCGCATTGGGCACTGTTCGCTGATCCGGTGAACTGTTTGCCGCGGGAAATACCAGGGGATCTTGAGCGTTCAGCGGCGATGGTGAGCCGCAAAGAAATAATGCGATGCTAACGGCACTGCAAGTGATTAAGTGTTTGGTAGATGTAGGTTTATGCATAGGTATCAGTCCGTTCGCAGACCATACGAAAACGACTTGCTATTATTCGCGGATGTATATGAATTCGTTTGCTGCAAACGTACATGCGATCGATTTGATTACACGCAGAAATAGGCTGCAAAGATGGGAGAAAAATACAATATTCCCTCTTTTGGGGCAATACGTATTTCTAGAACCGCATTCTCACAGGATTGGGTATTGGAGATTTCTGGGGATCCGACAGCGCGAATTCTTAGAAAGGGTCGCCAACTGCTGCGGCGTTGAAGTCATCGAAAGCTTGCAAGCGTTCAGGTGCTTTATCGACGAAGAGGGTGAAGTCTTTTTGCCACAGCATTTCGATTTCGCCAGTTGGACCGTTACGCTGTTTGGCGATAATGATTTCCGCTTGGCCCGCATATTGTTCGGCGTCATCACCGCGTTGATAATATTCTTCACGGTGAATAAACATAACGACATCCGCATCTTGTTCGATCGCACCAGATTCACGCAAATGGCTTAGTTTTGGTCGATGGTCGCCGGTGCCTTCCGTTTGACGGTTTAATTGCGATAGGCACAGCACGGGGACCGACAAGTCACGTGCGAGCCCTTTGAGGCGGCGCGCCATTTTCGCGACTTGTTCTTGCCGTGGGTCGCGTGGATTATCGGGTTCGATAAGTTGCAGATAGTCGACGACGATCAGTCCGAGTTTACCTTCTCTTCGGCGGATTCGACGAGCGGACGCTGCTATTTCGCTGACGGTACGACTTGGTGCATCGTCAACATATAGTGGAGCACTGCTCATCTCACCAGCTTTTTCGATCAGCTGCTTTCTTTCGTCATTACCAATATTCCCATTTCGCAGTTTTTGTCCATTAACTTTAGCAGCGCTACACAACAATCGATCGCATAGTTCTAATTTGGACATTTCCAAACTAACGAACAATACGGGTTGCTCGCTACGCATAGCGACATTTTCGGTGATGTTCATCGCCAAAGCAGTTTTTCCCATACTCGGGCGAGCTGCTAGGATAATCAATTCGTTGGCGTGTAAGCCGCCGGTGATATTGTCAAGATCTTGGAAATGGGTTGCTACGGCATCGTCGGAATAATTGCCACTCATCCGAGCGTTCATGCGATCCATTGCTTCATGCAGAATATCATTCAACGGCGATACGGTATTATGACCGCGGTCATCGACAATACCGAATATTTTTTGTTCTGCTTGGCTGAGCAAGTTTCGTGAATCGTTGTTTTGATCGTAAGCGTCTTTTAATATTTCTGTGCTCACGTCGATGAGTGAACGATAGGTTGATTTTTCGCGAACGATTTCCGCGTAATAAACAGCGTGCGCGGCATTGGGGACAGCCTTTCCTATTTCAGCAAGGAATCCGGCGCCACCAATTAGTTCGTATAGTCCTGCGGTTTTTAAGCGATCAACGAGTAACATCGTGTCGATTTTTTGACCATCGTCGTGCATGTCCTTCATCGTTTGGTAGAGTTTTTGATGGGCTTCATCAAAATAATCTTCCGCACGTATTATCAAAATGACCTCGTCGATCACGTCCGGCATCAGCAGGATACTGCCGAGGACTCCCTTTTCCGCATTGAGATCATAGGGCGGTTGACGTTCAAGAAAATCGGCAGTGGAGGATAATTTGCCGTTAGCGCGTTGGTCGGGAACTTTTGCCATTAAGTCGCAGTGATCCAAACGAAAAGGTGTCATTTTCAGCTAGTGTGATAAGTAAGCCGTTATTGTACACGGCATCGCTGATTAATGCATTGGTTTGAAGTCCCAGCTAAGCAAATAAGCTCGACCGATTTGTCGGCAGAGCTTTTGGGGTGTCAGGAACAGGTTGGGCACTGAATTGAGCGGAGATTATCCTGCAGTTGGAGGGACAACCCACACCTTCAATTCAACATCGTCAACGTCTTGGTGTAAGTTCACTTTGACGGTGAACAGTCCGTGTTCTTTGATCTGCCCATCGATGATGACGTTTTCGCTGTTGATCGCGTAGTTTTTGCCACGTAATTGATCAACGATGTCGGTAACGCCGACGCTACCATAAAGAACGCCGTCTTCGTTGGCTTTGGATTCAATCGTAACACTTTCTTCGGCGAGCTTAGTAGCGATTTCGCGCCGGCCAGCCAAGCGAGCTTGAGCTTGAGCTTGTATTTTGGCACGATGTTTTTCAACCATTCGCTTATGGTGTTCCGAGGCAATCGTGGCCATGGCATTTGGGATCAAATAGTTATTTGCAAATCCAGGTTTCACTTCGACAATGTCACCGGCGTGTCCGAGGTTATCGACAGACTGAATTAACAGTAGTTCGATTCCCCCGTTGGGACCCTTCGGTAGTCGTTTGTAAGATCGTTTTGTATCGGGGCTTCTAGACATTTTCCGAGTCACTTAATGAAAGAGAGTTAGATTGAAATTCGTTTGTATATGAACGTTAAAAAGGGATATCATCATCGACCGGAGGCGGTGATGCTGGGTTATCCATGGGTGCTGGTTCTGACTGAAATTGCTGTGATCCTTGGTTGCCTTGAGGCTGCTGTTGAAATGATTGAGCTGGAGGCGCTGGGTTGGAATCTTGGAAGCTTCCGCCACCGCCACCGCCACCACGGTTTTCACCTCGTGGAAGCATTTGCATGCGTTCACCGGTCACTCGCAGTTTACTTCGTTTTTGTCCGGTCTGTTTGTCGTCCCACTGGTCAAGTTTCAATCGCCCTTCAATTAGGACTCCGGAACCCTTAGCGAGGAACTCGTTACATACTTCAGCGGTTCGTCCCCACAGAGTAATGTCCACGAATGTAGTTTCATCAACCCATTGTCCGTTGGCGTCTTTACGTCGGTCATTTACAGCGAGTCCGATTTCGGTCACAGCTGTACCTGAAGGTGTGTGTCGTAATTCAACATCCCTAGTGAGATTACCCATCAGGATAACTTTATTAAAACTGGCCATGTTGCTAACATTCCTTAATAGTGGTTTGAATATTTGGGAATCGACTAGTCCGCTCACCTAATCCGGTGTGGACGGCAATATTGTGATATGACGTCACAAAACCGTTTCACCTTGTCTACGATTCACTACTAGCTTCTTCAGCTGCCGGTTGATCGACGGCTTCAGTTGTTTCGGACGATTCCTCAGCCCCTTCACTACTAGCCGCTTCGCTCGGATCACCTGCATCGCTGGCAGTATCATCGTCGCTGACGGTCGGTGCAGTTTCTCCTCGAGCGTGCGCAACCATTGGGTCGACGAGTCGTTCGTCTAGTCGCAATGTCAAGGATCGCAGGACGTTTTCGTTGAGTTGAAAAGCACGTTCCAATTCAACGAGTCGCGATCCTTCTATTCGGATGTAGCTAAGCCAATAAGTCCCTTTACGGTGACCATCGACGAGATAGGCAAGTTTCTGTTCGTTCCAAAGTCGCGAAACAAGGATTTCTCCATCAAGTTTCGTAACGGTACTATCGACAGACTCTTGAACTCCACTGGGGTCACGAGCGTATCGATTGGAATCGAGAATGTGCATGCATTCGTAAACGGTTGCAGACAAATCAATTCTCCTCATAAAATCAAAAATAGTTTATTGTTTAGGTACTTAATTTTCGTTGTATCGGTTCATGCAATAAGCGGTATCGTGGGCCACCCAGTCGGCTATGGCGTTACTCGCCAAATCAACTGTTTGTTGTACGATTTCCTGTTCTTGCGTTGTAAATTTCCCCAATACATAATCCGCGGCATCCCACCGCGGGGGAGGTTGGCCGACTCCAATGCGTAATCTAGGAATACTCTGACTTCCCAGTTTTTGCAGGATATCTTTTAACCCTTTTTGACCTCCCGCAGATCCTTTGGCTCGAAAGCGCAAATTCCCTAGGGGGAGATTTATATCATCGCACACAACAAGGATGTCGTCATGTGGTAAATCATAAAAATCACAAGCGGATTTGACACTATTTCCGCTCAAATTCATATATGTTAATGGGCACAGTAGCAATCCACGGTTGGATTGGAACTGAGCTTCTACTACTTCACCGTTGAATTTTGCTTTGGCTCGGGTATCGCCGTGCCGATTTGCGAGTTCTGCGATGACCTGCCACCCAATATTGTGTCGAGTGAATTGGTATTGTTTTCCAGGGTTTCCTAAACCAACAATTAGTTTCATGATGTTGATCTCGTAAAGTGTTGGATCGTTGCTAAACGGACCGTTGCTTTATCTAAACCTTGGAACTGTGTTAATCGCCTCCTGCGTCTGCGTCGCTACTTTCCGCATCGTCAGCGCCAGTATCACCGATTAGTTCAGGTTCTGCTGCATCGCCTGTGGCTTCATCAGCGGTTGGTTCTTCATCGACGATAATTTCAGTACACGTGGCAACCACGGTTTCCGGTGCTGATACAAGTTGAGTACCTTCAGGAAGCTCAATGTCGGCCAATGTGAGGCTACCGTTGAGTTCAAGTGTTGAGAGGTTCAGTTCAATTTCGCTTGGTATTTTCATAACCGGACAGGTGATTTGGGTTCTGCGAATGGTTCGGTTTACTCGTCCACCTGCAGCAAGTCCTGGAGCTGTACCCTTAACGACAATGACAACTGTCACTTCGACAGTTTCATTTTCATCGACTCGGGTCAGATCAAGGTGAATAACTTCAGTTCCCAAGGCGTCCCATTGGACAGCTTTGACGAGAGCATTTTCGGTAACGGCACCTTCGAGTTTAATGAGTTTTTCTCGTTTTTCGATAGCTGCTTGAACCTGTTTGCTGACAAGTGACAAGCTGACATTTTCTTTGCCGTGCCCATAAAGGATCACAGGAACGTGGCCACTGCGACGTAATCGACGGGCATTGGCACTGCCAGTAAGGTCTCGTAATTCGGATTGAAACAATCCCGCCATGGAATTCTTCCTTCTTTTGTAGGTTATTTTGATGATTCAGCGGTGGAGATCACTTGTGAACTAACACAAGAAACACCTAAGCCGCATCAAATTTTGGATTGCGTGAAAACGGTATTAATCCCTAAGAATAAGCATCAATCCGAGGGCGTCAAGACCACAGTGGTTGATAAAATTAATCAATAGGCAATTCGTCATTCTGGCATAACGGTCGAGCTTTACAAGTCCAAATGGGCAAAACGCTGGTAACAGCGGATAGATTTTTCAGTGGGCTTTGCACATTGTTAATCGTCGGAGCGGAAGACGGCCACGACATCGTCGACGGGCACAACGAACAACTGGTTATCATGTTCGAATTCTACAGGAATGGCATCTTTGGGATGAAACAGGATTTTATCGTATTGTCTCAGCGGGACATCTTCATCGTTTTCGATTAACGCTGAAATAGAAACAATTCGCCCAGTAATTGTAGGTATTTCAGCGGCATCAGGCAGCGCAATCCCGCCACGGGTTTCACGTTTTGGGTCATCTTTGCGAACTAGAATTCTAGCTCCGATAGGTTCGACCGTTTCAAGGGCCGCTTGCTTTCGTGCTTTTGCCATGTTAAATCTCTGTTGTATTGTCTGCGGTGAATTTGCTCTTTAAATGGATCACGTTATTCATCGGAGCCATCGAAATTGGCAAAGATGGAACTAATAGATTGATCGTGATGAATTCGCTTAATCGCTTCAGCTAATAACGGCGCGACTGTCAATTGCTTGATCTGCGGTATCTTGGCTTCGTCACTTAAAGCAATACTATCGGTCACAATAACACTAGTGATGGGTGACTTTTGTATCCGCTCCAATGCGGGCCCACAAAACACACCGTGTGTTGCTGCGACATGTATCTCGCGTGCGCCGGCAGCTTTGACTAGTTCTGCGGCACCACAAATACTGCCAGCTGTGCTAATCATATCATCGAACATTAAGGCGACTCGACCTTCGATGGGCCCACCGATTAGGTTTTCTTGGGTAGTCTCCATGGCGCTAGCTCGGCGTTTGTCGACAATTGCCAATTTACCTCCCAACCGCTGTACGTGTCCAATGGACCGTTTAATGCTGCCTTCATCCGGACTGACGACGGCGAGATCGTCGGGGTCGAGATTCATGGAGCGGAAGTGTTCGTTCATGACGGGCGCGGCGTACAGGTGGTCGACTGGCACATCGAAAAATCCCTGAATTTGTGCTGCGTGCAAATCCATGGTCAAAACGCGATCCGCTCCCGCTCGAGTAATAATATTTGCACAAAGTTTTGCCGTAATGGGTACTCGGCCTTCATCTTTACGGTCCGATCGAGCATAGCCAAAGTAGGGAATGACGGCGGTAATACGTGAAGCGCTGGCTCTTTTGAAACTGTCAATCATGATTAACAGTTCCATCAGGTTGTCATTAACCGGTGGTGAGGTGGGCTGGATGATAAAAATATCGCGACCACGCACGTCTTCATTAATTTTGCAGTGCTTTTCACCGTCTGGAAATGTGGTCAGTGAAATGGCGCCCAGCGATAGATGTAGAAACCCGCAAATATCTTCGGCTAGGACTCGGTTTGCGTCGCCACTGAATATTTTTAATTCACGCATCTAATACCCCAGTTGTTGCATTTCTTGTTCGACTAATTGTAACTGTTCGAGCGTATTTACGCTCAACGACTCGCACGATTTTAAAACCGGCAGTGCTTCAACAACATGCCCCGCTTGTTTCAATATCGATGGACAATCCGTCAGATAGTATTCCGACTGAGCATTGTTTGATTGTAGTTTTTCTAGCGACCATTGTAGGTGACTTGAGTCAAACACATAGGTGCTCATATTGACTTCCGTGATATTTTCCTGCTGTTCTGTAGCATCTTTTTGTTCGACGATGCCGGTAAAGTTTCCTTGTCCATCGCGTACGATGCGGCCTAGTCCCGTCGGGTCAGCGTGGTGCAAAGAACCTAAAATACAGCTTGCTTGTATTGCTTGAAACTTCGCGAGAAGTGCCTTGAGGGATTGCGGCTGTACTAAAGGCGAGTCGCCGGTTACGACGATGACTGGACCGGAGTGTTGTTTGAGTTGAGCTTCACACATTTGAACTGCATGACCTGTGCCAAGTTGCTCTTGTTGGGTCACAAATGTGAGGTTGGCGTATTCTTTGAGTTCTATCTTAACGAGTTCCTGCTGATAGCCTACGACTAGGACAATTTTTTGGATGCCAGCGGTTATCAGTGCATCAATGACGTGTGCCACTAGCGGGCGACCTAGCGCCAGAAGCAGCACCTTGGGTCTGTCGGATTGCATACGGGAACCCCGCCCTGCAGCGAGAATAATCGCCATCGTTTGTGTGTTGGCGTCGTTGGCAATGGGATTGTCAAGCATTGCGTCGGCGGTCATCGCAGGTGATTAATCCAAGGTAAGAATTGAGCTGTGAAGGATTGCTAAACGATTGCTATTAGTATCATGCCACGAACGCTTGTTTTTTTCTAGTGGGAGATTCTCATTATGGTACAAATTACGTCGATCTACCATTTCCGAGTAAAGAAGTTCGGCCGCGGGCAAAAACCCATCGGTCGCGGGAAAGTTTTGCGCTACCGTTTTGATTGTTGACACATTGCCGGTGGCACACCTAGAATATTTAGCTTCGGAGTACTCGGTTTAAAAGGTTAATGTTGTGGACGATGCAATACAAAAAGCAGATACACTGATCGAAGCGTTATCGTGGATTAGACAATTTCGTCGCCGAACCACCGTCATTAAGCTTGGCGGAAGTATCATGGCAGACGAAGCTGCGCTGCGGCATATATTATTGGATATCGTTTTCATGGAAACCGTAGGAATGCGGCCCGTGATCGTACATGGAGCAGGTCCTGCTATTAACGCCGCGATGGATGAAGCTGGTATCACCCCTAATTTTGTACATGGCCGTCGAGTTACGGATCAAGCGACTCTAAACATTGTTCAGGAAGTGCTTGCCGGGAGTGTTAATCGCCAGCTCGCTGAAATGATCGAAGATATTGGTGGTCGCGCGATGACATTGAATTTTGAGAGCACGCCGGTGTTGTTTGGCGAGCCCTTAGATTTGGTTCTTGATGGGGAAAATGTGGATTTAGGATTTGTGGGTCAAGTCACACGAATTGACCAAACGGTCATCGACAATCTGTGCGAAGCGGATACCGTGCCTATCATCCCTTCGATGTGCACTGACGAGCAGGGACAGGTTTACAACGTGAATGCTGACTCCGCTGCCACTATGGTAGCACGTTTGCTGGGCGCCGAAAAATTGATTTTTTTGAGCGACGTAAACGGAGTGCTTGAGGATAAAGACGATCCGTCAACATTGATAGCTTCGCTAAGTGCCGAGCGTGCTCGCGAGTTGATTGCTGATGGCGCAATCGATGCTGGGATGATTCCCAAAGTCGAAGCTTGTATGGAAACGCTCGATCGCGGCGTGCGTAAAGTCCATATTATTGATGGTCGCATCCGCCATTCGCTGTTGTTGGAAATCTACACATCGCAAGGCATTGGCACTCAAATCATCAAATAGCGGTTAGCGTAATTGGCGATATACGCTTTACTAGGCGTTTCACCGTTTTGTAATTGTGCGGTACAATCAAGGCAGCATTTGCAAAATCACCTTATAATACGCACTGGGAATGCAGCAAAATTTGTAGTACTAAAGGAACAGAAGTCATGAACGCTCAGAATTTAAGTTCACCAGATACGATCGCCTTGTTTCAAGATTATGTGATACCCAATTACGGGCGGTATGGCATTAACTTGGTACGCGGAGAAGGGTCATATATTTGGGACGCTGAGGGAAATCGCTATCTGGACCTCTTTCCAGGTTGGGGCTGTAATCTGCTAGGGCATTGTCCACCTAAGGTGGTGCAAGCCATCCAAAAACAAGTAGCAACGCTTGTCCATGTTCCCAACTCTTGGCATTTTGAATCTCAGGGGCAGTGGGCCAAGTTGTTGAGCGACCGAAGTTTTGGTGGCCAAGCATTCTTTTGCAATTCGGGAGCCGAGGCGAACGAAGCCGCGATTAAGTTAGCACGCTTGCATCATGGTCCGGAACGATACAAAATCATCACCTTTCAAGGCGGTTTTCATGGGCGTACGATGGCGACGACCACTGCTACGGCGCAGCCCAAATATCATGCTGGTTTAGGACCGTTGATGGCTGGATTTAATTATGCACCCTATGGTGATCTGCAGGCAACAAGCGAATTAATCGATGAGGAAACATGTGCCCTGCTAATTGAACCGATCCAAGGCGAAGGTGGAGTGCGGATTCCTGCGGATGGATTCTTGCAAGGTTTACGCGAATTAGCGGATCAGCACGATTTGTTGTTAATGTTCGATGAAGTCCAAACTGGTTGTGGCCGAACGGGAGATTGGTTTGGATACCAACGATTTGGTGTGACCCCAGATGTCATGACATTAGCAAAAGCGATCAGCGGCGGAATCGCTGCTGGCGCTATGCTGACAACAGCAGAAATTGCTCCGAGCTTGAGACCCGGAATGCATGCCTCTACTTTTGGCGGGAACCCGATGGCTGCGGCTGCTGGGATTGCCATGATTGAGACGATTGAAGAAGATGGGCTGTTGGAAAATGTGCAAATGTTAGCCGCCCTGTTCGAAAGTCGTTTCAATGAGTTACGCAGCGAATGTCAGTGGATTAAGGAAATACGGGTTGCTGGAATGATGGTTGGCATCGAACTGGATGTCGATGGTGGAAGTGTCGTACAGCAATGTTTAGAACAGAACCTATTAGTTAATTGCACGCAGGGTAATGTCATTCGACTGCTACCGGCCATGAATTTGACGAAGCAACAAGCCAACGAAGGCGTTGATATTTTATCCGACGTGTTACGGCGATTGGAATTGTAACACTGCAGCTCCTGGGTTTACCCAATTCACAATTCTGTGATACCGAACTCAATGGTTCGGCGACTTGGTCGATGTTTGAGATCGAGCGAATTTGTTTTTTTCTTGGATGAGACGTTATGAAACATTTAATTTCGTTATTTGATTTAACTAAAGATGAACTGCGGCGAATCTTAGAGATCTCCGAATCGCTCAAGAGCGACTTGGCTAGTTCGAAACAGACGGCACCATTGCAAGGTTCGAATCTCGCACTGATTTTCGAAAAACAATCGCTGCGAACGCGCGTCAGTTTCGAGGCCGGCATGACTCAACTCGGTGGCGGTAGTCTGTTTTTAGGACAGGAAGCGGGTTGGGGAGTTCGCGAATCGATGAAGGATTTTAGCGAAGTGCTGAGTGAATATGTCGACGTCATCGCTTGTCGGTCCTATTCGCACCAAACGGTGGAGCAACTCGCGAAATATTGCACGGTGCCGGTAATTAATGCGCTGACCGATTTCTGTCATCCCTGCCAAGCTTTAGCGGACGTATATACAATCGCTGAACATGTGGGTGGGTTCAGGAATCTTGCAGGCCAAGAAGTGGCCTATATCGGCGACGCGAACAACGTGGCACGTTCGTTAGCTATCGCTTGCGGTAAACTTGACATGAGATTAACAATTGCTTGTCCGGAAAAATATCAATTCGACGCAAACTCGTTGGATGTTATCAGTAAAGGTTGTGACGGATTTGTTGTTAAGCAAACCATCGATGCGCGAGCTGCTGTAGAAAATGCGGTGGCTATATACACGGATGTTTGGGTCAGCATGGGTCAAGAGAAAGAGCAGCAACAGCGCGAGCAAGACTTCGCAGAGTACCAAGTCAACGAGGAGTTGTTAAGTATTGCTGCACAGGATTCAATTTTCTTGCACTGCCTGCCGGCACGCAGGGGTCAAGAAGTTACAGACGCTGTGATGGATGGACCTCAGAGTAGAGTGGTTACTCAGGCGGGAAATCGGATGCATGCGCAAAAGGGATTATTGATGTGGTTGCTGCAAGAAGTAAATCAATAAGTTTTAGGAGATAACGATGGCGAAGACTAAACGACGGGTAAATCAATTACGTGATATTTCAGTAAAACGGCGTTATACAAATAAGGCGCCCGGAAGTGTGCTGTTCCGCGGCGGTGATACGGTTGTCTTATGTACGGCAAGTATCGAAGAGTCGGTTCCGCATTGGATGAAGGGCAGCGGTCGTGGTTGGATTACGGCTGAATATAATATGTTGCCTTCGAGTACCAGTCCACGTAAACGCCGAGATCGTAGCAAGGTGGATGGTCGTACAACAGAAATTCAACGGTTGATTGGTCGAAGTATACGAGCAGTTGCGGATCTCGATGCACTCGGAGAACGTTCCATTTCAATCGATTGTGATGTGTTGCAAGCCGATGGTGGAACTCGGACGGCAAGTATTACGGGCGCTATGATCGCCTGTGTCGATGCTCTTCATAGCATTCGTAAAGATTTGCCTGATCCCCAGAAATATCCGTTGCGCGACAGCGTAGCAGCTGTGAGTGTTGGAGTTGTAGCCGGACGCTGTTACTTGGACTTGGATTATGAATTGGACTATGCTGCCGACGTAGATATGAATGTCGTGATGACCGGCGGGAAGCAGTTTGTTGAAATTCAGGGGACGGGTGAAGAAGCGACCTTTGATGACGCTCAGTTGCAGAGCATGCTTAGTCTCGCAGGGCAGGGCATACGCCAACTCACCAATATCCAAAAAACGGCGCTTGGTGCTCGCTGGCCGTGGTAGGAGGACCCGTCGGGGACTGCTAAGAGAACGTAGAGGAATTAATTGCCTTCGCCACCGGGCAGTGCTCCGCCCATGCCACCCATCATTCCGCCCATGCCACCCATGCCTGTGTCAGACGGTGCGAACTGGTCTCCCGGATCGGAAGCATAGTTGTAGCGGCGGAATAATGTTTCGTCGGTAAGTTCGGTGCGGACAACGAGATTACCTTGGGCATCAATTAGCAAAAACTCGCCAGGAGCGTGATAAGGCATGTCTTTAGTGTCGAGCGGTAAAGTATCGCCGCCTCGGATGTCGCCAATGATAAAGTCGGTTTTGAATTGTTGTTGCCCGGCGGCCATGATGATTTCAGTAATCGGGTGCCCGTATTCGGCATCGGCGGAGAAATTCATGAAGGAACCGCGATGGACTGGGCGATCAAACATGATGTCTACCGCACGATTTTCGTCCCACATAATCGTCTTAACCACTCCGGAAGGTTCGTGGTCTTGGAACGACCGTCTGCTTACTGGGTCTGTTAGAGTCTTAACGACGTCTGCTGTCCCGCCCGCGAATTGCAACGGGTCCATCACCGCAACCGGCTCGCTGGGTTCACTCCAAGGAGTCGAACGATAGAAGATTAAACTGTTAAGTTGTTTAATGCGTTGGATCACATCATCCTTGAGCGTCACTTGGTTTGGTACTGGGTGATCGCGATATTCGTCGTCGGGTATGGTGTTGGGATGGTTTGGGTCTTCGATCAACAATTGAACCCGGTATCGGTACACATGTCCAATTTCAGCTGAGAAGTCGTAGAAGCGAACGAGTTTATAGTCGGGAATGTTGGCGGATTGCAATTCTCCACCCATACCACCCATCATTCCGCCCATGCCTCCCATGCCTCCCATGCCTCCCATCATTTCGCCCATGCCAGTCATGTCGTCCATTCCGCCCATTCCACCTGGCGCACCGGGATTGGTGTTGGCATTTTCATTGGGGTTGTTGGCTAGGCCGCCTGGAAGATCTTCATTTCCTTTATTATCTTCTGGTTCTTCCTGTGTTTCTTCGCCAGCTTCTTGCTCTTCTGGCTTTTGTACAGTCACGCCTGCCAAAGGTATTTCGGGATGGCGCAATAAGTTATCGAGGTTACGCACCATGACTGGTGGGCATTGCAGTGAAATGTATGGATTTAAGTAGGATGGTGCTACGATTTCCGCGGCGGTACTGTGCCATTTCCTTTGTTCGGTACGATGTGCATTCGTATGCAGAATTCGTTGCCATTGGCTTTCATCGACGACTTGTGCAGGATCGCTTGTCACATCGACGCGTTCGACGTACATAAATACATAATCAGGTTGATCCCGATATCCGTCGTACCCCGATCGCATAGCAAGTGCACGTTCAAATTCATCAAATTGTTGTTT
>CAWVZW010000076.1:0-16548 GCA_963934735.1 uncultured Planctomycetaceae bacterium
GAATTTATTTTCGAATGCCCAGTTTACCAATAATATCAAGATAACGTTGTGGATCTAACCGTCTGAGGAAGTCCAACAAGCGTCGGCGATTACTAACCATTGCTAGTAAACCGCGGCGGCAAGCATGATCCTTCTTGTGACCTCGCATGTGCTCAGTCAAATTATTGATACGTGTGGTGAGAATTGCAATTTGTACTTCTGGTGACCCTGTGTCATCGGAAGACGTTTGAAACTCATTAATTAATTCTTGCTTGCGCTCTTTTGTAATTGTCATCTTTTTTCCTTGCTATCACTCTACAAAACTCATTTAGTGAGCATAGCGTGCAATGCTTCGCACCAGTTTTACCCGAGAATCTGTAACGTCAACCGCTAGCGCCGTACAGGCAAGCCAACAAATGCGTCTCAAATTGCTTTCGAAATAATCCAGTACGAAAAGACTTGATACTTGTATATTAGACCCAATACTATTATGGACCTGTAATTTGTTGAGTGTAGCAGTAGCTTCGGGATTTGCAAGTGCTGAAAGATGCCGCAAATGCTGATTCTTTCCTCGTCAACTCAGTACCAAACATTGGTAAAAACTAAGTCAACGGTATTTCACTACTAAGCAAGATGCTCTTTTGCACATCGAGGTCGTGTTGATAGGAAAAGGGAAATTCCCAGCGATCTTGTAAAACAGCCGCCATTTCCATGAAATCACCGTCATAACGTCCTGTTGAGCTCGGTAAATCAACAAACTGCGACCCTTTTTCAAATCCGCCCCCCGCCTTTTCAAGTGTTAATTCGAGCTTCGGCGTCTCCAACGGTCGCAAAATAATTGTCCCTTCACTGCCAACTACTACAAATTGCCGCCTCCGAAAACCGTCGACCTCCAGTACAGCCGACCGAATGGTTGCGGTGATCTGCGGATAATCAAACACAGCCAACATATTATCCGCCAATTTATCTTTACTACTGTAAGTCTTCCGTACAAACGGAGTCACTCGATCCGGAGTGCCAAAAGCAACATGTAGTTCATCAATCAGATGGCAACCCAGTTCGAACATCGTACCTCCGGCATACCGCGCCAACTGCTGACGTGTAGCGTCATTCACCTTTTTACTCATCACTCCATCAACTTCAAAAATGTCACCCAACAGCCCTTCCTCAACCGCCTTGAAAATAAATTTAAAGCCGGGATTATATCGATACATATATCCCATTTGCACCAAGCATTTATTTTGTTTTGCGGTAGCCATCAGTTTTTGGAACCGAGGGTAGCTTGACCCAGCCGGCTTATCCAAGTGAATATGCTTGTTGGCAGCGACACAAGCCTGCCCGGCCGCGAGCAAATCTTTGACTTCCGTTTCGACGCATACTAATTTCAAACCCGACACATTTAACAACTCTTCTTGCGTCATCCGCGGTACGTTTTTGTAGGCCGCCGTATTTTTTATTTGGTTCCATCGTTCGTTATCCGGCTCGACAACTCCGACAACGTCATACAATTTTGGGTATTTGCGAAGCGTGCCAATCTTGCCACTCGCGTGTGCATGCTTTGTCCCAATTTGGCCGACTTGCACGAGAGGTCCATCTTCTAAAGACTGCGCCACCCCACACATTCCCAGGCCACCTAATACCGTAATCGCATTTAAAAACTCACGACGATTGTTCATCATTATTTCCCTCCTACCAATTTGACATTCCTACAAGCCCCATGTACCTTCGCTCAGTCACAATCAGCGTAAACGCGCTAACCGGCAATTTAATATCCAACTGCAATTCCATCTTTGCGAGGTTCTGTAGCTCCTCGCAAGACGCCATTTTCATGATCAATTAATATTCCTTGGTACCCACCGAACCCTCCGACACTGCGGCGGACAACATGCCCACGTTTTTCCAATTCCTTGATAACAGCGTCGTCGATCCCTGTTTCCACTTCCACCACTCCGACGCCCTTCGCCGCTTCACCCCGAGGTGTTGCGCTCCCCACGTGTCGCACACGAGCTAAGTCGCCGGCTTGTTGCACATTCATTTTAAAATCGAGCATATTCACTAGAACTTGCACGTGTCCCTGCGGCTGCATGTCGCCTCCCATAACGCCATAACAAAACATCGGCTTACCTTTACGCGTCACCATAGCTGGAATAATTGTGTGGAAAGGACGCTTATGAGGATCTAATCGATTCGCATGTTCTTCGTCCAATGAGAACAACGCCCCTCGATTTTGTATTGCAAAACCTAATTTCGGTGGAGTCATTTTCGAACCGAAGCCGTAGTAATTACTCTGTATAAATGAGCAGCAATTTCGATCTTTATCGACGACTGTAATATAAACTGTGTCCCCCTGCTGTAATTTAGGGTCGCCAGCAGGAACATTGGGATTTGCTTGCTGCATGTCCAAAAGTGTTCCGCGCTGCTGCGCATACTTCTTGGATATCATTTCCGCGACCGGTACCGATACTACATCCAAATCTGCATAGAATTTTGCTCGATCCGCAAATGCCAGTTTTTTGGCTTCCGTAAACAAATGCAGCCAGTCGGCACTGCCCGCACCCATCGATGACACATCATAAGGCTCGATCAGGTTAAGCATTTGCAGAGCAGCAATTCCCTGACCGTTAGGTGGTAATTCCCAAACGTCATAGCCGCGGTAGTTTGTAGAAACCGGATCAATCCAATCCGCTCGATGGTCATTGAAGTCTTTTAGCGAAAACAGCCCACCAACTTCGTCGCTATACCGCACTAGTTCCTGAGCAATCGTCCCGCGATAAAACACATCTGCACCCAGCTCGGCAATCAGTTGATACGAGTCTGCTAGGGCTGGCAAGCGAAACACTTCACCAAACTTGGGTGCCCGCTTTCGATTAACGAGATACGTTGTTGCGGAACCTGGGTCTTTCCGCAGATCCCCTGCAGCACTTTCCCAATAATGACTGATGACTTGAGTTACGGGAAAACCTTCCCGAGCAGTCGCAATTGCTGGCAACAGTAGCTGCTTTAATGTACGGCTACCAAATCGCTGCTGCAATGCATGCCATCCACTAACACAACCAGGTACCGACCAGGGGAGAGGTCCTTTGATAGGAATTTCTTTTAATTTACGCTCTGCATACAATGATCTCGTTGCCTTATAAGGACTACGACCACTGGCGTTAAGTCCATACAATTTTTGCGTCGCGTTGTCCCAATAGATACAAAACAAATCGCCGCCAATACCATTACTCATCGGTTCAACCACGCCCAACATCGCGTTTACTGCGATCGCCGCATCTGCCGCATTTCCGCCAGATTTCAAGACATCTAAGCCTGTTTGAGCAGCCAGTGGATGGCTGGTTGCCACCATACCGTGTAACGCCACCGCTACGCTCTGACTTTGATTACTGGGTCGAACCGGTCGGTCATAGCCGGCTTGCCGTGTTTCATCCGCAGCTTGTAATTCCAGCGAAGGCTCAGTCATGGCGAGTACGATAAATAGTGCGGAAAGTAATTTGAGAATTCTCATTCAAGATATAATTATCCATTGAGTTTTTCAAAGGCAGGTAAACACTTAGCTTACCAAAAAACGCCGTAGCGCAGGGGTCCCGCTACCATTTGTATTTTCGCTTGATTTTAACTATTGAATTTGACAATTGACCCCCTCGTAACGAACAATAGGTATAGTAAAACAGGCTCTTCTGATTGCTTTGCTTCCTAACCTTCCATTCCCCGTTTGCTGCCAAGATTCCACAACGTGAATTCGGACTCTCAACTCGTTCTATCCGCTCAACAAGGTGACTCTGCCGCTTTTGGTGAGCTAGTCAGCCGCTATCAGCAACCACTGCTGCGGGCTATGCTGCCTGTCACTGAGAATCACGAAGAAGCGCAAGACATCGTCCAAGAAGCGTTCATTCAAGCTTATAGAAACTTGGGCTCTTTCCGAGGTGACTCGGCGTTCTTCACTTGGATCTATCGAATCGCATTCAACCTCGCCAAAGCCCGCCATCGAAAACAACGGCCACTGAGTATCGACACAACTTCCTTGTCGCTGCCTGGAGAAGAACCATCTGCGGAGCAAATTTTCGAGAGTGCCGAATTTCGCATCATCTTGCGAGCAGCCATTGCTGAACTATCCACGGACCACCAGCACGTGATTATTCTGCGAGAACTTGAAGAACTCGATTACGATGAGATCGCTCAACGACTCGATTTGTCCGTCGGAACAGTTCGCAGTCGACTGCATCGTGCTCGCGCACAACTCAGGGAACTGCTGCAACAATGGTTGTAAATCCATCCAAACCGATTTTGCAACTCACCATTCCTTGTTGACTCGTGACATAAACAGTGCCACCGCGACGAGCAACCGCAGCATCATATATCTTTCGTACTTGGGGAGGTAAATTGCTGTGCCCCGTGCTCGCCACAGCAACCTGCGGATTGGACCAATTTGCCATTTGTAACGGCAGACTATGCTGGCTCCCATGATGCGGTAACATCAAAATTTCAAACCCCCCTTGCTCTCGATCAATTAAGCGCTGTACCCCCTGCTCTTCAATATCACCTGGCAACAATACCCGCTGGTTACCAATCTGAAGCTTCAATACTAAACTCGCTTCATTATCACTATCGTGACGTTCGCCCCGCTGTGGTGACAGCACAGAAATATCACCCGCCAAACCAATCGACCATTGATCGCCAACTGTAATCGCCTGTACATCTATTTGGTAACGCTTTAGTTCTGCCCATAATACTCCCACCGCCACTGTGTTAGCCGCTTGTCGGAGTTGCCGTTGCATGCGGGGAGTCGTCCGAACAATCGAAATACGAAACCGCTCGGCAAGATATTTTATAGCGTTAAAATGATCCAAATCAGCGTGGGAGACATATACACCGCTGAGCCGGCTATGCCCTCGTTGCCACAACACATCCGCAATCAAGCGACCTGCATAGTTAGACCTCGTTAAACTTCCAGCGTCGTACAACCACACTTCTCCATTGGGATATTCAAGCAAAACCGAGGTACCATGCCCCACGGCAATAAAGTGCAATCCCAAATGTTCTTGTTCAATCCCCTCAGAGGTGAATCCAACTCGTTGTGGACACCAAACAATACTCAGCACCACAAATAGTGTGACTATGACATACCCGATTTTCTGTAACCGAGGCTTACGCGTCCATAACGCTACACCGCCTAGCATCAAATAAAAACTAATGACCCACCAGCGGGTCGGCCCTGCCGCCCACCAATACCCTATCTCGGCTTGAGCAGTCGCGGTTACGATCCAATCCAATAGATCAATAGACCCTTGGCACAACCATCCCAGTACTGATCCAACGAGCGGAACTGGCGCAAGGAATGCGAGCAGTAATGTCAACACAAACGAAGTTATGATCGGTACAGCTAAAATAACATTCAGAGCAATCCCAACCACGCTGATGATATGGAATCCATGTACGACCAATGCAATGCACACCAACCACATCGCCATCGTATAAACAAACGATACAGTGACTGCCTTGACAAACCCAAACACGCAACGAACGGGCCACGGCTGCGACCGTAATATGAATCGCATCAGTGAATTATCGTAGGCATGCCGCAGCGTGCTTTGTCGTAGCAGCGCACGACAACCAAACAATGCCGCTGTCGCTAAAAATGACAGTTGAGTTCCAATTTGAAACAACGACGAGGGATTGTAGGCGAGGATAATTATGCCAGCCAGCGCTAAAGTATTCGCGGGAATTACCACTCGATACGATAAGCTACAAATACAAAATGTAGAAACCAATATCGATGCACGCACCACTGGCGGTCTAGCGCCCGTTAAAACGGCGTACACCCAGATAGCCAATAAAGTTGTTATCAAAATCGTGCTTCGCCATCGCGGAAAAAACCGCAGCGGAAAAGTTAGTACCAATGCCAGCATGCCAACATGTAACCCTGAAATGGCAAATAAATGAATTGTGCCCGTACACATAAACATCTGCATTCGTTGAGCTGTTATTTGACTTCGCTCACCCAACAATATTGCACCGGCGACTGCATGGCTATCTGCGTCCAACCGGCGTTCTAGGTTACCTAGCATCCATTGCCGTGTTGAATCGAACACGCCTCGGACCGAATATGTTGCATTCGCATGTTGTAGTGTAATCGCACTTGGAGTGTCGCAATGTGCCTGAAAACAACGCCGCGTATCCCAATAAAATTCGGCAGCATCCCACCCTCCCGGATTCATGCCGTTTTGATAACGATGATAGCGACCAAACACAATCACTTCGGCTCCACGTTGAAATTCATTGCGAAATCGAACAGCCTCCTCAGCGTGTGCAATCTTGCAGTAGACCATTCCTCGACCACTTGTCTTGACCCAGGCGAATTGGCCATTCACCAACTGGCGGACTCGATTTATACGGAACCAAAACTGCATCCTCGGTTCGGAGGTGCCAGCTGAAAGCACATCCTGCTCAGTCGCCGGCACGTACTGGGCAGCACTCAGCAACGATCCCTCGGCCGCTAATGCCACACCATGAGGCGGCAACTGACCTGAGAACTCGTCGGGCGGAATAATCCACCAGTCAAAATGATGTAACAATGCAAAGACAACGCATATAAAAGTCGCCGTGCACACTTTCCGTAACCACGGTGAAAATCCAATAATCGAAGCCGTACTACAAACAACAACGACGACCCAATAAGTTGCAGCGGACTGGGGAACATAGCGATCCATAACGATACCGAGAATTGCAGACGCTAAGACACCAATTAATGGACAAACTTCGCGTTTCAAAACCTTCAAGGAGCTCATTAAATCACCTCGTAAACCAATTAGCTTTTACACCATTACAACCTCACCCCTGACAAACGCCTGACACACCCGAGATACCTATCGAGAGACTTACAACACCACACATTATTCGCTTTCGTAGTTCCCATCCTACAAACGGCAGACGGTTCGCTTTGATTCATAAACACGCTATATTAAAGCAGTGCTTCAATACCTGTATTTACTACCGAGAATTCCGACGATGACATTGAAATTCACTGCTCTAAGTCTGATGTGTTTATGGACACTCGTTACTGTCACGGCACTTGCCCACAAGCCAGTCGATAACGCTGCAGCCAAGATCAAACGCATCACTAATCACTTAAAAAGGAAATCATCCTTGCACATTGCTCAATACCCATCTGCCGATCGCGATACAACCACAGATGATTATCATGGCACAACCGTAGCAGATCCTTATCGTTGGCTCGAAGATACGGATGCAGAAAATACGAAACAGTGGATCACCGCCCAAAACAAAGTGACTTTTGATTACCTGGAACAAATACCAACTCGACAACCACTAGTGCAGCGACTCACAAAACTATGGAATTACGAACGCTTTGGAAGACCTTTGCACCGCGGAGATAATTATTTCTTTTCTCACAACAACGGCCTACAAAACCAAAGCATCCTCTACGTCACTGCTTCATTGGATGTTGAGCCTCAAGTCCTGATCGACCCAAATCAATGGTCTGCTGAAGGGACCGAAGCTTTGGCTACGTGGTCCCCGAGTCCCGATGGAAAACAACTTGCATACGCCGTCGCCAGTGCGGGATCAGACTGGCGGGAATGGTTTGTGATCGACGTCACAACCGGTAAGAAACATTCTGACCATATCCAATGGTCGAAGTTCTCCGGCGTGTCGTGGGCCAAGGACAATTCCGGTTTCTACTACTCTGCCTACGACAAACCAGCAGAAGGTGCAGAGTTTACCGGAACCAATTATTATCAGAAATTGTTTTTTCATACACTCGGGGAATCACAGGATCAAGACAAACTGATATACCAGCGCAGTGACGAAAAGGAATGGGGCTTCGGTGGATACGTTACCGAAGATGGAAATTACTTGATCATCTCCGTTTGGAAAGGCACGCTACGCAAAAACCAAGTTTTCTATCTTGATTTAAACAACGGCAATAATAACATCGTGGAATTGATCAGTGGATTTGATGCAGATTATAGCTTTGTCGGTAACGACGGGTCGACATTTTGGTTCATAACGGATCTCGATGCCCCACGTAAACGTCTTATTAAGATAGACGTTACAAATCCTGACCGACAACATTGGGCCAATGTCATCGATCAAGCCCAACATACCTTAGAATCCGTATCGAATGTTGGGCAGCGATTTATCGTTCAGTATCTTGAACATGCCCAGAATCGCGTTTATGTATACAGCGAAACTGGCGACATGCAGCGGGAGATCAAATTGCCGGATGTCGGTTCAACCGGTGGCTTTGGAGGTCAACGGGTAGATACAGATACCTTCTACACATTCACTAACTTTGTTACGCCGTCAACCATCTACCGCTATGATATCGCTTCGGGACAATCTTCCGTTTATCGGCAACCTCAAGTTGATTTTGATCCTAACGATTACGAAACGAAGCAACATTTCGTAACAAGCAATGATGGAACGAAAGTGCCCGTGTTCGTAACCTCGAAACGCAACCTGAAACGTGATGGTTCGCACCCCACGATCCTCTATGGGTACGGTGGCTTTGATATTGCACTTACACCGAGCTTCAGCGTATCGAACCTCGTTTGGATGGAGATGGGCGGAGTCTATGTGGTTGCGAATTTACGCGGTGGCGGTGAATACGGTAGCGACTGGCACGAATCTGGGATGCTCGACAATAAACAAAACGTGTTCGATGACTTTATTTCCTGCGCCCAGTGGCTAATCGACCAAAAGATCACCAGCTCGTCCAACTTGGCAATTCGCGGTGGCAGCAATGGCGGCTTGCTCGTAGGCGCTTGCATGACGCAAAGACCAGAACTTTTCGGTGCATGTTTACCTGCAGTCGGAGTGATGGATATGCTGCGGTATCACAAATTCACCATCGGTTGGGCTTGGGTCAGCGAATATGGAAGTTCCGACGACAAGCAGCAATTTCAAAATCTCATCAAATACTCACCCCTGCACAACCTCACGGAAAAAACTCGCTACCCAGCAACCATGGTAACCACCGCCGATCACGACGATCGAGTGGTCCCTGGACACAGTTTTAAATTTGCGGCTCAACTACAGCACGCTCATCGCGGCCAAGATCCTGTACTGATTCGCATCGAGTCAAGTGCGGGTCACGGTGCAGGTACACCGACGACCAAACGAATCCAAGCAGCCGCTGACATTTGGGCGTTTCTAACCCAAGTTCTTAAACACAACAATTGGAAACTGGAATCTTCAAAATGATGAAACTCGGCCTTATCAACTCCGCTTGGGTACAAGCCGATAAAGACGTCGCTTATGGCCTGCAACAGACAAAAGACATCGGCTTTGATTGCGTTGACATTTTTATTGACCCGCTCGATGCCAGCGTCGAAGAACGCCGTTTCATAAAAGATGAATGTGATCGGCTTGAGTTACCTATCCCATCAATTTGCTGCGTCGCTGTCGGGCTGATTGACTTCAACCCAAGCGTTCAGCGATTTCACGTGGCCCGCGTGAAACAATACCTAGATCTCGTCGACCAATACGAAGCCAACAATCTACTACTTGTACTTGGCGAATATATCTGGCAACAAGAAGTCATCCCCCCCGCAGAACAATGGGCCTTGGCCGTACAACATTGTCGAACACTTGGCGATTATGCCCAAAACCTCGGAATTCAAATCGCCCTGGAACTGGAACCTTTTAAACTTTCGTTGCTCAACAACGTCGACAACATGGTGCGTTTCATTGACGACTGCGACCATGAATGTGTTAAAGCAAACATCGATATCTCACATCTTGTGCTAGCCGGTGATTCTGCCCAAGAGATGCTGCGTTTGAAAGACAAGGCGATCCATGTGCATATCTCTGATTGCGATGGCATAGTTCATGGCGATCTCCCTCCGGGCCGTGGTGTTGTGGAATTCCCACCGTATCTGGCAGCATTGCGGGAGCTTGATATTCCGGGAACTGTCTCTATTGAACTGGAGTACTCGCCGGAACCTGATCAAATCGTGCAGTGGGTGACCGAGGCCTATCAGGCGACAGCTCAACTGATGGCGGAAGCGGGCCTGCGCGCTCCGCACAACTAAAGGACAGGGCCAACATGAACCAATCTGCGATACAAACCGCCCATTTACCTGAATTGCCTCAAGACTTATCACGGCCCATTGGCTGCATTGGTTCGGGGTTTATCATGGCCGATTGTCATCTGCCGGCCTATCGCCAAGCGGGGTTCAATCCAGTCGCCATTGCCTCACGCACTCCTGCGAATGCAGCGGCGGTTGCCGACCGCCACAACCTCACGGCCTATGACTCGTATCTGGCGATGCTCAGTGATGCAGATATCCAAGTCGTTGATGTTGCCGTGCCTCCCGACATGCAACTGGCAGTCATCCGTGACATCGTACAATATAATCATAAGATCAAAGGGATCTTAGCGCAAAAACCACTAGGTGTGGATTACCAACAAGCTTGCGAAATCGTTGACCTCTGTGCTCAAGCCGGTATCGTATTAAGCGTTAATCAAAACATGCGATATGACCAAAGTGTACGAACATGCAAACACCTACTCAGCGAGGGACTGCTCGGTGAGCCAGTGTTTGCGAGTATTGATATGCGGGCGATTCCTCACTGGATGCCGTGGCAAGAACCATTGGGCTGGGTAACTCTTCGTATCATGTCAATTCACCATTTGGATACCATGCGATATTGGCTCGGTGACCCCCAGCGGGTTTTCTGTAGTGTCCGACCCGATCCACGGACAACGTTTAAACACGATGACGGTATCTGTTTGTATATTCTTGAATACGAGTCCGGGGCTCGAGCCAGTTGTTGGGATGACGTCTGGACAGGACCAGCTCGTGAAGGTGCTGCTGCTGACATCGGTATAAACTGGCGACTCGAAGGTACCCAAGGCACTGCCAAAGGAACGATCGGTTGGCCCGAGTATCCCACACCGACACCTAGCACACTTGATTACACCACCATCACAACCGGCGATCAGTGGCTCCAACCACGCTGGGACAAAGTCTGGTTTCCCGATGCGTTCGTAGGCACAATGGCGCAACTACTTGTTGCACTTGAAACCAATACAGAACCTGTCATCAGTGCTCAAGACAATCTAAAAACCATGGCGCTAGTGGAAGCTTGTTATCTCTCGGCAGCCGAACACCGCGCAGTCGAAATCAACGAAATTGTGGGGACATAACCCATCGTGGCCCTAATTCGTGACTGCGTCTTCAATTTGGTGCACGAACAACTCGTCGTGACCCAGCGGGCCATAGGTGCTACTGGTAACAAACACGATATAATCGTCCGTTTCCAATATTCCGTGCTCGCGACCCCACTCTTCAATCGCCGTTCTCAGCGCCGCTCCACCGTCCAAGGGCATACCGATCACTGGGATGATGCCCCAGAACAAACACAACTGTCGTAAAGTCTGAGCATCACCGCTGACACCCACGGTAGGTATGAAATCGCGTTGTTTAGCTTTGATGCGTGCAGTGTTTCCGGTTCGAGTGGCTACGACTACTAGCTTCGCATCAAGTCGATCCGCTATTCGAGCTGCGCCGAAAACAACCGCCGACGTCACCCGCTGAACACCTTCGGCCATCCTAGGTACCCCGCTCCCGACGCTTTGCTCCAATGTCGCTTCGGTATTAACCATAATACGATTCATCATCTTTACGGATTCAACAGAGAACCCGCCAATCGCAGTTTCGCCGGACAGCATACAAGCGTCCGCTCCGTCCAAAATCGCATTTGCCACGTCCGAAGCTTCTGCTCGAGTGGGTCGCGATGAATTATGCATGCTATCTAACATCTGAGTCGCGACGATTACGGGCCGCGAATACTCTTGGCATTTGCGAATAATATGTTTTTGTACCATCGGAGTTTCAGCAACATCGATCTCAACACCTAAATCACCGCGGGCAACCATAACTCCGTCTGAAGCGAGTATGATTTCATCAAGCCGTTCTAATGCTTCTCGCTTTTCAATTTTTGCAATAATCATCGCTTGCGACGAGTGCGAGCGTACGAGTTTTTTAAGGTCTACGATTTCTTCTGGAGAGCGTACAAAACTCAAGCTGATAAAATCTACGCCTAACTCGGCCGCCCAATGGGCGTTGTCAAAATCGTCTTCGGTCATAGCCGGTACGCTCAAGTCCACGCCAGGAAGATTCACGCCTTGGCGACTGCGGATTGTGCCGCCCTCAATAACCTGACAAACCGCTTCATCTTGACTGGCCTCGAGAACGTTAAGTTCTACAACGCCGTCGGCTAACATAATGCGATCGCCTTCACTCAGTTCATCAATCAGACGTCCATAATTAGTTGTAAACGACGATTCACTATCAGATTTTTCTCCGCGAACGAAACGAATCTCTGCGCCAACTTGGCACGAAAACGGATCGTTTACCAATTCACCTAAACGAATTTTCGGACCAGCAAGATCGACGAGCACTGCTACCGGACGGTGTTGGCGAACCGAACACTCGCGAATCCGCGCGATCGAGGATTCATGTTCCGCGCGGGTGCCGTGTGCCATGTTCAAACGAAAAACATCGACCCCAGCTTCCACTAATTGCTCAATCGCTGCCAAGCTCGAAGAAACAGGGCCTAGCGTCGCAACAATTTTGGAACGGGTTCCGATAGTGGTTCTTGCTGCTGTTGCCATTATTACTTTCCGAGTCGGTTGGTTAACAAATCAAGTATCATCCCGATGCTTGATATTACATATACTGGTTGATTAGATTCTCGACCATTTCTTGCCGGCCGCTCACGTTTGGCGTGATTTCGCCCTGTTGCAGCATATAGGCCTCTAGCGATTCGAAGTCCTGATTGTTCGCTTCGATGTCAGCGCCCACTCCCGTGTCCCAACTCGCGTAACGATCCGTAACGAATTGATCAAGTTTGCCGTCGGCTCGTATCGCTGCTGCAATCCGTAGCCCACGAGCAAAACAATCAATTCCACCAACATGAGCGTAAAACAAATCGATCGGCTCAAAGCTCTCTCGACGAACCTTCGCGTCGAAATTCACTCCTCCCGACGTCAATCCACCATACTTCAGTAAGACCAACATTATCTGCGTCGCAACATAATTGTCCGTCAAGAATTGGTCGGTATCCCAACCTAACAGCAGATCGCCGGTGTTGGCATCAATCGACCCTAACATGTCTTGAGCCCCTGCATAATCGAGCTCATGCATCATCGTATGCCCAGCTAGCGTAGCGTGGTTGGTTTCAATATTGAGTTTGAAACGTTCCATCAATCCATAGGATCGGAGGAAATTAATACAGGCCGCCACATCCGAATCATACTGGTGCTTAGTCGGTTCCTTGGGTTTGGGTTCAATCAGAAACGTGCCTTCGAATCCGATCTTGTCCGCGTAATCAACAGCCATATTCATAAACTGACCCATGTGGTCAATTTCACGTTTTAGATCCGTGTTGTATAACGTTTGGTAGCCTTCACGACCTCCCCAAAACACATAGTTTTCACCACCGAGTTGCAGCGTTACTTCCAAGCACTTCTTGACTTGAGCGGCTCCATAAGCAAACGCGTCCGCATTGCAACTCGTCGATGCTCCATGCATGTAACGTGGGTTACTGAATAAGTTTGCCGTACCCCATAATAACTTGATTCCGGTTCGTTGTTGTTCTTCCTGAAGTACTGCACATACCGCATCGAGGTTGGCATGCGATTCGGACAACGACGCGCCTTCGGGTGCAACATCACGATCGTGGAATGCATAAAACGGTACGCCCAGTTTTTCCATAAATTCGAACGCCACGCGTGCTCGATTACAGGCATTCTCGACACTCTCACTACCGTCATCCCAAGGGCGAACCATCGTTGGTGCGCCAAAAGGATCTAAGCCAGTACCCCGAAACGTGTGCCAATAAACCACGCTCAACCGCAAGTGATCCTGCATCGTCTTGCCTTCAATCACTTCCTCCGCGTTATACCATCGATAGGAAAGAAGGTCGGTTGATTCAGGGCCTTCGTATTTTATTTTTGATATTTCAGGAAACGCACTCATGAGATTCTTTCTTTTAGTTGTTATTCCCAAATCTGTATTATCAAGGAATGTATTGGGGGAGTTGGCTTGACCTATTTTATCGTGGCAAAAAATGCAAATCGTGGCAACCACGTTGAAACAGTTTTCACCAACATAGGACTTCTCCGACAAGCCGTTTTAAGGCTCTGATTTCGATTAAGATTTCGTATTTGTTTTTTTGCGCAACACCCAATCACCCAACCGTGGACATAACTGAGAAATTGCAAACAGTAGTTTTGCTCTGCGAGGAACAACTAATTCAAGTTTATTCTTTTCACATGCACGAATGATCTGTTTCGCGAGTCGTTGCGGATCGATCAACTTTAATCGCACTCCTCCACCAGGACCGGTCGCTGCTGCTGGTAGCGAATCTGAAACATCGTATTGAGCAGTCTCCGTTCGAGGTTCACGACGATCTACCGGACCTGGACAAACTAACAGCACGTCCACACAATCTACTGCCAATTCCATACGCAACTGCTGGCTGTAAGCGGCCAATGCATGTTTAGCTGCAGGATAGGATCCAATATTCATTCCCCCGCTCTTGCACGCCAAGGAACCTATATTAATGAGTTTGCCACGAGACTCCAGTAGTAACGGCAGAATTGCGTTGGTACATCGTACCGCCGAGAGAAAATTTATCTGTAACGACTTCTCAAATTCAGCGACGTCCGTATCTCGAGCCGCGCCTCGGTCACTCCGACCAACATTGTTAACCCACACATCGATCTTATCGAAGTCCGCATTGAGACGCGTCACTAATTCATCGACCGATTCATCATTGGTAACGTCGCAAGCATACGTGTGAAGACGGTCATCAGATGTGCGTTTTAGATTGTCTAGCCGCTCAATATCGCGAGCTACGACAATCACGGTTGCCTGTCGCTGAAGAAATGCCAATGCCAATTCTTTCCCCAGCCCCGCAGAACCTCCCGTAATGACCACCGTTTTTTGTTGCCACTGAACCATTCTTCAACGCGTATTTCAATAAAGAATTAGGGGATAAGATGCATCTACCACCACTTCATTTTATCTGACATAGGCTCGCAGGAACAGCCTGCACCTAGGGACACGTATTATTTGTGCCGATTCGTGAGCGGATTCGTGGCCCCCTACTCACCCATCGCAGCATCAACTGCCTTAGCATAGAAATCGTCGAAATCGACCTGAGCATTAATGGCTAACAGGCCAAATTTACCATCGTTACCCGCGTCGTTGAATTGCCATTCAAGCACAGAATCACCATCCGATTTCAATGTCGCTGTGTTTCCTTGATAAAGCAAGGAAATGGCAAGATCTGTATCCGTTGCCATCTGGCCACCAGATTTAGTCAAGAAGCGGCGAGAACCGTTGACGTACTCACCAATTGTCCAGCGGCCACCACCAACAAGAGCGCCAGCGAACTTGAAGTCGTCCTCACTAATGTAATCAAACACAATAAATGCATTCTTCGCAAATCCTGAAAGGCTCGACACGTTCATCGTCACACCAATTTCAAAATCTTCGGGCACATCTTCCGCTAATGTCAAAACCGAAATGCCGTCTGCATTCTGGGCATTTAAGCTGTATTGAGAATCAATAACTTGCCAAGTACCTGCAACAGCCGCAAAATCATCTGCCGCTCCGTCGTTAAAGTCTTCCGTGTAGGACAGCGTATCAGCCACACTTACAGTGACCGTTGCCGAATCGGTGAACCCGTTTGGATCAAGGATATCATAAGTAAACGTCGTCACTCCCTCAAAACCTTGCGTGGGGGTGAATAGTACCGAGTCAAGATCCCCATCGTTATTCGTATCAACCAAAGCCGCCGTGGCGTTATTTGGCTGAGTGAATGCTGTGACTTCTAAACTGCCATTTGGTGCGTAATCATTAGCCAAAATACCAATGGTCACCTGCGTGTCAACTTTTGTCGAAACTCGGTCATCATTCGCGACGGGAAGAACAACGTATTCTTTCACTTCTACATTATCGAAATGCGTTCGACTCTTGTTGCTATATAAAGCCAACCCGCCCGCGTTCACGTTCTCATTAAACTGGTGCGTAAGCATTTCGGTACCGTCCACATTCAGCGTTACCGTCGAACCCTCAATTAACAATTGCAACTGGTAATCTTGACCCATTCGAATCGTTTCTCGCAATGACTTATGAACCAATGTCATGCCACCGGATACTTCAGCGACTTCCCAGCGACGGCTATTTTCGTTGGCACCAATGTATTTGTAATTCGACTCGTCTGTGTAATCAAACACAAAGTAACCATTGCGATTGAATCCGTTAACCGATTGGATATTCACCGTCGCATTAAACTCAACGTTGGCTGGCAGCGGTTCACCAATCAGCACACCTGCGAAATTTCCCTCTCGAGCAATCGCCGTGAAACGTTCACCGGATACTTGCCATTGAGAATTATCAAACAAGAAGTCTTGAGCAAGGTTATCGCTAAAATCGTCTGCAATAGGTAATGGACCCGCCGTAACAACGATGACGCTACCGCGGTCTGTTTGATCAGCAGCGTCGGTGACGATGTACTCAAACGTATCAACAC
>CAWVZW010000077.1:0-16085 GCA_963934735.1 uncultured Planctomycetaceae bacterium
AGTGACGGTTGTGTTGATGCAGATTGTGCTTTACTCGCTGGCGAAACTGCGATTATGCCAGATCTCTATCAAGCAGGTGATTATGATTTAGCTGGCTTCTGTGTTGGCATCGTTGAAAAAGATCAATTGATTGACGGCAAAACAATCGCCGCGGATGACGTTGTCATCGGCGTGGAGTCCAACGGAGTGCATTCCAACGGATTCAGTCTCGTCCGTAAAGTCGTGTTTGAAATTGCTGGGCTCGGTATTGATGATCATGTGGACTCACTGGGAATGACTGTCGGTGAAGTTTTGCAGCGTCCCACTAAAATCTATGCACGCGCTTTGCAGAAAATCCTGACCCACTATAAAGTCAAAAAGGTAGTACACGGGATTGCCCATGTTACAGGGGGCGGTTTGTTGGAAAACCTTGAACGGATATTGCCTGCTAATGTTACAGCGACGATTAAGCGGAACAGTTGGGATGTCTTACCTGTTTTCGATTGGATTCGTGATTTAGGTGAGATCGAAGAAGACGAGATGGATCGCGTGTTCAATCGCGGTTGTGGTTTGGTGTTGGTGGTGAGTCCCTACTACGCTACTAAAATCCAAAAAATGCTAGCTGACAGTGAATTGAAGAGTTGGGTGATCGGTTCGATTCAGGCGGGTGACGGAAAGGCCGTCTGGCAGTAGTGGAAATCTAACGTCCCGGTGCAGGTTATGTATTGTATAATGGACTGTGATGCGTAGAAAAACTATTTGTTAGATGTTACTGACAACAATACCGCCGACGGAAATACACCGTTAAAGCAAGTTTGAAGAACCGTTGTTCGCAGGAATAATTGCTAAATGAAGTGGATCAGTTTACGCATTACCGAATTGTGCTGCCCCGAAGAAGTGCTGTTGATACGTAGCGAGCTTGAGGGATCTGCAGGAATAGGTGGCCTGGAATTTGATATTTTCAGCCGCCGATTGAATGTTCAGCACGATGATACGATATTGTCTCTTAAGGGACTGATACGGCGACTCGACGCGATTGGAATGACAGCCAGTCCTTGGCGTGAAGTACGACAAGACGCTACCTTTCGCACTCGCACAGACACGATCCGCACCACCACCACATGGTTATCTGGATTAGCACTGCTAGCGGGTATCCTTTTTCACACCCTGGCGTTTGACCCTCGTAAGGGATACATCGATTGGATTACCGCAGATGTCACTCTCTATACTCAGGTGTTTTATGGGCTGAGTATTGCCTTGGGACTAATTTGGATTCTGCCCAAGTCCTGGCGGGCAATTGTGCGTGGCTACCCCGACATGAACTTGTTGATGTCCGTAGCGGTAATGGGTGCATTGGTGTTAGACGAGTGGTTCGAGGCAACGATGGTCGTTTTTCTGTTCACCGTTTCTAATGGCCTCGAACAATGGAGCATGAATCGAGCTCTGGTTGCGATGCGGAGGCACGTATTGCAATCGCCGTTGATAGCTAGGTGCTTGGAATCGGGACATGCTCAAGCAGTTGAGGTGGCGGTCGAACAAGTTGAAATTGGAACGTTGGTCGAAATCTGGGCTGGCGAAATGATTCCACTTGATGGGGAAGTTTCCAGTGGGGAAACATATATAAACGAAGCATCGTTGACCGGCGAGTCGTTGCCGGTTACGCGACGAGTTGGTGACAGTGTATTTGCTGGAACGACAAATATTGAAAGCACTATTCAAATCCGCACAACGCGTCGTGTCAGCGACTCGACTCTGGCCCGCACGATGAGCATGGTAAGTCAAGCGAGGTTAAAGCAAGCACCGATCCAACGCTGGGTTGATAAGTTCTCTTTCTATTACACGCCCGTAGTCATGTTGATCGCCTTAATGTTGATGGTAATCGTTCCAGCTGTTACTGATGATTCGTTTGATGAATGGTTCAAGATATCTTTGGTAGCATTGGTCGTAGCGTGTCCTTGTGCTTTGGTGATTTCGACGCCAGTCGCAGTAGTTGTGGCAATGACCGAGTGTTTGCGGCGAGGTGTTATTGTCCGTGGCGGTCAGTTTTTGGAAGCGATGGCATCGATTGACACTGTTTGCTTGGACAAGACAGGAACGTTGACTGAGGGGATTCCAGTGTGTGAGGGTATTTGGACTGCTGATGATGTCAGCCAAGAGGAATTACTAAGGTGTGCCGCGTCGCTCGAATCGCAGAGTTTACATCCGTTGGGTAAAGCAATCGTTGAGTATGCCGCCGCCCAAGACATCACACCCTTACCGCTAGAACATGCCGAATCCATAATAGGATGTGGTATCAGAGCAACGGTTGACGGCACCGCGGCGTGGATTGGAAGTTTGCGGTGGGCACGACAACTGTTGGGTCAAAGTAACCTCGTCAATCCGTTAGCGGATGAAGCTGACAAGGCTGGTCGGACAACGGTCGTGGTCGGGCAGGGGACGACATTGTTGGGAATGATCGCAATTATGGATCCTCTTAAATCGGGTGCTGTTGCGGCGATAGAAGACTTGCAGTCACTGGGGGTTGGGCAGATCGTTATTTTAAGCGGTGACGAACAACCGGCAGTCGATTTCATCGGTGATCAGCTTGGTGTGACTCAGCGATACGGTGCGTTAATGCCGGCACAAAAGTTGGAGATGGTTGAGAAACTGAGCGGCGAACACGATGTGGCGGTGGTCGGTGATGGAATCAACGATGCTCCCGCGCTGGCTCGGGCACAGGTGGGGATTGCCATGGGAGCGCTGGGAGTGGATGTTGTGTTGGAATCTGCCGATATCACGCTGATGAGAAATGAATTAACAAGAGTACCTTGGTTGATTCGTTACTCGAGGAGAATGAAACGAACTATACGCAACAATATAATATTTGCGTTGGCGTTGAAAATCGTGGTATTAGGATTAGCAATGTTTGGTCACGCTTATTTGTGGTTGGCTGTAATTGCCGATACGGGGGCAACGCTATTGGTAGTGTTGAATGCTCTGCGGCTATTAGGCTCAATAGATCGAGATTGACCAATGCAGGAATTCATAGAACCGCACCCAGCTACGTTGCCGTTAGATGATTTGCTTAGTCAGTGTAAATCACGCAGGCAACGACGTAGCGGCCCAGGGGGACAGCATCGTAATAAGGTTGAAACGGCTGTCGCGTACACTCATATTCCGACCGGCGTAACAGCGATGGCGAGCGAGCGGCGTGTCCAGGAGGAAAATAGGAAACAGGCGTTGTTTCGATTACGGGTACGACTGGCCTTGAACGTGCGGTCCCCTGCTCGGTGCAACCCAAGTGCATGTTGGACTGAGCGTGTGCAGGCTCAGCGGATCACGATCAGCAAATATCACGACGATTTCCCGGCGATGTTGAGTGAAGCTCTTGATTACGTAATGCAAGGACAAGGAGACTTACAGGGTTTTTGCGACCTGATCGGTTGCTCCAAATCTCAATTGGTGAAGTTTTTTAAGTTAGACCCAAGTGCTTTACAGGGCGTCAATGATCTCCGCCACCAATATGGCCATCATACATTGCGGTAGGGATAAAGCTGGCATTGCCCTTAGAAAACTGAGAAAACTAAGGATTGCCGCCTTCAAGATGCCTAGGTGGGCGCGGTACAATGAAACGCACCTCCAGAGAGAAAAACTTCTACGAACAGCGAGAAAAATCCGTGGCTTCCGATCAAATTGATGTTGAATTCGTCGTACCGCAGACTCATCGTTTGCGATTTACTACGGATGTTTTCGGAGAAGATCGTGATGTATTGGCCGCGGTATTAGAATCGTCTGACGGTCAAGCAGTCCGTGTTCAATTTTGGGTTGATCAGCATGTGGCTGATGCGACTCCGGATTTGCTCGATAAAATAAACCGCTTTATTGATTGTAACGCCGATCGTATTACACGTGTGGGCAGTGTTCAATTCGTGCCTGGTGGAGAAGACGTTAAGAACGACGTGCATGTCATTGAGCGTATGTTGAAAGTGTTCAATGCCGGCGAGTTAGATCGCCGCAGTTATGTCATCGCGATTGGTGGCGGAGCCGTATTGGATGCAGTCGGGTTTGCGACGGCGATCGCGCATCGTGGGTTACGCTTGGTGCGATTGCCGACAACGACGTTGGCTCAAGGCGATTCGGGCGTCGGCGTGAAAAATGGCACGAACTTATTCCAAAAGAAGAATTGGATGGGAGCGTTTGCTGTACCGTGGGCCGTAATCAATGATGCAGAGTTGTTAACGACGTTATCGAATCGAGATTTCATCAGTGGGTTTTCGGAAGCTGTTAAAGTTTCGTTACTCAAAGACTCAGCACAGTTTGAAGAGATCTGTCAGAATGCGGTCCAAATTCGCGCGCGGAACATGGAAGTCGCGTTGCCGGTTATCAAGGAATCAGCAAAGATGCACTTAGACCATATAACCCAAGGCGGCGATCCTTATGAAGCTTTGGAAGCGCGACCGTTAGATTACGGTCATTGGTCGGCACATAAAATGGAAGTCATGAGTGGCTTCGCCCTACGTCATGGTGAAGCAGTTGCCATTGGCGTGGCCATTGACACCGTCTATTCATCGCTAGTGCACGGGTTGGATCCAAGCGTGCCGGAAAAGGTCCTCAAATGCCTGACGGATCTCGGGTTCACTTTGACCGATGGTTCATTGACGGACGTGGAGACGTTGTTTTGCGGCCTAGAAGAATTCAGACAGCATCTTGGTGGTCGCTTGACGTTAACCATGTTACGCAATATCGGCGATGCGATTGATGTGCATCAGGTGCAACGTGACAAAATGGTTGAGGCGATTGAGTACGTGATGCGTTACGCCAACGTGCAGTCACATTTGACCTAAACTCTTCACGTTGTCAGGTAAATTCCGCAGCGTGGAAGTCTCAACAACGGACTTATGGTTTTTTTATAGTTGGTTTGGCGAGTACTTTTCGGTACTGCTTTGGCGCTATCAGTGAATCCGTGAGCTCCGGATCATAGGCAGTCCATGTCTCACGAAACTGAGGTGCCGTGACGTGACGAAAATGTCGTCCGTCTTTCCAGTGCACCTCATAGATGTTCCGGCGAAAATTTTTGCGAGGAATTTGTTGCAGCGACTTTAATGGCCGCCAATCGCACACTCGGTAACGACTCTTGAGCGGACACCATTTGTAGAAGACCACTTGTTCCATGACGAGACGCCCGTGCTCATCGAAATGATGGTTGACTTCAATTAGGTCAACTGAGTCGGTGATTGTTACTTCGGCGGTCGTTCCACCAAAGCTCGATAAAAGCACGGCGACAACTTGAGCAAGTGCTGTCATTTGAAAGCTCCGTTTGGCTGAGTTTGGAGTTGGTGTCCTGTTACAATGCTGCCGTGTGTTTTATTGGTTGTCTTTGTCTTTGTACTTTCTCATGTCAACGTAGTGGAAATTCCCACCCGTTGCTGTAGCAATCTCAATCATAAAATTCGTTTCATCTTGAAGCGGTCCAAAACCAAATTGAATTGTATGGACGGTAGTTCGCGATCCACAGTGTCGAGTGAGGTCGCCTATTTGAGCGCGGTTTAGCCCAGGGTCACCACCATCGGTCAGCAAAAATATTACGTCGGGCTTAAAACGCAGGGCGGCGAGAAGTCCCATCTCGTGATCCGTACCTCCGAAGGCGGCTAAACCATTAAAGTAGGGGGATATGGTCTGTAGTACTTCAGGTGTTGATTCAGCAAGCTCGTTTCCTTTTTTGAAGTACGTTGGGCGATGATGATAGGCAATGATATTAAAATGGTGGTGTTGCTTATCGAAACCTTGTAACGTGGATATTATTTGCTGCTGGGCGGCCGCCATGGCATTGAGACCTTGCCCGCCCATGCTCTTGCTGCGGTCGATGGCAAAAACAAATTCGTGCCCCATAGCCGGTGCACTACCAAAGAGTGAAACCTGCAGTCTCGGGCCACTTGGACCTGAGATTTGTGGTAACCGCGCTTGAGCGGCTGCGATGGCAGCATCTGACGGGTGATCGCCTGTTACACCGCCGGCAAGCTGGCTCGGTGACAATGCATTTTCGATCGCTCCTAATGAAACCGGAGCGTTCAGCTTTGCCATGCCTGGGAGGGCAATGTCGGGCAATTCCAATTCGGGTAATGCTGCACTGCCGCCAACGTTGCCGGACTCTTGGTTGTTTTGCTGATCGTCGGTTGTCGCGGGTAGATCGGATTCTTGAAAGTACTCGGTGTCACGTGCGTTGGGATTTTGGGCGATAACAATCCCGACTTCACGCGCTGTCTCACTGGCGACGATGCCCCGCGGGCGGCTTTGAGTCCACAGCAGGGCGATTAATACAAACAAAACGACGTGGAGGATCACCGATGAAATCCAGGCGTAGTTCGATTTGTGAGGTTTGGACTGCAAGCTGGAGGTTCCTAGCGTGATCGTTTACGGCGAGTCGATTTTAAGGAAAACAGTTGCCTGACAGCAATGGCTAATCTAGTGGGTCTCGCGGCAAAGGTTAATTATAGGCGCTGATAGACAAATTGGATTAGTAAATAAATCGGCCAGAACGGTCATGTTCACCAAAACTTTTCCGCGTTGTTGTCAAAGTGACCTTGACCCATACGTCAAACAACATTAATTACAGCCCACAAAGGAAATTCTTGCGGAGTGAACTGCAAGAGATTTCATTGTTGAAAGTGACTTGGGGATGCACTTTTACAGGTTAAAACGTCGATTTTTCGTTTTCAGTTAGTCAGCTTGTCAAAATGGTGGTTCATCCATGTTGAAACAGTTCGCAGATAAAAATGTCCCTCACGGGGAAAAAATGAAAAATTATTCTTCTCAATATTTACTATGCCTCAACAGGAGTTTTGCATTGAAACCGGTATATCGAATTCTGATTGCAGCGTTAGCTGTGAATCTATGTTTTGTTGGCCTCACACAACAGACGGTTGTGAATGGGCAGGCCACGGTAACAGATACCAAAGCAATTCGCATTGAAGCAGGGCAATGGCTCAAGCTGGCAAGGCAAGCAATGCAAGAAAGCAATTACGCATTGGCTACCGATTATGTAATTAAAGCTGAGCGATTGAATCCACAGTACGACGCGTTGACTGTGCGGTTTGAAGATACGCCACAGAAAGTGCGAGCAGCGATACAGGTTGCTGCGGCACCGCAAACACCACAAGTGACTATTGGCGACAGTCCCCAAGCTAATCAAAGTGCAGTTGTACCTACGCTAAATGCTCAACAGGCAAAATCACAAGCCGTGACCGCTTTGAATCAGGCTCGCAATGCGATGCAAGCCAATGATGTCAACGCAGCTCTGAGTTGGTATCATCATGCTGCTAGTTTTGGTGCACCATTTGCAAACAATGAATATGGCCCGAACCAGTTGGCGGCGGAATTACAACAAGCTGGTGTGCCTCCAAATCAATTAATACTTCGCCCACGGACAGCAGTTGCAAATGTTGCTGCTGCGAGTGCTAAACAGCAGGTATTGCAATTGTTGAGCATTAGCCAAGCTGCAATTGATCGAGGTGATTTCGCTACGGCTCAGCAATCATTGGCTCGAGCGGAAGGATTGCAAGTTCCGGATAGTGCCTTTGTCGGTAATGAGTTGCGAATTTGGCAAGTACAATTACGTTTAGATAAGATGACTCCGAGCGTAGCAACGCGAACAGTTTCCGGGCAACCTGGCGTTGGTGTTATTCGGCCAAGCATATACAACCCGACTCAGAATCCGAGTCAGGTAACTTATGCTTCGGGTCCAACATCGACTCAGTTCGGTGGTAATGAAAATGTTTCAGCTCAAGCTCGCGGTTTATATCAAGAAGGTATTACCGCTTTGCGCGCACAGGATCGAGCGCTAGCCTTAGCCAAGTTCCAAGAGGCTTGGAAGTATGAGGCCAATGTTGATCCTGTCCTGCGTCGAGATTTACAAGAAAAGATTCGTTTGATTTCAGCTGACGTGAGTCGCAACAGTGGTGCTTTGGAAGTAACCAATCCGCTAAACCAGATTGATGCAACACAGCAATTGTTGCGTCAGAAGTTGTTTAGCGAAATTATGGCAGGACAGAAGATTGCGGAAGAAATGACAACCGACGATCCACGCAGCGCGATGGAAAACCTGTTGGCGATGCGAAATAAAGTAGAATCCTCCACGTTGGACCGAGCCAATAAAGGCCGTCTGCTAGCGATCGTTGACCGTAGTGTGACAAGCTTAGAGCAATATTTAACAGAAAATCTGTCCGATATTGAGCTCGATGAAAAAAATCAAGCGACACGGGCACGCGTTAAGCAAGGCCAGGCGGATGTTCAAGAAACACGCGACGAGATATCAATTTTGGTTGATGATTTTAACTCATTGTTGGACGAGCGACGCTACGCTGAGGCTGAAGTCGTCGCTAAAAAGGCCAAGGCGATCGCTCCCGATGACGCTGTTGTACAGAATATGATCTGGAAGAGTAAGTTCATCCGCCGTCACGCGGATCAGCAAGCCTTTGGTGACCTGTACGAACAGGCGACATTTGACGCGTTGGAAGACGTGGATCGTTCGAAATTGCCAATGGATACCCGATTGCCGTTACGCTTTGATGCGAAAAACTGGGAATCGTTGACGGCATCCCGGCGAAAATTATTAGAACGAACTGGTTCAAATCTATCGCCAGCAGGTTTGAAAATCCAACAGGCGTTAGCTCAGCCAGTTGACGTGAATTTCAATAACGCACCCTTGAGTGTTGTAATTGATACATTGGCTCGAATGACGGGTGTGAACGTACATGTTGACGCTCAAGGTATCGGCGCTGAGGGAGTCACTAGTGATACTCCTGTTTCGATTACACTATCTCAGCCCGTGTCTTTACGCAGTGCTTTGGCTTTAATCTTAGACGAGTTGCGATTGAGTTATGTTATACGTAACGAAGTCTTGCTGATCACAAGCGAACAAGCTAGGGACTTGGAGGTATATCAAAACGTGTACAATGTTGCCGATCTCGTCATTGGAATTCCCAATTTCGTACCGGGCTTTAATGTTGGGCTACCAGCAGCAATTCGAGCTGCTAACCAGAACTACGGAATGACTAGTAGTAGTGCGAAGATGCCAATGAACTTTGCTTCCGCAAACCTCACAGGCGCAGTGTCACAGAATTCATCGGTGCTCGGCCAAATGCCGTTAGACGGACTTATGCCGGGTGCTAGTTCCCTAGGTAATAATCCAACGATGTCCGCAGGTGGACAAGGTGGAGCGGCCCAAGCCGACTTCGACACTCTAATTAACCTTATCAAATCAACGATTGAACCTCTTTCATGGGATGACCAAGGTGGATCGGGAACGATTCAACCGTTCCCAGGTAACCTTAGTTTGGTCGTTAGTGCAACACAACAGGTTCATGAAGAAATTCGTGACTTGCTCGAGCAACTACGTAAGTCGCAAGATTTGCAAGTGACGATTGAAGTTCGCATGATTACCCTGACTGACAACTTCTTCGAACGGATCGGGATCGACTTCGACTTTGAAATCGATGACAACGTTGATCCGAATCTAATTCAAGATGACGGTGGTCCATCCGCGATGTTCGGTTTGGATAGTCAGGGACCAACAATTGACTTGGACTTGGTGTTCGACCAGAACGACGCTTATGCTTCGGCGATTCCGCAATTTGGAGCGTATGATGCAGGGACAGCCGCTCAATTTGGTTTCGCAATTCTCAGTGACATCGAAGTATTCTTCTTGCTCGAAGCCGCTCAAGGTGATACTCGAAGTAACGTGCTGACCGCACCAAAAGTGACTTTGTTCAATGGTCAGACAGCATCAGTAAGCGATCTTAGCCAGCGTCCATTCGTGACAGGCCTGACACCAGTTGTGGGCGACTTTGCGGTTGCACACCAGCCGATTATCGTTGTGCTTGGTGAGGGTACGACAATGAGCGTGCAAGCCGTTGTCTCGGAAGACCGCCGCTTCGTTCGATTGACATTAGTTCCGTTCTTTAGCCGAATAGGTAACGTTGAAGAATTTACCTTCGACGGTGAAACGACGACGAGCTCTGGCGAAACAGTTTTGGACGCTGATGGTAATCCTGTTAACCGTAATAACCAAGTACAAACATCGCGTGGTACGACGGTCCAGTTGCCAACGTTTAACTTCACTTCAGTTTCCACCACCGTTAGTGTTCCAGATGGGGGTACTGTTCTGCTAGGTGGCATCAAGCGACTTGCCGAAGGGCGCTCTGAACGTGGCGTGCCGATGTTGGCTCAGTTGCCTTATATCAGTCGTTTGTTTAAGAACGTCGGTATCGGGCGCGATACTGAAAGTTTGATGATGATGGTAACTCCGCGGATTATTATCCAGGAGGAAGAAGAGAAACGTCAAACGGGTATTACCGCGGACGACCTATAGACCGCTACCAGCAGTTTCCAGCTTTGGGTAATTCCAATCGCTGGCAGCACCCCGCGTGGGTATTATTAGAATACGTTGTGAAAACAGATCTCGACTTCGGTCGGGATCTTTTTATGTGACTGTATATAGGCTGACAGTTTTAGGCGTCTGCCTTACTCGTTTCGATGCTACAGGTTTTGCCAGTCCAAAGAGACGCGGCAAGACAACACCAACCAATGATGAACGAAATTCCACCTAATGGAACGGCGGCGATGACGATTGGTAGGATTTTGGTTCCGCTGATTACGAGCGTGGCATTATAAATCAAAAGCCCCCCACTGAATCCGATGATACCGGCGGTAAAAAAACTACCGGCGTAGGTAAGGAGTTTCGAGCAGACGTTTACTGAGATAAGTCCGGTGAGAATGATCGCAATACTGTGGATTAGCAGATACATCACTCCTGTTGACCAACTGTCTAGGATCTTTTGTGTTGTTTCTGCATCAAAGGTATTGTCAGCGGTAAGGTGTGTTTTCAGGGCATGGGCGCCCAGAGCACCACAAGCAACACCAATTGCCGCGAATATTGAACCGATACGTATCCATTTACTTCCGTACATAGTGAAATTCCCTTTGAGTAATCGTTAATAGTTTCAACGAAACGACGTTGGCTTGACGATAAATACGTAGGTTGTTTGTTGGTTCACGCAAAAATGCTTTGCCATTAAAAACAAACAGTTCTATACTTATCGGTAGTAGTACAAATAAATGTAAGTGATTTATAGAGGCGTTTAAACATGGAGATTACGACAAGACGAATTCGCGTTTGTTGTGCTGTCCTATTGTGTCAGTTTACCGCCTTGGCGGTTTCTGCGGAAACGTTTCATTTGACGACAGGTAGTGCGGTTGAAGGTAAGTTGCTTAATCCCGATCAGGACCCACGAACGACTTATGAAATAGAGTCGTCGATCGGAAAACTTGTTTTGTCAGCAAAACAGGTACGCAAGGTTGTTAGCAAGCCTCAGGTGTTGCAGCAGTACGAGGAATCCTTACCGAAGGTGCCCAATACGGTTGCTGGGCATTTGGATATGGCCAAAAAATGTGCTTCGGTGAATCTTTTTGAACAGCGAGATTTCCATTTGCTTGAGGTCCTGCGTATTGACCCCGATAATACCGAGGTTCGAGAGAAGCTTGGGTTCGTCAAGATTAACGGGCAATGGCGCAAAGAAGACGTCTTGATGCGGCAACAGGGATTCGTGCGTGATGGAGGCCGTTGGCGGACTAAGCAGGAGTTGGCGGTAAAGCGAGCGAACGAGGACGTGGAAGATGCAGAGATTCAATGGCGTATCAAGATTATGCGTTGGGAATCAACTATTTTGCACAATCCAGCGAAGGCTGGCACGGCGATCGCGAATATTAGAGCGATCAAGGATTATCGAGCGACAAAGACGTTGGCCGAGCGTCTTAATCAAGTGAAGTTGTCGCGCGACATTAAGTTTATGTACCTCGACGTGCTGATTGCTATTGGAGGTAATGTTCCAGTAGAGGCGATGCTCAAGTGCATAACCATGGATCCCGACGAAGCTTTGAGACAGCGTTGTCTGAATCAACTGCGGAAATGGCAAAGTCGTTCTGCGATGTTCTTTTTCATTTCACTGTTAGATGGGAGTGATAATCAAACGGTAAACAACGGTGGTTATGCGTTAGGTGAATTGGCGATGGCCGATGCGCTGCTGCCATTGATCAAAGCACTACGCACCAAGCATACTTATACATTAGGTGGCGGTAATAACGTGAACGCGAACTTCTCGCCGAATCAACCAGGATTGGGTGGTCTGAATTTTGGTGGCAAACCAAAGGTTCTCGAGCAATACATGGTGAACCGCTCAGTGCATTTTGCGATTCTTGCGATAGTCCCGGAAGGCGTGAATTTTGGTTACGACCAAGATCGGTGGATGCAATGGTACATTCGCTTGAACACGCCGCAGAACATCAACCTTCGTCGCGACGCGCTTAAATAACCGCCATCCTTGCGCTTTAAGTAAAACCGATGCGTTGGGTGCAGAACAGCCTGAAACCCCAAGTCAGAATTTCTACTTTAACACTGGTGCAAAGGGGTCGTCGGAATTGCCGGAGGGTGCGGTGACTTGGCGTCGAAAGAATTGCACCGTTGGCGGTTGAGAATACCGCGTGGCTATGAATGTCTCGGCAACGTATCGTTGGGCTCGTGGGTTTCCGGGAATTCGAAAGTTGTCACCTTTTTGTAGCACCGGACGTCGCTCTGGCATCGAGCCGAAACTGCGTGTTCCGGCAACCTGCGCGGGAAACCAATATCCATTGCCGCCGCGGTCTACCAAATAAAACTCGGGATAACAGTGTCCAGGAATCCACACACTGCGTGCGGGAATCCCATGGTTACGGCAAATTGCGATAAATAAACTCGTCAGTTCCTCACAATCTCCTTTACCGCGACGCAGCGCCGTTAGCGCACCTTGAAGCTCTTTGTCAAACTCATATCGTATGTTCTTTCGCACCCAGTCGTATATCATTTCGACATGCTGCCAATCATTCTTGGCGGTAGCACCGATACCAGTCGCTGCTTTGACAATCAGCGGATTCGACGTTTCGATATATGGACTGACGCCCATATACTTGCGCAAATCAGGTGCCAGCAATTCAGGAATCTTCAATTCGTGTGTTTGCCGAGGCGCGGTGATCGACCAACGCTCGACCTCGACCGTAAAACTAATACGCAACTCTGGGGTCGGGTTGACGCGAGCGATCGTGATCAACATCTGCTTGACGTCACTGCCGATGATTCTCGACTGAACTTTAATTCCGGTGGGCACCTCTTGTTTAATAATTGTTACCTTTTGTTCAGGCCAATCGAGTGGTAATGTGATTGTGCCGCTCACACCGGTTAACACGCCCGGAGATTTTATCGTCATCCCGATTTCCCACTGTTGCTTATGGGGATTCTCTAGTCCGATGTTATTCAGGGACTGCTGGTGGGTCGGTCGTTGCGATATTGTTCCGACTTGGGCAGACGCCGTTGAGAATGGATGCGACAGTAACAGCAAAGCGGCTAAGGCTAGTGGCGGTAGAAATGCTGTTCGGTTCATGATGAGCCTAGGTTTCGGAGACGGCCTACAGATATTAGACCTGTGTGTATTCACGAACGAATTGAACTTGCGGTTTCGCTCCGCCTGACGCTTTAAGGTGTTCTGCTACATAACGCTGTGGCGTCTGTTTTTCGGGCACACGGAAATTGTCACCGCGTAATAACATTGGTTTGTTGTCTGCTATTTCACCGAATGATCGCCGACCAGAAAGCTCGCAGGGAAACCAATGGCCTGTGCCAGCGGGCGCTTGCAAATAAAACTCTGCGTAGTTGTGATCTGGTACCCAAACTGTTCTGGCAGGAATTTTTAAATTACGACACATCGCGATAAATAAACTTGTCAGTGACTCTTTCTCACCGAACCCCACCTGCAGTGTTTTCAAGGCGCTGTTGCGATTGCCGTTTTGGTACATGATGTTTTCGCGAATCCAGTCGTATACAAGTTCAACTCGATTCCAAGCAGATGTCGCGTCTTGGGTAACTTCGGTTGCTTTCTTCAAGATGATGGCATTACGGGATTCAATGAGTGGGCTGACTCCGAGGAAATATCGCACGTCGCGAGGCAAGGTGTTGGTGATTGTTAGACCTGCGACGTTGGCTGGTTTTTGCACGTTATTTTTCATAACTTCAAACGTGACATGTGCCATGGCGGATTGCCCAGCGGGGACTTGCGGAATGAAAACAAGCATTTGCTTAAGTCCGTGTAGTCCGTCGCGGTATTTGTATTGAGTTACATGTCTTGTGAATTGTTCATTGGCAACTTTGACTGTCTGTTCTCCCGGCCAATTGGCTGGAACATTGGCGGTGAAATAAACGTTGGCACAATAGGCGTTCGGTGCCCTCAGGGTGAGACCGATCTTATAGTGCCGTACCGTTCCGGGTCGATAGGTTGGGGCGAATTCTGAAATGTCGTCTTGGCCGTAGACCGTGGAGCTACCGAGCAGTGCTAGTGATGCTGCGATGCCATTGAAGTGCCGTCGATTTAATGAATTTTCGTCGCTTTTGAATCGAGTGAAATCCATGGTTGATTATGTCGCCTCCTATACCGAAATAATATGCGCTATGTTTAGTTTCGGCAATTTGTTGCTTAACGCGTCGGTTCGGCAATCGCTTCTGCGGTAAAAGGATGTGTACGCTTTGCAGCAATGTTAAAATATACCGATTACGTGGTGCGGGTTACTAGGCGCAGCATTAAACCGGTCTCAGATTCCACGCACAGGAAAATTATAATAAATATGCGTAGAGCTTCTGTAGTACCGGTTTAATTGGTTTTGGGTCGCGTCGGTTTGCTAAAAAGGGATGCAAACTATATCTGATTAGATCAAGCGAGCCTATTGAGCGTTTGCGTTCGCTGGTACGGGCACAGCATCGTCACTGATAATCACTCCACCTTCAAAAGAAGTCTGGCAGGGATCGCAGTTAAAAAGACCGCCTCGTAGTAATGGTCGGTTGATAAGGGGTCGGCAGCAGCCCACGGTACTGAGTACCAGAACCGCAAACAGGCCTAGTGTGAGTAGCCGTTTCATAATGAAATCTCCATCGATTCGCGTTTAAAATAGTGTTAATAAATAGTAGCCATGTAAAGGTAGCTCACTATTTGAGCGAAGCTGAAAAAAACGCGCCATTTAACAAGTTTTTATAGATTTCCTAATCGTTATAATTGGTACCACGACTGATCACAAATTAGCTCCTACACCAACAGACGTGAAACAGCTAAACTTCCTATAAAGAGTTTGTCACGCAAATATGATGTGAGTTTAAGACTGTTGAATTCTGACCAACCACAACCAACCCCCATTGCATTGTTCAATGAAGATATTGTTCCTCAGGGGCAATTGCACATTGAACTAGATGACATTGGCTTTGTCATGGGAACGACGATCAGCGAACGACTGCGCACATTCGGCGGGCAGTTGTTTCAAGCCGATGAGCATTTCTCACGACTTGCATTGAGTCTTGAATCGCTGGGGTTAGCGTCGGTGGAACTATTGTCACGAGTGCAGACGGCGGCGGTAGATATTGTTGCTTACAACAGTGGATTATGTGCTCCGGACTCGGATTTAGGTTTGGTTGTGCTTATAACTCCCGGTCGCGCTGCAGCCAACGTGCCAACCGTCTTGGTGTATTCTTCCGCTCTCCCGTTCTCTGAAATGCACAGTTGGTACTCTGACGGAGTTGCGCTACAAGTGGCTTCCTACCGCCAAGTGCCTGAAACCTGCTGGCCATCACATCTGAAGTGCCGTAGTCGCATGCATTATTATTTGGCGGACCAAGAGGCTCGCTCTAAACAATCCGATGCGCGGGCTTTGTTGCTAGATCAACATGGAAACGTAGCAGAAGCGAGCACGGCTAATTTATTGATCTACAATAAAGACACGGGGCTTGTCTCTCCGCGAAAAGAGAACATCCTACCGGGTATCAGTTTATCAGTGTTGCAGAATCTAGCAGATAAACTCGAAGTGAATTTCCAATACGCAGATTTTAGTACTGCGGATTTGATGAATGCAGACGAGGTTTTATTGTGCAGCACGTCACCGAGTGTCTGGGCAGTTCGCGAATGTAACGGGCAGGCGTGTGGTGCCGGAGCGGATGGGGAAATGGTACGAACACTGCAAAGAGCATTCAGTGAGTTAGTAGGACTAGATATTGTCACTCAAGCTGC
>CAWVZW010000078.1:0-15981 GCA_963934735.1 uncultured Planctomycetaceae bacterium
TCGTAGGAAACCCCAGATAGGGTTACCAAACCTAGCTTGAACAATTAGCTAGGGGGACAATGAAAGGTGATCGTTTGACCCAGTTCCGTTTCGAGCGTGATTTTTTTAACAAAATCACAAGTCGAAAGAAGAACCACTGCAGGCGTTGCGCAACGTGTGCGCGCTTCGTTCATTTTTGCAGCAAGCAAATCCATAATTGTGCAAACAATTCTTTTTTTGCTCGATTCCACCTCATTGCATTTCCCCTTCCTACGTTAACCATGAATTTTATCATTGGTTTTCTCAAGTGTACCAACAGTGACAACCGTGGCAGCTTAAACTGCGATACTGTCACCGCATGTGTTTTACCTAGTCAATTTCTATCCAATTACCCTTTCGTCATCGCCGCCTAGTATTTTTACACCTAGGCCTTTGTAACGTAATTACCATCGGAGCAACAACATGCCAACACCAGCTATACGACGCTTAAGCCCAGTAAGTGTACGTCGATTTGGAAGCGGTCGTGAATATCCCGCCATTCCAGATTTAACTGCGATCCAGACGGATCATTACGGCAAATTCCAACAGGCCGATATCGATCCCGAGAAGCGTAAGCAATTAGGTTTGGAAGCAGTCTTGCAGGAAATTTTCCCAATTGAGAGCTTTGACAAGCAAATCAACATGGAATATATCCGTTACGAATTGGGTAAGCCACGTTACACCCCTGACGAGTGTCGTCAGTTGCGTATGACCTACGGCTGTCCACTACGAGTATGGATGCGATTAAACAAAGATGAGCCTGTCGAAGAAGATGTATATCTTGGCGATTTACCCGTGATGCTTGGTGGTGGAGAATTCATCATCAACGGAGCGGAACGCGTAGTAGTCAGTCAACTTCACCGTTCGCCTGGTGTCGACTTTGTGATGGCGACTGAAGGCACGAGTGATCGCAAGTTGCCAAGTTGCCGAGTCATTCCTGAGCGAGGTAGTTGGATTGAGATCAACGCAACCAAAAAAGACATCCTCAGCGTTCGCATTGACCAAAGCGGAAAATTTTCTGCGATGACACTCTTGCGAGCGATGGCACCGGAATACAGTCGCGACGCCGACTTGCTTCGTTGTTTTTATGATACGGTTGTCGAATCCGTCAAAGATGGTCGTAGTGTCGGAAAAATTTTGGACAAGATTGCTGTCGATGACATTGTATATCCTGCCAAGAGTGAGCACGCTGGTGAGATTATTCTCGAAGCAGGTCAGCAAATCACACGAAACGCTGCGGAACTAATCTGTACTTCGGGACTATCTAAAATCGAAGTCATGGATGCTCCCGGCACACCGCTGATTATAAACAGCCTCAATGACGACACAACTGGAAGTCACGAAGAAGCTGTATTGCGAATCTACCAGCGATTGCGTCCCGGTAATCCTCCTAATCTTGAAAAAGCTCGGACATTGTTTCAAGAGAAATTCTTTGATTCGAATCGTTACCGATTAGGTCGCGTAGGCCGCTTCCGTATCAATCGCAAACTGAAGCTCAACGTGCCAGAAACGGAAATGACGCTTCGCCCAGACGACCTCATTGAATCCGTTTCTTACATTCTTAAACTTGCGGTTCAATCGGAAGAAGCGCAAGTTGACGACATCGACAACCTAGCCAACCGTCGTTTACGAACGATCAGTGAACTAGCAGCAGACGAATTGCGAAAAGGATTCCTTAAATTACGTCGTACGGTTCAGGATCGTATGAATCTCAAGGATCAAGAGGACATGACTCCTCGCAATTTGATCAACCCCAAGAGTATCTCAGCTGCCATTGAATATTTCTTTGGCCGTGGTGAGCTATCACAGGTTGTTGACCAAACCAATCCGCTTAGTCAGTTGACACATGAGCGGCGATTATCGGCATTGGGCCCTGGTGGTTTGAATCGAAAGCGAGCTGGTTTTGAAGTTCGCGACGTTCACATTTCTCACTATGGTCGAATTTGCCCAATCGAAACTCCTGAAGGTACTAACATTGGTCTGATTTCCAGCTTAGCCATCTACGCCACAGTTGATGACTACGGATTTTTAGTCACACCGTACCGTACGATCACTAACGGCAGATTAACTGACGAAATTCGATATCTACGAGCGGACGAAGAAGCGAACGCATACGTTGCTCCGGCTGACGTTGACGTAGAAAACAACAAGATTGTAGGGCCGAACTTAATTGCTCGTCGTCGTGGTGACTTCGAGATGGTTACGCCGGACAAGATTTCGTTCATGGATGTCGCTCCAACTCAAATGATTGGTGTTTCCGCTGCCTTGATTCCATTTCTAGAACACGACGACGCAAACCGTGCTTTGATGGGATCCAATATGCAGCGGCAAGCGGTTCCATTGCTAGAAGCCGAACCACCGATTGTCGGTACGGGCATGGAACGTACGATTGCTCAAAACACCAGTATGGTTGTTCGTAGCAAACGTGCCGGTAAGGTCACCCAGTGTGATGCTTTAAAAATTACCATCGGTAACACTGTTTACCCGTTGCAAAAATATGTTGGGCTCAATGAACGAACCTGTAACAACCAAAAACCGATCGTCAATCTTGGCGACCAAGTTGAAGCGGGACAGATTATCGCCGATGGTGCAGCTACTCGCTTAGGTGAACTCGCCTTGGGTCGCAACGTACTTGTAGGTTTTATGTCCTTCGACGGGTACAACTATGAAGATGCGATCATCATCAGTGAAGAACTCGTTAAGAACGATGCATACACATCCATTCATATCGAAGAATTTGATGTAGAAATTCGTGAAACCAAGCTTGGCCGTGAAGAATTCACTCGTGATATTCCTAATGTCAGCGACACAATGCTCGCCTCATTGGATGACAGCGGTATTATTCAAGTAGGAACCTACATAACACCTGGTGATATTCTCGTTGGTAAGGTATCGCCAAAGAGCAAAACGGAATTGACTCCGGAAGAAAAGCTATTGCACGCTATTTTTGGCCGAGCAGGTGAAGACGTCAAAAATGACTCACTAACAGCTCCATCAGGAATTGAAGGAATTGTTATCAACACCGAGAAATTCTCCCGCCGCATGAGCTTGTCTGACTTTGAACGCAAGGTGTTCGAGAAAGATTTAAAGGCTGCGGAACTCGATGGAAACACGATTATCGTCGGTCTATTTAAAGACATGATCGCGGAAATGGAGTCCGCGCTTAGTCGTAAACTTTCCGACGAAGACGGAAATCCTTACACTGTCAACGATGACATTAAATTCTTAGCAGAGATTGCCGAAGCTTTCCACGTCAACTCAGTTACCAACGGCATGCGTAGTGACGATGGCATTAAGGCCATCAATAAAATCTACGCATCCCATAGTGAAGCACTGCAGACTGCGATTGACCAGCGTGACCGCACGCTCAACAGCATGAAACGAGGCGACGAGCTTCGCAGTGGCGTTTTGCAGATGGTCAAAATCTACATTGCGACCAAACGGACCATTTCCGTTGGTGACAAGATGGCTGGCCGCCACGGTAACAAGGGTGTCATTTCCAAAATCATGCCTGTCGAAGACATGCCTTACTTAGAAGACGGAACACCGATTCAAATTATGTTGAATCCACTTGGTGTGCCCAGTCGTATGAATGTTGGGCAAATTCTAGAAACTCACTTAGGATGGGCCGGATCTAAGCTTGGCTTCCAAGCTATTACTCCGGTATTTGATGGAGCAACGGAAGAGGACATCAACGAGGTTTTAGCGGAAGCTGGATTACCTAGCCACGGTAAATCACCTCTGTTTGATGGCCGCACCGGTGAGCAGTTCGAGCAAGAAACAACGGTTGGCTACATTTACATGCTTAAACTGCACCACCTAGTAGATGAAAAGGTTCACGCTCGAAGCACCGGACCATATTCATTGATTACTCAACAACCACTTGGTGGTAAAGCCCGCTTTGGTGGGCAGCGTTTTGGAGAAATGGAAGTCTGGGCTCTCGAAGCCTACGGGGCTGCCTATATTCTGCAGGAGCTATTAACCGTTAAGAGTGACGACGTTGAAGGACGTACCAAGATTTACGAAGCGATGGTCAAAGGTGAAAACACTTTAGAAGCTGGTACGCCTGCTAGTTTCGACGTGCTGACCAATGAAATTCGCGGCCTTGCCTTGAACATGGAACTTGAAAAACGACGGAACTAATCAAGTACTCAATTTACAACATTAAAACACAATTTCTAATTTGCAATTAGCATAGTGATCCCAAAGGAGCACACAACCATGACAGTTGGTGAAAACTCATACGACAGGATTAATGATTACGCCTCGGTGAAAATCTCGTTGGCGCGACCCCATGACATCCGGAGTTGGTCATTTGGTGAAGTAAAGAAACCAGAGACCATCAACTACCGAACCTATCGCCCGGAAAAGGACGGTTTGTTTTGCGAACGTATTTTTGGCCCTGAAAAGGACTGGGAATGCGCTTGTGGTAAATATCGCGGCATGAAATATAAGGGCATGATCTGTGATCGCTGTGGTGTCAAAGTCACCCACTCGCGTGTTCGTCGAAAACGCATGGGCCATATCGAACTCGCAGCGCCGGTTGTTCACATCTGGTTCTTTAAGGCGATGCCTAGTCGATTAGGTAACTTGCTTGCGATGAAGACGACCAGCTTGGAAAAAGTCGTTTATTTTCAAGATTACGTTGTCACCGAACCCGGTGATACCGATCTAGAACTCCAGCAATTGTTGACCGAAGAAGAGTACCGCAACGCTCGTGAAAAGTGGGGGCCTGACGCATTTGAAGCTGGTATGGGTGCCGCCGCTGTCCGACAATTACTCAACAAACTCGACCTGGTCCAATTGTCCGGTCAGCTACGCGAAGACTTGGATAACACCAAGAGTAAGCAAAAGACAAAGGACTTGGCCAAGCGACTACAAATTGTTGAATCCATTCGTGACAGTGACAACCGCCCAGAGTGGATGGTCTTGGATGTCATCCCCGTTATCCCACCGGACCTACGTCCATTGGTGCTATTAGACTCGGGTAATTTTGCCACGAGTGACTTAAACGACCTTTATCGCCGAATTATCAACCGTAATAACCGCTTACGCAAATTGGTTGATTTAAACGCTCCAGAAGTAATCATCCGTAACGAAAAGCGAATGTTGCAACAGTCGGTCGACGCGTTATTTGACAACAATCGTTGTAAACGTCCGGTTTTAGGAAGCAGTAATCGTCCGCTAAAATCTTTGACCGATATGATCAAAGGCAAGCAGGGACGTTTCCGTGAAAACCTACTTGGCAAACGTGTTGATTATTCGGCTCGTAGTGTGATTGTGGTCGGACCGCGGCTGAAAATCCACCAATGTGGTTTGCCCAAGAAAATTGCGCTCGAATTATTCCAACCCTTTATTATTCGACGTCTGAAAGAGCTCGGTCATGCCGACACGATTAAGAGCGCCAAGAAAATGCTTGAGCGGAAAGACGAAGAAGTATGGGATATCCTTGAATCTGTAATTCAAAATCACCCAGTCATGCTTAACCGAGCTCCAACGCTTCACCGCATGGGAATCCAAGCCTTCGAGCCAATTCTCGTCGAAGGTAATGCCATTCACTTGCATCCACTTGTTTGCAAAGGTTTCAACGCTGACTTTGATGGTGACCAAATGGCCGTTCACTTGCCATTGTCGGTTGAAGCTCAAGTCGAAGCTCATACCCTCCTACTGTCTACCAACAATATCTTTGCCGCCAGCAATGGTAAACCGATTATGAGTCCGTCACAGGACGTCGTGATGGGTTGCTACTACAGCACATTGGAATTGCCGAACCGAAAAGGTGAAGGCATGACTTTCTCGAGCTCCGCCGAAGCAGACTATGCTCACGCCGAAGGGATTATTGAAACGCACTCAAAAGTCAAAATCCGTTTACCAGCGAACTGCAAACTAAAAACAGAAGATGGTGACGCGCAACTCGGTGAAATCATCGAAACAACCTATGGCCGTATCTGCTTTAACTCGATGCTGCCCACAGGTATGGATTTCTATAACGAAACACTACGAAGTGGTGACTTGTCCATTGTAATTTCCGATTGTTACCAAACCTTGGGACGTCGACCCACCATTGACTTGCTGGATGACATGATGCAGTACGGTTTCCAAAACAGTACTCACTCTGGGCTTTCATTTGCTACGGATGACCTCATTACACCTGAGGAAAAATTCGCCATCATTGGTGAAGCTGAAAAGACAGTTTTGAAATATGGCAAGTTGTATCAGCGTGGTGTAATTACGGAATTGGAACGATATAACCAGGTACTAGATACTTGGACTCACACTCGTGAGCAAATTACGGAGTTGATGATGGAAGGGATGAAAACAGATTACCGTGATGGTGATGGGTATGTTAATCCTGTGTATCTCATGGCTCACTCTGGTGCTCGTGGTGGTATTGAACAAATTCGCCAACTCGCGGGTATGCGTGGTTTGATGGCCAAGCCAACCGGTGAAATCATCGAAACTCCGATTAAAGCAAACTTCCGAGAAGGGTTATCAGTACTGGAATATTTCAGTTCGACCCACGGTGCTCGAAAAGGATTGGCCGATACCGCTCTGAAAACTGCTGACTCTGGTTACCTAACACGTAAACTTGCCGATGTGGCACAAAACGTCGTTGTCACCATGGAAGATTGCAAAACCGCTCGAGGTATTACCAAGGGAGTTATTTACCGCGGTGAAAAAGTCGAAGTGCGTTTGGCAGATGCGATTAATGGTCGAGTCAGTCAGACACAGATCGCTCACTTGGTTACGGGTGAAGTCATCGTTGCAGCCAACGAAATGATTACTCCGGAAACGGCAAAGCGTATCGAAGAATTAGGTGTGGATAAAATCCAAGTTCGTTCACCAATGACCTGTGACGCGCCACTGGGTATCTGTCGCAAATGTTACGGGATGGATCTTTCTACCGGACGAGAAGTCGAAGCTGGTATGGCAGTTGGAATCATCGCTGCACAAAGTATTGGTGAACCGGGTACACAGTTGACCATGCGTACTTTCCATATCGGTGGTACCGTGAATACAAGTATTGAAGAATCTGATACGAAGTCACAGACAGGTGGTATCGTTAAGTTCGTTCATATTCGAAATGTTACCAATGTCAAAGGTGACAATATCGTACTTACCCGTAATGGTGAAATCGCTATTCTGGACGCCAAAGGCCGTGAACTCGAATCACACACTGTGCCTACAGGTGCTTTACTTCGCGTCAATGAAAATGACGAAGTCAAAGCCGGAACCATCCTTTGTGAATGGGATCCACACAGCATCCCGATTCTCGCCGAAGTTTCCGGTGTTGCTCGCTACGACGACATCGTCGACGGCGAAACGCTGCGGCTTGAAAAAGACGCCGGTGGTAGCATGCGGCGTATGATCACGGACCACAAAGGTGAACTCCATCCACAAATCATTCTGGAAGACGCCGATGGTAAACCTAAAGATGTTTATTACTTGCCTGAAGGTGCCCACATTGAAGTGGACGAAGGAGAAAAAGTCAAAGCTGGTTCGGTGATTGCTAAAACTCCACGTGAAGCATCTGGTGTTAGTGATATTACTGGAGGCTTGCCACGAATTACCGAAATCTTTGAAGCTCGTAAGCCAAAGGATCCAGCTGTTATTGCTGAAATCGATGGCGTGATCGAAATCACGGGTGAAAAGAAACGTGGTAAACGACAGATTCTAATTCGCAACGAAGAAAGTGACATGGAATTCGAACACTTGGTACCACCAGGTAAACGATTCTTGGTTCATTCCGGCGACGTCGTCCAAGCGGGTAAAGAGCTCGTCGACGGTCCTCTGGAACCACATGACATCTTACGTGTTAGTGGTGAAGAAGAAGTCCAACGTTATTTGACTCGCGAAGTCCAACAGGTCTATCGAAGCCAACGAGTGGAAATCAATGACAAGCACATTGAAATCATCATCGCTCGGATGCTGCGAAAAGTCCAAATCCGAACCGCTGGCGACACAACATTGTTGACCGGTATGGTGATGGATAAGATCGAAGTGCGACAAGCCAACGAAGCTTTAGCCAAATGTTTGAAGATTAAGGACGCTGGTGACACTAACTTCCAAGTTGGTGAAGTCATCCCGAAAACTGCTTTAGAAACAGCTAACGCAGCCGTTGAAGCAGAGGGCGGTAGTCCGGCTAAAGGTACCAAACCTAAACCCGCAACTTCTGACCCGCAATTATTAGGGATTACAAAAGCGTCGGTGCAAAGCTCAAGCTTTATCTCGGCAGCGAGTTTCCAGGAAACGACCAAGGTGCTCACCGAAGCAGCGTTATCAGGAAAGATCGATCGACTTGTTGGCCTAAAAGAAAACGTTATCCTCGGACACTTGATTCCAGCAGGAACTGGATTCCGAAAATTCCAGGCTGGTGAAGTTCGTTACGAAGCAGAAGCACTACAGGCCCTAGCTGCCGAAGACGATCAATCGCTTGTGACTCAATTCCCCTTATTGCAAGCGGGAGAGGAAGAAGCGACCCCAGGACCAGTCGCTGAGGCACCGACGGAGGAAAGTACAGCACAATCTCTTGAAGAACTATTAGGAGACGGTGACGACGGGAATTAGTATTTAACACATTATTGCTAGCATGAGCCCAGTAAATGCAAGCATGCTTTTTGGGGCGACATCATTTGCGTTCGTACATTGAGTTTTTGAAATAACGCCAATGGCAATTGACAAGCAGCAATGAGCGTGTACGCTGAGTAGTTCCCCTATCGGTTTTTCGAGGTACTTAGGCCTTGTTGACCCTTAGAAATAAGTATTAATAGCAGAGACAACATTCATCAATTTACGGTTTTTGGAAACCTTTCATGCCAACGATAAATCAACTCGTGCGTAAACGTCGCAAGAAACGACGTAAGCAATCAAAAGCACCTGTATTAGAACGCTGCCCACAAAAGCAAGGCGTTTGTTTACAGGTACGTACTATGACGCCGAAGAAACCAAATTCGGCTCTGCGGAAAATCACTCGTGTTCGTCTTTCCAATGGTAAAGAAGTCACAGTATATATTCCAGGCGAAGGTCATAACCTACAAGAACACTCGATTGTACTTGTACGAGGTGGACGAGTGCGTGACCTACCAGGTGTCCGTTACCAAGTCATTCGTGGAGCTCTAGATGCTCTCGGAGTAGAAGATCGCCGTCAATCACGTAGTCGCTATGGGGCGAAAAAGCCATAACACCGAATCATTTATCGCTGCGTTATCATTAATACCGCTACACAAAACAGTTACGGAATAAATAAAGATGGGTAGAATTACCGCCAGCCGAAAACAACTCAAGCCGGATCCAAAGTTTGATTCACTGCTTGCAAGTAAGTTCATCAATTGCTTGATGAACGATGGAAAGAAAACTGTTGCGCAGGCAATTTTCTACAATGCACTCGATGAAATTCAAACTCGGGTTCCAGACGTAGAACCGCTGGACGTATTCACAACAGCTGTTGAAAACGTCAAGCCACAAATCGAAGTTCGCTCGAAGCGAGTCGGCGGTGCTGCTTACCAAGTGCCAATGCAGGTCAACAAAAACCGCCAACAGTCCTTGGCATTCCGCTGGATCTTGATCGCTTTGCGTGAAAAGAAAGGCCGACCTACTCATCTAAAACTTGCTGACGAACTCGTTGCCGCTTACAACAAAGAAGGCGCCGCGATTACTCGACGCGAAAACATCCACCGTATGGCTGATGCGAACAAAGCGTTTGCTCACTTTGCGTGGTAATTCCACAACCAATAGATCAAACCGCGTTAGACTTACAGTCGCGCGGTTTTTTTTGCGCTGCGGAAATAAGCAAGCCGTTTTACGGATGCCATTTAACGCTTGCCTCCTTCCCACAGGCAGCTTTCCCATTAACAATATGAATTATCCTCGTCTCTTGATCTAGTTCGGTTTTATTGGGCTCTACAATTCATGGCACGTCAAATAGACAAGCTTCGCAATATTGGCATCATCGCGCATATCGATGCCGGCAAGACCACCGTCACCGAACGAATGTTGTTTTATAGTGGTGCCAAACATCGTGTGGGGATGGTTGATAAAGGAACCACGGTTACCGATGACGACCCGGAAGAACAAGAACGGGGAATCACCATTTACTCGGCCTGTGTCACCTTCAACTGGAAAGATGTCCATATAAACTTGCTCGACACGCCCGGGCACGTTGATTTTACGGCAGAAGTGGAGCGGTGCTTGCGAGTATTGGATGGTGCGGTAGTCGTTTTCAGTGCGCGGGAGGGTGTCGAAGCCCAGAGTGAAACAGTTTGGCGACAGGCCAACCATTACGAAGTTCCACGGATTGTCTTTATTAACAAGATGGACCGTGAGGGAGCCAATTTTAATGCGGTCTTCGAGGATCTCAGTAGCCGCTTGGGAGCCAATCCTGTTGCAATTCAAATTCCAGCCGGCGCGGGACCTGCACATACCAGCCTTCCCTTTTATGGTGTCATTGATCTCGTGCGAATGCGGATGCTGAACTTTGATGATCAAAAAGACGGATTAGATATCCAAGAAACCGAGGTGCCTGAAGAGCTGGTCGACACTGCCCAAGAATGGCGGCTAAAGATGCTGGAGCAACTGGCTGAATATAGCGACGAACTTACCGACTTGTTGCTCATGGAGGAAGATATCCCTGAGTCCGTCATTCATGATGTGTTACGCCAGGGAACGATTCAACAGTCTTTTCAACCGGTAATGTGCGGATCGGCGCTGCACGGTATTGGAGTACAGCCAATTCTAGACGCCGTTCAAGCCTATTTACCGAGCCCGCTGGATCGACCTCCTGTGACAGGAACACTTGTTTCCACCGGTCGTAAACAAGAAGAAGACGAGCAAGTCGTATCTCGCAAGCCCGCCGTCGACGAACCCTTTTGTGGCTTAGTGTTTAAAGTTGTTCCTGCCAAAACTGGTGATATCTCATGGGCGAGAATCTATTCTGGGCAAATCGCGGCAAATTCACGAATCTACAACCCAGGAAAAGATAAGAAAGACAACGTTGCTCAACTGTGGCAAATCTATGCCACTCGCAAAGACCCACAGGGAAAAATTGACCAAGTCCAAACAGGTGACATTGTCGGTATTGTGGGACTACGACACACCATCACCGGCGATACAATATGCGACGCAAGCGATCCAATTCTACTGGAATCCATTGATTTTCCAGAAACGGTTATTTCGATGGCGATTGAGCCTGAGAATACAACAGAGCGCGATAAACTCGAAAATACACTCGAAATGTTGATGCGACAGGACCCTACGCTAGAAGTTTTCAATGGCGATACCGGGCAAACATTATTGCGCGGAATGGGTGAGTTACATTTAGAAGTGGTGAAAAATCGTTTACTGCGAGAGTTCAAATTAAACGTCCGTTTCCACAAACCGCAGGTTAGTTATCGGGAAACAATTCAAAACCAAGTTGAAGTCACCGGCGAATGCAATCGCCTGATGAACGGAGTGCAAAAATATGCGCGAATTACGATCCGCATGGAGCCCAATGAAGAGGTGACCCACGGGTTAGCTGTGGCTAATCAACTCCCCCCAGATTCGCTGCCGCCGGATTGTCTTGAAGCAACATTTGACGCATTACGGAATCGTGGTTCTGGCGGAGGCATCATTGCTGGGTTCCCCTTGATGCGTTTAAAAGTCACGGTACTTGCCGCAGAAATTGCCGAAGAAGGATCCGACGACATTGCCTTTCGTATTGCTACGGAAGATGCTTTTGAACGGTGCTTAAAAAATGGTAAACCTGTACTGCTTGAGCCTATTATGCACTTATCCATTAGCACACCAGCCGATTATCTAGGTGATTTTGTTGGGGACTTGCAACAACGGCGTGCCATGATTGTTTCTACAGAGGCGCATGGTGATCGAACTGAAATCGAAGCCCATGTACCGCTGAAGGAGTTATTTGGTTATTCCAGTGCGATGCGAAGTCTCAGTCAAGGTCGCGCCGGTTGTAGTATTGCTCCACTGAATTACATGCCTGCGCCGGCAGAAGATTTGAGTGAATTTGGGTTCTAATTGAGAATCCAGTCTGAGATCCTAAACAATGCACCGTTTAGGCATTTTACAGCTATAAATATTTGGTTTTTTTTAGAACTCTCGCTGTTGACGATCCTAGAAAACAGGCGTAATATCGAATGTTTGACACAGTAGTTTATTGAGTGGCGGTAGTAAGCCTAAATTGACAGTCTACTCCAAGTTGGAAAGGGACTGCATCAGTGGGTTTGCTCTGCTTGATTTAAGGTGTTGCACGTAAGGAAATGTTGAGTTTCGTTAACTAGGAGTTTCACACGCAGTGGCTAAGCAAACTGAAGTATTACGCATTCGAATGGAAGCATATGACCATGCAATATTGGATCAGAGTGCTCAGGAGATTGTAGGTACAGCAAAGCGAACCCACTCGGAAGTTCACGGACCCATTCCATTACCAACTCGAATCGAACGATATACGGTCATTCGAGGACCTCACGTCAACAAAAAATCACGTCAGCAGTTTGAAATTCGCACTCATAAGCGAATCATCGATATTGTTGAAGCAACATCCAAAACGATTGATGCTTTGAACAAGTTGAGCTTACCAGCTGGTGTTGATATCAAAATTAAATCTTCAGCTCAATAAAATGTAGTTGTGATGTTGGTCGAGTTTTCGCCAGCAGCAATGTGTTAATTTAAATTTTTGGATGTCGCTTGTAGGCACATCTTAAAACAAGATAATCGAGACAATAAATTATATGGACGGAAGCCTTTCTAGGTAACTTGTTACCACGAAAACAGTGGTAAGCAGTCCTAGAGGTAGACACCATGAGGACAAAACGATGACTAAAGGAATACTCGGCCGCAAGGTTGGTATGACGCAAATATACGACGAGAGTGGGATAGCAATCCCCGTAACGGTAATTGAAGCCGGGCCCTGTCATGTACTGCAGATTCGAACCGAACAAAGCGATGGCTATGAAGCCATTCAGTTGGGATATGAAGATAAAAAGCGTCCTCAGGGTGAACGTCGAAATCAAAGCCAAGCCCGCCGCAGTGAGCGTGGTCATGTGAGCAACAAATTGGCTAGCAAGCGTTCCCAGCGTCAAGATGATGCAGGGATTGAAGCAACGGTTAAAGCTGAATGTGAACCCAAAAAGTTTGTTCGCGAACTTCGTGGATCAGCGGATGGCTATGAAGTTGGCCAAGAAGTCACCGTGGCAGACCTAGCGGAAGTAACATCGGTTGACGTATCTGGCCTCAGTAAAGGTCGTGGTTTCGCTGGTGTTATGAAGCGACATAATTTCTCCGGTCAACGTGCCACACATGGTGTGACAAAATGTCACCGCCACGCTGGTGGTACTGGAATGAGTGCTGCTCCAAGTCGCGTTTTCAAAGGAAAGCGAATGGCGGGACAGTTTGGTTGTACTAAAGTTACCTCTCGAAACCTAGATTTAGTTCGAGTCGACGAAGATAATAATTTGTTATTAGTACGTGGTGCGGTACCGGGTCCCAATGGTGGATACGTTGTTGTCAGTGGCACAAATCACGTTGGTTAATTCAGTAGCCGGTTGTGTTCAAGAACACACAAAACAAACAAGACTATAAAAGATAACAACAATAAACAGTAAGCCTGCAAAGGGCATAAAAATGGCAACGTTAGACGTATATAACACATCGGGTGATGTAACAGGCAGTGTCGATATCGATACTGACCAGCTCGCTCCGAAAATTAACAAACAACTGCTGCACGATGTTGTTCTGATGTATCACGCCAACGACCGTCAAGGCAGTGCCGCGTCTAAGTCGCGATCAGAAGTTGCTGGTTCACGTCGAAAGATGTACCGCCAGAAGGGTACTGGAAACGCTCGAGCGGGTCATCGTACCAGTGGTGTCCGTCGTGGTGGTGGTCATATTTTTGCTAAGAAACAACGTAGCTTTTATTATCGCTTACCAGCACAGGCTGTCCGCTCTGCAACTCGCATGGCGATCGCCTCAAAAATTCAAGATGGTGAAATCCTAATTCTCGATGGGTTGACGATGGACGAACCCAAGACTCGAGCAATGGCTGAGTTACTTGGCAAACTCGATCTAAGCGGCAAAAGCGCTCTGATCACGACCAAGGATCATGACGCTAACATTTACAAAAGCGCTCGGAATATTAGCCGAGTGGATGTCTCACCATTTTCGGGCCTAAACGCATTGAGCGTGTTGAAGGTCGATAAACTAGTTTTGACTACGGGAGCTGTTGAAGAATTGAACGCTTCAATCAGTGCTTCCTAAGTAACATAGATAACAGGCTAAAAAATGGCTCACGCAAATATTAATAACCGACAACCGAAATCAAGGCTCGAACTGGAACCTCACCAGATCATTTTGCGTCCATTGGTGACGGAAAAGGGGATTCATCGCAGTACTCGACACAATCAGTATGCGTTTCAAGTTAATTCATTGGCGGACAAAATTTCTGTACGAGAAGCGATTGAAAAATTGTATCCCAATGTCAAAGTGACTAAGGTTGCAACTCAAAATCGCAAAGGCAAAAATCGCCGTTATCGCCATCGGTTAGGGCAAACAAAAAGTTGGAAGAAGGCAATTGTGACGCTGGATCCTGAACATGGTGAAATCGAATTCTTTTAGTGTGGAAACTCAAGTCCTATAGGTATTACAGATATTAAAAGCCACTTGGTGTTTGTCACCGAAGTATGTGAATCAAGAATAGAGCAGTAAAAAATGGGCATTCGAAAATACAATCCAACAACTCCTGGTCGCCGTGGTGCATCAGTCAGCGATTTTGCTGAATTGACACCGGGCTACAAGCCAGAGAAATCCTTGTTGCGTCCAATCACAAAGAATGGCGGTCGTAATAACCAAGGTAAAATTACTGTTCGCCATCGCGGGGGTGGACACAAGCGACGATATCGCTTGATCGATTTCTATCGCCAAAAAGATGGGATTTCGGCTCGTGTAGATTCTATCCAATACGATCCAAATCGTAGTGCTCGTATCGCACTATTGAATTATTCCGATGGTGAAAAGCGTTATATCATCGCGCCTGAAGGGCTAGCTGCTGGAATGGATGTTATCAGTGGTGAAAAGACACCGCCGGAAGTTGGTAATTGCATGCCGCTCAAGAACATTCCGTTAAGCACGGTTGTTCACAATGTCGAATTATATCCGGGTCGCGGTGCAGTGATGTGCCGTAGTGCTGGAACAAGTGCAACTTTGATGGCCCGTGAAGGAACTTGGGCTCAATTGTCACTCCCGAGTGGCGAAATACGCCGAGTTCCAATTTTGTGCAGAGCAACGCTTGGAAAAGTCAGCAATGGCGATCACAGTGCGGTTGTGTTGGGCAAAGCCGGTCGTAAGCGTTGGATGGGTCGTCGTCCACATGTTCGTGGTACCGCGATGAATCCTGTCGATCACCCACATGGTGGTGGTGAAGGTCGTACCAAGGGTGGACGTCACCCAGTAAGTCCAACAGGCGTTCCTGCCAAGGGTGGTGGAACTCGTAAACGACGTAAACCGTCAAATCAAGCAATTGTCCGTCGTCGTCGTTCACGTCGATACGGTCAGTTGAAACTGAAATAGAAGTAAGTTAACTATTCAACCTAGTTTAATACAAAACATATTCGTTAAGTAAATACTGAAGGTCAACTATGAGTCGATCACTGAAAAAAGGTCCCTTTGTCGATTTGAAACTCTACCAAAAGGTGAGTAAGCAAATCGAAGTTGGGACCAAGCAGCCTATCAAAACATGGGCTCGAGCTTGCACCATTGTGCCTGAGTTTGTCGGTTTTACTTTTATGGTTCACAACGGTCGCCAGCACCTCCAAGTGACGGTTACCGAAGATATGGTGGGTCATAAATTAGGCGAGTTCTCTCCGACGAGAACATTCCGTGGTCATAACCGTTAATACAACGGAAGCAATAAAGTAACAACGTAAATAATAGAGTAAAGGTCCCCTGCCCATGGCTGGTAACCAATTCAAA
>CAWVZW010000079.1:0-15955 GCA_963934735.1 uncultured Planctomycetaceae bacterium
TGAGGCTGCGGTGTTCCCAGCCATTGCTTTTATCTTTAAAATTTTTGGCTTCCGCTGTTAAGTCACAGTGGTAATTGGCCTCTTCTCTGTTCCGGCCCCGTCGAGTCACTTTGGTGTCACGACGGGGTCTTTTTTTGCCCTTTATTCAGAACTCTATCCTTACTTGTCACCATGTGGACTATCCAATCAACAACCGCGCATCTTCAAAGCGACGATTTAACAGCCAAAATTAATCTCGCTTTCCCAAATCGGGGATTATCAGATGTAAACCTAAACTCGATAAATTTACCACTTGCGCATACACTTGCCCTCCAACTCAGCAAACCTCAGACTGACGAATCTGGAAAGCAATTGACCGCCTATACCCGCGACCATGATTTAATTGCGACGTACGGCAAGCAAGCCAATCAAGCAAATCATGCCGAGTTCATGTGGCGTTACATGACTTCCTCAAACAAAACGCAATCTAGCGTAGGTGTCGAAGTCGTTGCCACTTTGCAAACTGACCAACTATATCAACCTGCCAGACTCACTTCCCAGACCTCTCTTACGTCTGGCAACATTTCCACCTATTCGTCTGCGGGTACATGGAGCGATACTGAAGCAGACGTGACAACAGCCAATACGACCGCCATCTTGTGTCACTTCAACAACGGAGCTAGCTATCTAGAGATTGCACACCCGATGGATGCTCAAGGGTTCACGCTCGATTGCAGTGTGGAGTCAACGCGGTGGAAATTTTTGCTGCTCGATCAAGAGATTGAAAAAGGTGTAATCCGTCGCGCCCGAATCCAAGGTTGGTGGTGCAGCGAACACCTGACACGAGACGCCGCCAGCGAGCTAATCGCTCTTTTGGCCAACTCGCCCTTACCTTTAACGACCTAAGCGCTCAACCAATCAACTTCTCGACCACTTTGCCACCTTGATCGGTCAGCCTCACATCCAAACCTTTGAACGGATGCACGAGACGATGGTGGTCAAAGCCAAACAAGCGAAGAATCGTCGCGTGAAAATCGTTTACGTGAACAGCATCCTCAACGGGTGCCCAACCGATATCATCCGTTTTCCCCACAACTTGGCCCCCTCGAATCCCTCCTCCAGCCATCCACAAACTATAGGCATAGGGATGATGGTCACGACCTGTATTCTGTTTATTACCGCCACGATTTTCCCCTAACGGAGTACGGCCAAATTCCCCGGCACAGATAACCAAGGTTTCATCTAGTAGCCCCCGCTGCTTTAAATCCTTGACAAGTGCAGCGGCTGGTTGATCCAGCATCGTCGCATTGTAGGAAATCTCGGCATCGAGATTGCTATGGTGATCCCACGAAGCATGCATCAACGTAACGCACCGCACCCCGCGTTCAATCAAACGCCGCGCTAGCAAGCAATTTTTAGAGAACTGTTGGTACACATTCGCTCCACCGCCGCGAAAACTATTTTTCTGTGGCTCGGGTCGGTTGACGCCGTACAAATCCAAAGTCGCAGATGTCTCGCTACTTAAATCGGTCAATTCTGGTGCGGCCTGCTGCATCCTGAATGCCAGTTCATAAGCACTGATTCTACTAGCGATTTCTGTATCGTTTTGTTGTTCAAGCCGCTCGCGATTAAGCTGATTAATTAAATCTAATGAATCCTTTTGCATCCGCAAATCGTATCCCGGTGGATTATTGAGGTTCAGTACAGGCTCACCTTCACCACGAAACACAACACCTTCATAGGTCGATGGGAGAAACCCGCTGGTCCAATTGGAAACACCACCGGAGCTACCACGGCCTGCAGACAACACAACATAGGACGGCAACTCCTTCGTCTCACTACCCAATCCATACGTCAACCACGAACCCAAACTTGGTCGGCCGAACCGAGGTACGCCCGTGGTCATCATGAGTTGAGCGGGGTGGTGATTGAATGCATCGGTATGCATCGACCGTACCAACGCGATATCATCGGCACAGGACCCGATGTGAGGCAGCAAATCGCACAATTCCATTTCGCATTCACCATATCGATGGAATTTCCTTTTGCTCCCCATCAAAATTGCGCTTTCCTTTTTGATAAACGCAAATCGAACTTTGTCTGTTAATTCCTTGGGTAGACTCTCCCCGTTTTTCTCTACCAAAACTGGTTTCGGATCATATAGATCAACGTGACTCGGGGCGCCCGCCAAGAAGATAAAGATGCAGCGTTTAGCAGTAGGTGCAAAATGAGACGGCGCACGGGATTCGGCCCCCACAGTTGTTTCATCAGCAATTAATTGCGATAGAGCTAAGCCTCCCAATCCACTTGCTGTCGACGTAAAGAAATCGCGCCTCGATTGCGATTTCATGGCCGCCCGTAAATTTGATTGCATCGTTTGCATTTTAAGCTCCGCACTTGTGCCGTCGGTTAGCGATTTGACGCTATCGCGACGCTATTCTTTAGTGATAAATTCATCGAGATTTAAAATAACTCTGCCTAAGGCTACCCAAGCAGCTGCGGTGGATGTGGCGACAGTCTTCGGAAAAGGTTGTTCACCAATAATCGCATTCGCATTTTCTTGGTTTTCCGTTAGCTGCGACAACTGACTCTCTAAATATTTGGCCACCGATTGATATTCGGAATCAGTCGGATAACGCGACAGACATGTCAAAAACAAATACTCAATCCTCTGGCGTCGCAATGCTTCGGTGGATTCACCTGAATCACTCTCCGCAGGTACCGCTGTAAGTACTCGGAGGGCCAAGCGTTGAGCACACTCGGTAAACACTCGGTCGTTCCATAGTGTAAGTGCTTGCAACGGTGTGTTGCTACGCGAACGCTGGGAAACACATTGTGTTGAATCCGGAGAGTCAAACGTCATTAGCATCGGGTACGGCGAAGTCCTCTGGAAGAACGTGTACAGGCCTCGCCGGTATTTGTCGTCTCCTGAACTGGTGCTCCATTGGGCGCTGTTTGCATAAGTCAACGCTGAATATTCAATCGGTTGTGGAGGCTTAACACTCGGACCACCAACTCGACGACTCAGTAATGCACCCGCATCCAAAGCTATATCCCGCACGATCTCTGCCTCCACTCTTGCGCGATGCTGTCGCGCCAACCAACGGTTATCGGGGTCACTTTCAGCTAGGTCATCTCGAGTCGCCGACGCTTGTCGATAAACACTACTGGTCAATATGATCCGATGAATATGCTTCAGGCTCCAGCCTTGCGTGCGAAATTCGTAGGCTAACCAATCCAATAATTCTGAGTGCGATGGGAGCTCACCTTGTTTCCCAAAGTCATCGCTCGTAGCAACCAATCCTCTGCCGAAATAGCGTTGCCAAATACGGTTGATTGTAACGCGTGCTGTAAGTGGATTATCCGCCGCTACCGTCCACTGCGCCAAATCCAAACGATCAACTTGTTCCGCGCGAGGTACCACCGGAGGTAAAACCATGAGCCCTGACATCTCAACCGCTGAGCCCGGCGTGAGAAAGTTCCCTCGCAGATGGATATGACCCTGACGCGGAGTACCGACTTGCACAACACTTTGCGCTTTTGTAGCTGGCGTCTTCGGCGCTTTGGCTGCGTGCTCCCGCTCTGCGTTGACCACCGCGAGGTACCCGGCATCGAGTTTCTTGAAGTACTCCATAATTACTTGTTGCTGTGTTGCGTTGCGTTCACTCGACTCAACAGAAAGCGCGGACACTACGTCTGCAGGGGTTCCCTGCAGCGTTAATTCACCCTTATTTTCAGAAATAGAAATGCGGAAACGACCAATATTGTGTGGGCGATCGGCGGCATATTTCTGCTCCAACTGGATTCGCAATTCAACTCCCTCGGAAAACTGAATTCCTTCCGAAAATTGAAACAGCGCTTGATGCGATTTTCCGATTTGAGGGCTGACTGCCCATCCGTCATCAATGTCTGTGTTAACGGATTTGTCGATTTGCCAGTTTGCTTGTGAAAAATCAGCTTGAGTACGTATGATCGAAACTTTTTGAAATTCATCCTCTGTCCCAACTCGACGAACTCCGACCGTAACCATTGTCAGCACAAAATTTCCATTGTCAGCTCGGCCGGGCCCTTTTACTGGAAGCGAATCATCCGCTAAGACTTCCAAGCGAAAACCTGAAATACTTGGCATGTTCAGCGTAATGGTGTAGACCTCTGAGCTCTTATTGGGTCCCTCGGCCAACCAGGAAGCATCGGGAAGTTTTTTGAACTGTGTACCATGCTTGCTCGCAATGGCAACGCTAGGGGGTACAACCCACGTGTGCTGCGCTGCCCGCTCGTCAATCAACCATTGTTCTAGTGCCACAGACAATTCGTTGTCCGTATATTGTTTTACGGCATCCACGAACGGTTGGTGGCTTTGTTGAAATTCCATTTCCGCTTCCGCGAATTCCAATTGTTCAATCGCAGTCGGCGCCGCAATATCTTGTTCGTTAATATCGTTGAAGAATGAATACAATTGATAATATTCACGATGTGAAATCGGATCATATTTGTGGCTGTGACACTGAGAACATCCGACGGTTAAACCCATCCAAATCGCTCCAAAAGTATTGGTGCGATCTACTGTTTTCTTCACTCGATCTTCTTCTTGGTCCGTACCCCCCTCGGTGTTGTGCAACGTATTACGATGAAAGCCCGTTGCGACCTTCATTTCAACTGTCGAACTTGGCAACAAATCGCCAGCTAATTGCTCAACTGTAAACTGGTCAAACGGCATATCCGCGTTGAGTGCATTGATTACCCAATCGCGATATCGCCAAGCATGAGGCCTAGGGCGATCCTTTTCATATCCATCACTATCGGCATACCTTGCTAAATCTAACCAGTGCCGACCCCAGCGTTCGCCGTAGTGGTTTGAAGCAAGCACCTGTTCCACCGCAATTTGATAGGCATCCTCCCGCGTGTCGGCGAGGAACTCTCGTACCACATTTGGAGGCGGAAGCAGTCCCAACACATCGAAATAAAGTCGCCTCAATAAAGTGCTGCGACTAGCCTCTGGCGACGGCGCTATCCCTCTTTCTTCTAGATCTGCTAATACAAACCGATCAATTGCCGTACGACCCCAGCGCTTGTTTTTAACCTGTGGTAACTGCGGCAATTGAATCGGTTGAAAAGACCAATGCGACGATGGTTGCACGACGTCAGCGGTTTCCGGCCAGTTGGCCCCCTGTTGAATCCATTTTCTAAATAGGTCGATCTGCTGTTTTGTGAGCGGAGTGCCCTCGCCTGCCGGCGGCATTTGGCGGTCCTCGTCCAAGCCAGCAATCAACTGGAACATCAAACTATCTGCCGGATGTTGCTTAACAACAATCGGACCACTGTCACCGCCGCTAATCACGCTGTTGCGATGGTCAAGACGCAACCCGCCTTCTTGCTTATCTGCGGCATGACAGGAATAACAACTTCTTTTGAGAATCGGCTGTATCGAATCTACAAAATCTACTTGTGGCTCATCGTTAGGCGCAGCCGAAACATTTAATGTAACTGCAAACCCAATGGTGATTCCCAATAATAAAAAAAGCCACTTATGCATCGGTACGTCCAATATCCAAAAACCAGCAATATCCTATATTTTGCGCTCGCAAACATTTAAATCATTACTGATTGTCACTATATTGAAGCCAAAAGTCAAACAACTCACATGGCGACCTATCGAGGTAAAGTTTCGATGTGCATTTAAAACACCGCCTGAGAATTGTCGAAGTGTGCCATGATTTCGAACGCGAAATATTTCACCCTTGGAGTTTACCCCGTCCTTTAAACACTTCGTTTGGGGGACAGGACCTACTGCACAAATCCGTCCTCAGGTAAATTAAAACCAACTATCACCTTTAGGCCCTGTCAGTAGAAAGCCAACGTTCCATGTCCGAACAATTACGAACGAACATTTACAACGCATTAGACAGCATCGTTCTCATTGACCCGCATACCCATATTGATGCCCTCAATCCCGCTTCCAGTAGCCTCGCCGATATTCTCGGCTACCACTATTACACCGAACTGGCGCATTCTGCTGGTCTCGACAAATCACTTATCGAAGCTCCTGATATTACTGACCGTGACAAGGTTCAACTGTTACTTTCAAACCTAGAACCAATACAAAACACAATTCAATACAGTTGGTTTATTGAGATGTGCCAAGAGTTTTTTGGATTTGAGGGCAACATTATCGACGCCTCGAATTGGGAATCGCTCTATGACACTGCCCAAGCACAACTGGACGCTGACAAATGGTCGGAACAAGTCTTAGAACAATCTGGAATCGAAGCAGTCTTCCTGACCAACGATTTCGATGACTCATTACAAGGTTTTGACACTAATGTCTATATACCTTGCTTGCGGACCGATGATTTAGTTTTTCATATAGCCAATCAAGAGGTGCGCAACCGGCTCGAAGCTGCTACCAACACATCCTTGGACTCGATAACGGATTTACGGAATGCTGTCGCCGCTCTGTTTACGCACTTCAAAACAAACAATGCCAAAGCATGTGCGATCTCACTTCCACCTAGTTTTAGCCCGTCAAAAATCTCTGATGCCCAAGCCACGACCGCACTCGAACAAATTTTGGCTCAGGGAACTGAGGCGGAAGCGAGCCACATCGCAGCAATCGCAAGCTGGATGTTTTGGACAATCACCCAACAATGTGAAACCTATCAGCTACCCTTTGATCTCATGATCGGAGTCAACCGTCGAGTTTATCCCAACGGCGTATTTCAGGGGCAAGACCTATATGACAGTCGTGTTTCATTGATTCAATATCAAGAACTATTGAATGCGTTTCCGACCGTCACCTTTCCTATCTCAGTTCTCGCCAGCGTAACAAATCAAGAACTTGCAAGTTACGCCTGGATCTTCCCTAACGTCGTTACCCATGGACACTGGTGGTACAGTAATACGCCAACATTTATCGAACACGATACAGCCGCTCGACTCGAAGCCGTCCCACAAACCAAACAAATTGGATATTACAGCGACATGTACAAACTCGAATTTGCGCTACCCAAGTTTCGCATGTATAAGCGGATCCTTTCTAAAGTACTGGCTGAGCGTTACGTCATCGACCGAAATTGGTCCGAACAACGGGCAATCGAGTTTGGTTCGAAAATTTTACGAGGCAACGTTGAATCTGTGTTCGACGTTTAATCGTCTGCCGTTTTCTGCTACGACCTACCCACCTGCGCAGAAAAAACCGCCGCAAGTCCCAGTGACTCTCGGCGGATTGATCGCTTGTCAAATTTCGTGGCGGAAACTACTTCTTCATTTCAGCATACTCCGCGGCACGAACCTTAATAATATCTGCTTGGATACTCCGAGGGACCTTACCGTACCGAGCAAGTTCCATTTGGAAAGTTCCTTGGCCTTTGGTCATCGAACGGAGGTCCGTTGCATATCCAAACGTTTCGACTAGGGGTACTTCAACGTTTATCTGTGCGATACCGTCTCGGGCATCCGAAGAAGCAACAATGCCACGGCGGCTAATAATATCCCCGGTTACCGAGCCTTGGTAATCTTCTGGACATTCAATTTCCATCAACATCAACGGTTCTAAAATGGCCGGTTTCGTTTCCGGGAATAGTTGTCGAAAACAACCTCCAGCAGCTGTCTGAAACGCCTTATCAGAACTATCAACCTCGTGATAAGAACCGTCGTCCAAAACGACCTTCACGCCCACTACCGGATAGCGTGCCAAAGGCCCCTTTTCACAAGAAAGCCGGAAACCCTTTTCAACCGATGGGATGTATTGCTTTGGAATACGTCCGCCGACAATTTTTTCTTCAAATACAAATGTGTCGTCACCTTCGACATCAATCGGCTCAATCGACCCGACAATATGCGCGAATTGACCAGAACCACCAGTTTGTTTTTTGTGTTTGTAGTTAAACTTCGTGCCAACAGTTGGTGCTTCACGATAACTTACCTTGGGAGCACCTACTTCTACTTCGACGCCATACTCTCGACGAATTCGCTCAAGATAGACTTCTAAGTGCAATTCGCCCATCCCGGCAATTAAGGTCTCAGCGGTTTCTTCGTCTGTACGCACATGGAATGTCGGATCTTCTTTGCGAAAACGTTGCAGAGCTTTTCCAAGCTTATCTGATTCACTGCGATTGGCAGCGACGACTGCCATCGTGATAACCGGTTCAGCGACATAAATATTCTCCAACGAACAGTAACCTGATTTATCGCTGTACGTGTCACCACTTGCACAGTCAATTCCCATCACAGCAACAATATCGCCAGCGGTCGCTTCGTCGATTTCCTCTCGTTTATCTGAGTGCATCCGAACGATGCGTGAAAAACGTTCTTTACGTTTATTTCGTTGATTGAAGTAAGTTTCGCCTTTTTTGATGCTGCCCTGATAGACTCGCATAAATGTCAGCTGGCCAAAGGTGTCTTCAACAATCTTGAAGGCCATGCCGACGAACGGCTCGTCGAAATCCGGAGTCAGTATCATCGTTTCTTCGCCATCAATTGCGTTCGCTTCAATTTCCTTACCTAACGGTGACGGTAGATATCGAGTAATTGCGTTCAACAGAGGTTGGACACCTTTATTTTTAAAGGCGGAACCAAGGAAAACCGGGGTCGCTCCTCGTTGGTGCACTACATCACATAGCGTCGTATGAATCAGCTCTTCAGAAGGCTGTTCTTCGTTCATTAGAATTTCCATCAATTCATCATTGAATACACACAAGGCATCCAACATGATCGCGCGATATTTATCGGCATCGGCCTGTATTTCTTCCGGAATGTCTTCTTCGCGTACATTTTCCCCGTGCTCGCCATCAAAATATAATGCCTTCAATGTGATAAGATCAACGACACCCTCAAATGTTTCGCCTTCGCCGATGGGTAATTGCATTAGGATTGGAGAATCGCCAAGTTTCTCCGCGATTTCGGAACAGACGCGATGCGGTTCAGCGCCAGTACGATCCATCTTATTGATGAAAGCCAGGCGGGGTACTTTGTAGCGTTTCATTTGACGGTCAACGGTCATCGATTGACTTTGGACACCACCAACTGCACACAAGACAAGAATGGCCCCATCAAGAACTCGCAAACTACGTTCCACTTCTACGGTGAAGTCGACGTGACCTGGAGTATCGATCAAATTAATCGTAAAATCTTCCCACTGAACCGTCGTGGCAGCACTGGTGATGGTAATCCCACGTTCTTTTTCTAGTTCCATATGGTCCATCGTCGCGCCAGTTCCTTCGCCGCGTACTTCTTGAACCTTATGAATGCGACCGCTGTAAAACAAAATGCGTTCGCTAAGTGTTGTTTTTCCCGAGTCAATATGTGCCGAGATGCCAATGTTTCTAATTTTGTCCAGCGCCATTTGCTGTATCTAACCCCAAATAAAAAGATTTACCAAAAAGGTCGTCTATAGTTATTGTGTGTTTGAATTTCTCCGTATCCGTGGGCAAAAACGCCTAGATAGAAGAAATCCTTCGTAATTTGGTAATGATAAAGTAAATCAAGTTTGGTGTAAGGTCAATTTGATGAACCTGAGCAAAAATACGCCAAAACCATGCGGTAGCAAAACCACTCTATACAGGACCAAATCCGTGCCTAGCCGTTGACTTGCCATCACGAAATCCAATATTGCTATTTTGTCGGCGTGCTCGCGAATTACGCGACACCTCAAGATAGGCACACTACGGACCGCACATCGAATACTCTATTCTTGCGGCTCGGTCATTCGCATTGCGTCGAGTGCATGGTTGAGCTCTTCTTCGGAGAGTATTTGCTCCTGCTCGCAAAGCTCACGAATCGTCGCTCCGCTTGCCAGTGCTTCTTTTGCCAGCTGACAGGCTTTCTCGTAACCGACATAGGGATTCAAGCTAGTCACCATCGACAAACTTTGTTCCACAGCAGCCGCACAGGCGTCTTCGTTCGCCTCGATATCAACAGCACAAAGATCCACAAATGCGTTGACGACGGAGGTCAACAATGCAATGCTCTCAAGCGTTGCGTGTCCCATAACCGGCATCATAATATTCAATTGAAAGTTACCCCCGGCTAAGCCACTCAGCGTAACCGTTTGATCGTTACCGATTACTCGAGCCGCTACTTGCATCATGCTTTCACACATCACTGGATTAACCTTGCCTGGCATAATCGAACTACCGGGTTGACGAGTCGGTAATTGAATTTCACCGAATCCACAGCGGGGACCTGATCCCAACCACCGAATATTATTGGCGACATTGAATAATGTATTAGCAATTGTTTTCAAACCGCCGTGGCATTGCACTAATCCATCACGTTGAGCGTTGGCCTCGAAATGATCGACCGCTTCAATGAATGCAATCTTTGTTTGTTCTGCTAAACAAGCCGACACTCGGCTACCAAATTCTGGATGCGTATTAATTCCGGAGCCAACCGCCGTTCCGCCCACAGGAAGTTCTAGGATCGCCGTTTGAGCGACTGTAGCGCGTTCGATGGACAATTCAATTTGGCGAGCAAAGCCGCCGAATTCTTGCCCCAAACGCAGCGGAGTTGCATCCATCAAGTGAGTCCGACCAATTTTAATGAATTGATCCCATTGTTCTGATTTTGAACGTAATGTCGCAGCAAACTTCTGGAGAGCAGGAATTAGGTCTTGTTCAATCATCATGCCGACGGCTACGTGGATGGCCGTTGGAAAAGTATCGTTGGTGCTTTGCCCCATATTGACATGGTCGTTGGGATGAATCGTTTTCTCAGAAGCAAATCGATCGCCGCCGTTAATCTCAATCGCCCGATTGGAAATGACTTCGTTGACATTCATGTTGCTTGAAGTGCCAGAACCAGTCTGAAAGACGTCCACCGGAAACTGACCATTTAGTTTGCCCACAGCAACTTCTTGGCAGGCGGCTAAAAGAGCGCCTACTTGTTCTGTTTCCAGTTGCGTTTTACCAGTAGTGGTCAGTTTACCAAGGTCACGATTTGCTATAGCACACGCGTACTTCACGAGCCCCATTGCTCTAATTAACGCGTCGGGCAACGCCCAATTAGAAATTGGAAAATTATCTACGGCTCGCTGTGTTTGCGCTCCATAGTAAGCGTCCGCGGGAACCTCAACATCCCCCATTGAATCCCGCTCTATTCTCATTTCTGACATTGCTTGCAATTCCTCTTCTTAACTGAAAAACGATTACAACCTTTATTAGACAAATTATAATACTGCATCTACGGCAACAAGCATACTACTGATAACCTATACCCCAGTTCATGCCCTTAATTCGTGGTAATTCGTGTTAATTAATTAATAAAAGCAGTACAATTAAGTCCAGCACCATAAACACTAAAAAACTCCACTCGGCTTTATGACAAAAACTCCACCATTGCAATCGCGGCGTGGGCTCCGCCAACTCGTGACTATCTGTGCGTTTACGTGCCTCCTGCTAGTTTTCAACAGTGCTTTTATCGTCGCCTTCTACGAAGGACTTAGTCTATCGTTCTCTCAACTCGATGATTCTCCGAAGCTAAAGCAAACAATTTTGTTTGCCTCGCCATTAGTGTTATTATTAATCGAATGGAAAATTTACGATGTTATCGTCGCCATCGTACAAGGCAGAAAAACCAACCCTTCAAGGACCGAACCATGACCCGTACTTATCTACGTTTGCAAGAAACCGAAGGCTACCTGTTGGCCGCAGCTAGTCGTATTTTTGCCGCCCGTTTACATACACCTCGCACTGAAGCCATTTCCGACGATGATTTGATGCAACAATCGATCACTGAGGCAATCAAACTTGCCAAGCTAATTGACGATACCGTCATCGCTGATTCAGAAGTCGATTGACAGGCCAACAAGGCTTTCCAATTTTACCCGCCGCTTTCTTAACTCTATATATTCACCATGACTCTTGAGCTCCCCAATAAAGTGCTACTTGGCAAACACACTCGCCGTGAATTTCGTCAGCGGATGTCTGCCGGCGAATTACAAGCTTGTATTATCCCGATTGCCGCCACCGAACAACATCTTGAACATTTAGCGATGGAACATGACAACGCAAGTGTCATGCATGTCAGTACTTCAGTTGCCGCGCAATTGGACCCTCATGTCATCGTTGCGCCTATAATGAATCTCGGAATTAGTGAACATCACATGCGACACCCCGGCACGTTAACAGCCATGCCTGGAAGTTTTTTAGCGGTGCTGTTCGACGCAATTCGCAGCATGCATAGCGCTGGGTTTGAGAATATTTTAGTGTTAAACGGACATGGTGGTAACGTCGCGCCGTGCGAGGGTATCTGGGGCCAATTCCTACAACGACTTGAGATAAACCTACAGTTCAAATCATACTGGGATTTCCTTACGCCTGCTGAGACTGATCCTTTCTTGGAAACGGGCCGGTGCCCCGGTCATGCACAAGAATTCGAAACCGCCTTTGCGCTTGCTGCCTTCCCCGAAAACGTAAGACACGATGCCATGAATGACCAAGCGGATCAAGAACCGCTAGCTGCCAACGCTGAAAACGGACAAGCACTCATTGATTTAACCGTGAAGAATGTTGCCGACTTTGTCCAAGGCATGCTTGATGGAACTGAAATAGCAGAGATCCCAGCATTTCATGAGTAGGGCGTTTATTTACATTCGTAACAATTCGAGATCGAATGTAAATGCATCTGTATAAACTGATGACCACAGAAGCATCAATTACTCGCTGAGGACCGATTCAAGCCCATCATCTACCAAACGAAACAGCTTCTTCGCTCGTGGGTCAACTACCAACATTACATCACCGCTACGACAGATGCCCACGGGATGAACTAAGGGATCGCCAGCGAATAGTTTTGTGGGGGCCTCACCTGCTGTCGCGCTGAAAATTGCTTTGGCATACCCGTCGGTCACGAAAATCTTCCCCTCGCCATCGACAGCAATATCTTGGGGGAATCCAAACGGTGTTCCCGCCACAACCACGGAAACTTCTCCCGCAGCTGTTACACGTCGAACTGGGTCTTTAGCGCGACAAATCACAAGTATATCTCCGTTTGCTGCTAATGCCAAACCAGTTGGCGCCTCGACTGCAGCGACGACTTCAACGTTTCTGGAATCCACAGGTATGCGGACAATTTGCTTCAGCTCTAAGTCAGAGACAAACAACGTACCGTCTTTGGCAACCGCAATCCCCATCGGAATCCCGATCTTACCGCCAGTCAATGCGAGAGGCACTCGTTGGTCATCAAACCGGTAAACATCACGAGTCGCACTGTCACCGGCAACTAGGTGTCCAGATTGGTCCATCGCTAAACAGCGCACCGCATTTAGAGCGGACCCGATTTTTTTGTCGGCCTTAAAATACACCTTCGCTTTACCGTCCTTTACCACCCAAATTCCGGGAAGTTGGCGGTCGGCAACATAGATTGCATCAGTGCTCGCTGCCACACTAATAGGATATTTCCAGGTCGCTACTTGAGCTTGATCTTGAGCAGTCAGGCTAACATTAGCGCTACAGATTAGTAACAAACAAACTAAAACACTCGTTTTCATCGCTTTTTCTCGCACATTGGTTAAATCTGAACTCTGCAGATGATAACGACATCTGCAACGTTTGGAGGCAAACAAGGCACTTGATACTAAACACCAAATACTTTCTAAAGCCCTAGTGTTTGCCCTGTCAAAGCATAACACCTAAGATTAGTCCAATCGGTCTCTTTTTGGTGTAAATTACGCCGATAGACTACGAAAAACGGTTATTGCCACAACATAATACTTACAATCATCTATCACTTACGTTGACAGGTACCGTTTTCGATGTATATTTCCTATAGAGCTATTGTATCCTAATTTTTTTAGGGCAAGAGTAATTGCGCCCCTCGAGCCAACTTTGGTTCGAGGGGTTTTTTTACGCCAAGTGCGTATCCGCACTAGAACATTACGCACTTTACATCGTATGCAATGTATCAGCATTTAATGCTAAATACGTCTCGCGTAATTGGTATTGGGTCACCGACGTCCAATAACATACTCTTACTGATACGTTGAAAGTATTTCTTCTGTTCTATCGATCTCCTAAAACTCGTAAACTATAATCTCGGCTTTTCCTATGTCTCGCTTCATTAACACCAAAGGATACTCTGTGACCTCGCAACTGCAATTGGTCACCAATAAATTGTTACTCGTGAAGATATTTTTCGCAGCAGCCTTATTGTTTATTACCCTTTCAACACTCACTGGCTGCAATGACGAGATAAGTGAAATCGATCAAATAACTAAAGAGCAGCCATCCAACAATCAACTCAACAACAATCCGACAACTTCTGACGTTCGAATTCGAGCAGAGATTGACCATTTCTGTGGTGACTGCCATACAACGCCTCCTCCTACGGCCATTCCCCGTGAAGGCTGGTACGCCGAAGTTGAACTGGGTTTTAATCTCTACGAAGAATCCGGCCGCACCGACCTGACGCTTCCACGACGCAGTGAAGTCGTCGATTACTATCGGCGACATGCGCCGGAGTCGATGCCTTCGCCGCCGCTAGCATCTGAAAATGGTCCTAGTCCCGTTAAATTCAAAACCACGCATCATGCAATGGCCGCCATCTCCCCAGGCCAACCACATAGTGTCCCTTCTGGCATTGCCAACGTTCAGTGGTACGACCAATCCGATACTCATTTATTAAATCGTTCTACACTAATGCTCTGTGATATGCGTGTGGGTATTGTTCAAGAGGCCCATTTTGAGGGTCAAACACTGATATTTGACCGTCGCGCTCTGATCCCCAACCCCAGCAATACCACATTGACCGATTTAGACAACGACGGCATTGCCGACTACCTAGTAGCTGACCTAGGAAGTTTTCTACCGGAAGACCACGCCAAAGGTCAGGTTATTTGGATGCGTGAATCCCCAGAATCCAGTGATGAGTTTGAAACAATCGTATTGCTCGGCGGAGTTGGGCGAGTAACAGACATTCAAGTTGGGGACTTTAATCAAGACGGTCAACAAGATTTATTAGTCGCCGAATTTGGTTGGCGACTATCCGGCCACGTATGGCAACTGTTGCACACTGGCGTGGAGAACGGAATTCCCCAATACAAAAAGCAACTTATCGACGATCGTCATGGCGTTATTCATGTGCCGACCGCAGACTTCAACGGCGATGGCCACTTGGATTTTGCATCGCTGATTAGTCAAGAACACGAGTCGATTGAACTGTTTCTGAATCGAGGTGATGGCACATTCCGTCGCCAGAAAATTTTCTCTGCCGATAACCCGGTCTGGGGATCTACGGGAATCGACCTCCATGACCTCGATCACGATGGCGACCTCGATATTCTATTCACCAATGGAGACGTGTTTGACAGTTTTTACATCGTCCCCTATCAAGCGGCTCATTGGATTGAGAATCAAGGCGATGGAAAGTGGAATCGACATGTTTTAGGAGCAATGCCAGGTATCCATCGCGCTGTCGCGGCCGATTTCGATAATGATGGTGACGATGATATCGTCTGCTGTAGTTTGATTAGTTCCGATATATTGGAAATTGGCGGCCAACAAAGCCGGGACTCCTTGATGTGGTTGGAACAAACCAAAACGGGGCAATTTACCGCTCGATCGCTGGAAATAGACAACGCAAAACATCCCACCGTTACCGTCGGAGATTTCGACAGCGACGGTGATATCGACATTGCCGTCGGTCAATTTTCTGATAAATTCGTTACGCCTCGTACAGATGTATCGATTTGGTGGAATAATTCGATTAATCAGCCCTAATCGACACTTGCAATCGACCAAAATCACAATCACATTCGTATCTACTCTTATAGATAGCGTATTATTGATATGAGATAATGCGGGTCACGTTCCAGGTCGCACGAGAAGTCTCTCATATGTGATTGAATGTCCATTCTTATTTTAGGTGAGTTCGATCATCCGTTCACATCCAAGATATTCATTTGCACAAATATCTTAATCACATAGCCTTTACTCTAGCCGGAATAAATCAATGGGTTCTGAAACCCCTCAAAACGATCAAGCCG
>CAWVZW010000080.1:0-15363 GCA_963934735.1 uncultured Planctomycetaceae bacterium
GTTTCTATAGCAACCTCAACCTCATCTGGAAAAAGCTAACAGCGGTTTATCCAGAGGAAACTTGGACTCGTTTATACGACTTCCTATTTGAAGCCATCGATCATCTAGCGCAGCAGAACGATGCCTTTGCCAACAACGATCAATCTCGAATCGTTATTGAAACGACGTTTGACCAATTACTGCGAACGTATTTCATGTTTCATCAGGATTTACTTTTTCATCAATCCGAGATTCAACTATTCAATTCGTATTTTATTGGCCGCGCATTTGACTTGGTGCTAAGTCAGGGGCCCGATTTCGAAAACCTTAATACCGAAACACTACTGCGTCAATTTAATGACTTCCTTGGCTATCGGCCCGTGGCCACTCTAGAATCCCAGAAGATCCAACCCTACACCCACGAATGGTTGCGACCCGTACCGCTTTACATTCAAGGAAGCGGGGCTTGCGAGGGGACCTACCAGCGAGTGATCGACAAGACGGTCAAACTTTTGGAAGAGACCGATGAAGCGTTGTTGCGTGAAGCCTGTTTGGACACAAACAACCTCAAGGAAATCGCCTTCGATCCGCGCTCCTATGATTTCGATCATCCCGCTAATAAACGGCCGAATCACCATTTTGGCATGTGGGACCCACATCACATCGACCAACAAGGATGCTACGATCGATTTGTCATTCAAAAAGTCACTCTCGATGCCTTGATGCAAAGACAATTAGATCGTCCAGACCTTGATGTTGAGGAAGCTTTGTTTGAAGCGGCGGCCGTCCTCGCCGGTACAATATTGATGTCTTCAGGAATCAATGGCTGGGGCCCGAGTTGTCATGACTCCTCAACCACGTTGGCAAGTCTCATGCCACAAATTGCCAACTACCGCGATCGCTTTTATCGGGACCTGTTACAACGAACGGATCGTGTTCATCGTGACCGGTTGGCAGCGGAAACATTGATTCGCCATCAACCCTTCGGCGCCGCTCGGCAACACCTCAATGCCCAACTAACGGAAACCCGAGCCCACCAACTCGAACACATTCACCTCGGCCAAATATTTGCCTTCATGGGACACCATGATGCTGCACGCGAGAAAGCTAGCCTCGTACCCGTGCCTTCGGCTCGATTTAGGTGTCGCATTGCTTGCCAACTCGACCAATCTCTACAGGCGATCGAAAATAAAGACCTAGCGGAGGCCACCGATATCGCTGGGTCGATATTTTACCTTATTCAACGAGGCATCCAGTGTGGCGCCTTTGTCGACCCTTGGAATATCCTCGGATTTGATTGCCAATTTAGTCTGTTTCCAGCATTAGAAAACAGTGTTCACGACCACCGCATTGACGAACTGGTTTTAATCGTGGAGCAGTTCTTTGCACTGCTTGCACGAACATGGAGTGAAGCAGCCGCAAAAGATGATCAAGCGCTTTGCCAACGCATCGATGAACATTTCCAAGAAGCCGCACAATGGTGGCACAAATATGCCGCCCATCAAGTGACCGCTATACACGCCGCCGACCCAAACGCGTTGTACGACGCTGCGTCTCACGTTGCCGAGGCTTTAAATTTGTGGCATAAGGGCGGGGCCGAAACTGGGAACGTGAAATTTTGGGCACCCTACGCTCAAATTTTCGATTCGCCCAAAGCCTATTCGCTCGTCATCCATTCACTATTGGAACAAGGCGATCATGTGGCCTCGATGGCACTCCTGATTAACTGGTTAAGTGAATCCGACCGAATACCGCTAGAACAAAATGACTCTTCCTTCTATATCCTCACGCGACGCTGGCTACTCGATGTTATTGGCAACTCGGATGAGCAGACGGATACGGACGAACAAGCCACGGTTGTGGTCGAAAAATGGAACCTCGTACGCAAGCTGTTCGATTACTTCGAAGCAAATTCGGAAGATTATTGGACGATCCCCGAATTCGATAGTGGCATTACGAATCAGTTCGAAGATGAATTTGACGACGAATTAGAAAGTGGCGAGCAGGAGGAGCAACAGAGCATCTTCAGCGCTGCATATGAAAACGTTTCCTACCGGGATTCCACCGACGATGGGGTGGAAGGTGAGATTTTTGATAACTCTGACCCGGACCACAGTGAATTACTGCATCTAGGCGAACAAATTGATCGGCGTTTAGCGTTTCACGATAGCCTCGCAAGTCTCTGGAAAATTGCTGGACTAGGTCAAGCCATTAGTATTCGCCACCACGAGCAAGCAGAGCCACAACTAATCGAAGATAGCTTACAAACAATCACGAACTGGTCCCAGCGACTCGCCGAGAACCGTCAGAAGCTTGAAGATCTCATTGATTCTATCGGGGGACACGTCATTCCTGCTCCAGTTGGAGACTTCGAGTCCATGACTCAATACGATCGACATCGAATCACGCTAGAATCCTTAACGGAACGTGTTATCGCTACGACGATCGAAGTTACCGATACCAAACGCATATTGGATTCCGTGATTATCTATCTGCAGCAAAAGCTCGATTTATATACTGCGGATTCACCCATTGTTGAATTTGAAGAAGTCACGTCTCGTATTTTTGCGGAGTTGATCCAAGGAAACCAAAAGGGATTACGAGAACACTGGGACCTTCTCATCGACGGATTTTCCCAACTTCCTTTGCTGTATGTACCACTTTCCAAAGGTGGTCAACCACGCGATATCGTCAGCAGTCGTATCCGTCAACGGACTATCTCAGACCTGCTGCTGTGGTTACCTCGTTTAGGCCTGATCCATGAAACATGCCATCTACTTGAAACCGCTCGTGCCATGGAACGCGAACATCCCGTGGGTTTGGGCGCCGTCACCGAATTTGATGAACTGTTTAATATTGGATACCAAGCCATCGTCGAATGCTTGATCGAATCGTGTTCCTCATGGGACACCAGCAATGTTAAAATCGTGGCCGATACCGAAACTGCCAGCGCTGATGCGACTGAGAGCGCAAGCGAAGAAACGCCAGCGATCTCCGATGCCGATGCCGTGGCAACTCTGTTAGTACAATCGCTCGAGCAAATCACCGAATCGATGTTAAGCAATTGGCTGGCGCATAGCCAAACCCTGCGGTTGTCCGTCTTAGAAAGAATCAACAACACCTCCATGTGGAATGCGACGGTGGCATTTATTGAAACTTACGGTAACGATCTTTTCACTCAACAATTCCTTGCGATGGGTAATATACGGGGCATTCTGTTACAAGGCGTTGAGAACTGGCTGACAGCAATCTGCGACGAACCACAGATCGACCTCAAGCTTTGCGACGATCTAACTTCCACGATTACCATGGATGAAACGACCGCTCTGCTATCACTCATCTTAGAATCCATCGTTGAGAACTATAACGAATATCGAGACTACAACAGCACCACAACCCAAAGCGACCATGGTGAAATGCTGTACATGCTATTGGACTTCCTGCGTCTCCGAACACGTTATGATCGTATCTGCTGGAACCTGCGGCCCGTCATTCAAGCGCACCAACTTTTGACATCGCACGAAAAAACCTCGGCTGCGCAACTGTGGCGTGAAAGTCTCATCCAACGCATTCAAGAAGAAGCCAATATGTTTCTGGGGCGACTTGAAAAACTACAGCAACAATACTCCATGAAAATGCGGACGGTTGCCAACCGTATTGGAGAGCAGTTTACACATTCGATGCATATTGATTTTTTGCGTTCTCTGGTTGAACCCGCACTCGAAGAAAGTCAACACCTTGACCAACCGCGCATAGCCTTCGACCACCTGCTCGCAGAAACGAACGCACTTACAGAAACATCCACGGGCTCTGGAATTGATGTGCCCAGTTGGATAGTTGCATTAGAAGAAGAAATAGAGTTGCTGCGATATCCCGATTATGTACGGTATGATGAAAAACGAATTCGCGATGTCATACCTCAGAAGCTACTGTCAATCGAGGAAGTCGACCAACAGTTGCAATTATGGTTAAAGCAACAATAGACCCGTCATAATAATTCGGGCCAAATACTATCACTCACCAAGAGCCCTTCTTCGGTTAATCGCAAACAATCGTCGTGCCACGCCAACAATCCAAGTTGCACGAACCGATCTAACTGCGTACCACCTAAAGCCATCATATCGAAACCCGTGGTTGATTTGAACCAAGCAGGAGTAATACCGCTCAATCGTCTCAATGCGAAAACCAAAACCTCCCGCGCCCGTTCGCTACCCTGTACTTGCTCGGATTCTGCAACTACCGATTCACCCGCTGCGATCTTTTTGAGATAGGTAATCGTACTACGGTGGTTGACCTCACGGCGACCGTCGATATATCGCGCGGCTCCAGGTCCCGCCGCATAATACGGTGCGCCTAACCAGTATGTTTCGTTGTGGCGACAATGGAATCCGGGTAAGGCAAAGTTGGATACTTCGTAATGCTCGTACCCCTGACTTTGTAGTTTGTGACGCGCTAGTAGATACATCTCTCGCTGTACATCCTCGCTCGGCAACTCAAACTCGTCTCGCTGCAGCCGACCAAAAAAAACAGTCCCTTTTTCAATTGTTAATCCATAGGTGGAAATATGTTTCGGCTTTAAGTCCATTAGCTGCTCGACATCCTTTTCCCACATCGATACCGTTTCCCCAGGCGTGCCGAAAATCAGATCCATCGATACCGTAGCAATTTTTTTACTCAATAGCTCAAAACTATTGTGCAAACAGATCTCATTGTGATTACGTTCGAGCCACTGTAGTTTCGAGCGATCGAAGGATTGCCCACCCAAACTGACTCGATTAACACCTTCGGCTGACAAAAGATCGACTAAGTGTGCATCAATATCCTCGGGATTCGCTTCCAAGGATAATTCGCCTCCCGCTGTCAATGGAAACCAATGGCCGACCAGTTGTAACAACCGTTGTAAGTGTTCATGGGAAAGCTCGGTCGGAGTGCCGCCACCGATGAACAACGTATCAACTGGGCGGGGCGTTTGCAGCAGTGACAGTTCTTGGCCAAGTGCTTCAATATATTCAGCATGCAGATCGGATCGCCCCGCTATAAGCGTAAAGTTGCAGTATCCACATCGATGTCGACAAAAGGGAACGTGAATATAAGCAGACCGTGCTGTGGTCGTGTCAGCAATGGAGTGATTATCTAGTTCGCTATCCATCTAGGCAAACCCTTTACTCAAAACCAGTTGCATTACAGCCACAAATGCAGACGACCGTCTAGTAATCCTGGTAACGCTTTTTCCACCGTGCGGCGAATGAAGCTATCGGAATAGCGAGTGCTGAAGTGCGCTGCGATAACAACTTCATTTTCAAATCGGTCCTGTTGTTCGATAAAATCACTTAGGTGCATGTGCCCGTTTTTTTTGATTTTTTCTTTACTATGATCGGCCGCTACAAATGTCATTTCGGTGATCAATATTTTGGCCTGATATAACTCGGGCATATTGTCCAACCCTGCGACTGTTGTGTCACCGGTGTATCCCAGAATCGGTATCCGTTGTTCGGCCGATACTTCAATGCCATCTTTACGCAAATCGCGGATTTCGGTGCCGGAGATACCTTGAAATTCTTCTTTGAGCTTATTTTTCCGGTGCCACACAAGAAAGCTCAGAGCGGGGACCGTGTGCGTACTTTCGCCAATCTGAACGACATATTCTCGATTCAATTCAATTTCATCACCGGGTTGCACTGCCACAAACTTACATGGAAGTTTTCCGCGGTCTAATCGTGTGAATGCATTGAGCATGTCATTGAGTGGTGCAATCGCGCGGCCTGGCAAGTAGATGGTCGGCGGTTCCATTTTCATCATCCGTCGTCGAGCAAGATATACCGGTAACGCGGCGATATGATCCATGTGAGTATGGCTAATAAACCAATTGGGCGTGCCCATAAAATCCCAAGGTTGAGCACCAAGATCGAAACCGAGTTTTAGCTCCGAAATACGCCAGTACGTCTGCACCGCAGCACGAGAATAACCTTCGATGGTTAAGCCAGCGTGTGACAATGTTTTTAGAGGAAGGTTTTCTACCATGACGTAATTGATCTTAGCCGTAAAAACATTTCTGACCTATCCCCCATTGGACATCCCTAAGAATTGGAGACGTTATCGCATTTTAGTAGGCATATCTTCAGAAACGACTCGTTTGCCGTCATATTGATCCACGTTCGATAAGTCAATATCCTCCCGGAACATCTCACCTCGCTCCAGCCAAATGTCACCGCCGACACCGTCTTGATGAGCGTGTACGCCATGATGACGCACTAATTCTAAGATCGAAAGAAACATACCGATCAACGCCGATTTGTGCATTCCCATTTGAAAAAATTCCGAGAGACTAACATGACCGTCCCGCACAATCCGCCGATGCATTTGAGTCAAATAGACGTGCAACGGTGTATCATCGAATACAATCGTCTCTGGTTTTTCCACTTCAATGTCTTTGAGAATCCGCCCCATGGCGCTAACAAGATCCCATAATTCAACATCTTGAATCGGTTGCTGTGCAACGTTCACTTGTCGCGCGGGTAAATCATTAGTCTGACGGATGTGATGTTTCTGCCAGACTCGTGATTGATCTTCTAGTACTGTCGCGGCATCCCGGAATGTCTTGTATTCCAGTAATCGCTGGACCAACTCGTCGCGAGGATCGTCAATTTCTTCCTCAGCTTCTTCCATCCGCGGCAATACCATACGCGACTTGATTTCAGTCAAAGTACTTGCCAAATCTAGAAAATCGCCGACTGCGTTGATGTCAAGCTGTTCAATTATTTCAAGGAATTCAAGGTACTGTTCGAGAACGTCGGCAACAGGAAGATCAACGACAGCAACTTCATGTTTGCGCACTAGATATAACAATAGATCCATCGGGCCTTTAAAGCTGTCTAAATCTATTCGAAATTCATCGACTGTTTGAGCCATTTTGATACACTTTCACACAAAGCATGCGAACAATAAAACGCAATCCTAACGGGAAATACATTAGGATTCGAGGGCAATCACTTGTTTTCCTGATACAACTCACGACTCAGCAATGCTAGAGATTCAATAGAATAATCGCGAAATGCTGTTGATTTAGGAGTAAATGATCTTTATCGTTGAGTTTGCAGGACAAAGATAACAGTTTTTTTTACACCCAGATTTTGCATAACTTTTGTCCTTTTACGGTGTTTAAAATGCCGACGCACGAAATAGACCGTTTGTTAGTTATTAGTCAGTGCACGACGATGTAAACTTTTGTTTTGCAAAAAAGGGCTGTGCTATGATCGAAATCAAGCATAATGAAACCCAAGAAGTGCTTCTTCGTATCGATGAAGAAGTGCTTGACGGATATCATTTAGATAACTCTAAATTAGCTGGTGCCGATCTTTCGAATATGCAATTCCCCGGCGCGACATTTCGCAACGCCGATCTTCGTGGTGCTAACTTTGAGAATTCAAATCTCGAAGGAGCAGTTCTTAAAAGCGCCGATTTGACACGCTGCAATTTTGCCAATGCAAATTTGCAGTACGCCGATTTGACAAACTCCTATCTCGATAATGCCATCCTCACTGAGGCTGACTGTTCACATGCTATTCTGCGATATACTAAATTAACCGATGCCGAATGTACGGGGACAATATTTTTGCGAGCAGACATGAGCTTGATTAATCTGACAGGCTCAAATTGTAACGATGCAAATTTAGCTCACGCTGATCTACGCGGAGCAAACATGTCGACATCGAATTTCAATGGAGCTAATTTTACCGGCGCAAACTTACTCGATGCCAAGATGGCCAACATACAGATGGCAGGCGTTCATATGGAAAATGCCATTGGACCACAAGGCCAAGTCATTGCTCCGCCTAAGCTCGCGGTTTCAAGATCACGTTGGTGGAAATTCTGGAAATAAACTCCAGTGAATAGAAGGAACTCTATTCGTCGTCTTCACCCTCATCCTGCTTGGCCTTTTTCTTGCGCTTAAGCGATACCTTCTCGACTCGCACTTTAGGCAAACCTAGTGGTGAATCGCCCTCAGTCCAGCGGTCTTCTTCAACAAGTTTGGTCAAACGTTCTGCACGCGTTAATACATTGCGATTACTAATACTTCCACGAGCAACTCGTAAACTCTTATCAATTGTCATTTTCTCGACCTTAAAACCTACTTGGGGCAGTTCGTCATGGAACGCCACAAGAAAAAACAGTTATTCCATTGAACTCCTAAGTATAAAACCACCTAAGAACTTGGGCAACAGCCAAAAACCCTATTTTGAGAGTTTCGTACAGGGGAACAAACCCTAATAAAACACTACTCGGCATCTTCACTCGTTAAGCCGTCGATTGCTCTAAGAAAATCATTCACCGTCTGGTAACGCTTTGCCGGATCGACAGACAAGCATGTCATAATTGCCGCAGCAAGGGTAGGGTCGAGTTTTGAGCGGTACTTGAGGATGTCCTCCGGTGGTATCGTGTCGTGGGTCAGTGCGGCTAGCCCTGTGTGATCACTACTTGGCCAAGGCAAGTGGAAGGTACACAATTGATAAAATGAAACGCCCATCGCAAAAATATCAACGCGATGATCCGTCCATTTACGTCGAATGATTTCCGGTGCCATATACAAAGGTGTGCCCGTGCGATTGCCCGGTTGGTGAAAAGGCCGCTGATCCGGCAGCGACAATCCAAAGTCAAATAACTTCGCCGATTGACAATCTCGACTGCAAATATAGTTACGCGGGCAAACATCTCGATGGATAAATCCTGACTCATGCACCGCCGCTAACGCCTCGGCCATCTGCCGTAATAGGTTTAAACGCCGACCTTCGAGCATTGAATCTTTATCATAGATCATCGTGTGCAGACCGTTGCCCTTGAGATATTCCATAACCATATAGGATTCCCCGTCCAAGGTCGTGCCATATTCATACGTCTTCACTACATGTGGATGGTCTACTTGAACAGCGATCTTTCCTTCCGATGGTTTTTTTAACGTTTTAAATCGTTGTTCAAACAACTCCGTTTTACTTGAATCGGATATCTTCAAGCCAATGGTATGATCCGTATCGCGATCGCGTGCCATGTAGAAAGTGGACATCGTCCCAGATACGGACTTGCGAATGACTTCAAAACGTTTCTTAATGTCGACTTTTTTGCGGAAAACGACTTCTCGACCGTCACTCAGAATTTTTTGCGATGGAAATAGGGCTTTGATACTGTCAAATAATCCCATGGCTTTATGATACCTTATATACGTCCGCAATCACTCAGACGCCGAGGTTGCGAGTTTGACACGTAAAGAACACCCTAGATAAACAAAATATACAAGTGATACAACCACTCGTGTTGCCTCGGCGGCTATTTACCGCAATAGTCAATAATACCAGCAATTTCACTCTTTAAACGACTTCGCGGCACGATGCGATCAATATAACCGTGCTCAAGTAAGAATTCACTCGTTTGAAATCCTTCCGGCAATTCAATTCCAATCGTCGCTTTAATAGTGCGAGGCCCAGCGAACCCAATCAAGGCGCGAGGTTCCGCAAAACAGATGTCCCCCAGAGCTGCAAAACTTGCGGCTACACCACCCATTGTCGGATTAGTCAATACAGAGATAAAGAGCCCGCCAGCATTGTCAAACCGACCTAAAGCCGCTGAGACCTTGGCCATCTGCATTAATGACAATATGCCTTCGTGCATACGAGCACCACCGCCAGAGCCGCTGATAATAATCAACGGTAACTGCTGCTCCGTCGCACGTTCGATTAATCGCGTCAACCGTTCTCCCACAACCGAACCCATGCTGCCCATAATAAAAGCGGAATCCGTAATCCCGAACGCTACACGACGAGCACGAATCATGCCGGTCCCGGTCAATGCGGCGTCACTCAAACCGGTTCTCTTTTGCTCAGCAACTAAGCGATCGACGTATTTCTTTTTGTCTTCGAATTCTAACGGATCCGTTGGCATCAGGTCCGCATCCAATTCTTCAAACGTACCCGTATCTAAGACTTGGATAATACGCTGTTGTGCTGAAACATAAAAATGGTGTTCACATTCAGGGCAAACCCCCAAACGTTCATCGATCGTCTGTTGATAGATGGTTTGTTGACATCCAGGACACTTCACCCACAGTCCTTCCGGGACTCCGCGTTTCTGTCGTTTTTCAGTTTCTGCACTACTTGCCATCAAACTATCCAAAGAATTCTTGATTGGTGTGACTTTAACACACTACATTTTGAAACTCTTGAGCCACTGCTACTTGCAAACAATAACGCATCAGCAACGTCGCCCACAAGGGGAAATTTACCTTAGCGTATCTTAACATTTGTAAGCTAGCACACCGGATTAAACCATACCCTAAAAGTATAAAAGGGCCTGATTCCATTGCTCGCTGAATGCAAAAATCCCCTATTACCGGCCCGACAGGCTACCCAAGTCATTTAGCTCGGCCATGGCAGCAGAATAGCTCGCCTGGCGAAAAATACCGGATCCCACGACCATCCAAGATGCACCGCTTTGACGACAGCGACCAATGGTTTCCGTATTGATCCCACCGTCGACCTCCAAAATAAAATCTAGATTCCGCTCCGCTCGTATCTGCACTAATTGTTCCAGTTTTTCAAGAGCCACTGGATTGAACGCTTGACCACCAAACCCCGCATCAACACTCATCACTAAAACTAAATCGCAGAATTCTAATGCGTCTTCAATCTCTGCAACGGGGGTGCTGGGATTAAGTGTGATGCCGCTGGCCATCCCCAACGAACGGATTTCCTGAACCACCTCCGCTGCGGAGTCACATGCCTCGACATGAACAGTCAATAAATCCGCCCCCGCTTCGCTGAATTGAGTAAGGTATTGCTCAGGGTGAGCAATCATCAAATGTACGTCTAGCGGTAAGTCGGTATGGTCACGAATGCCCTTTACAACCGGCAAACCATAAGACAAATTCGGGACAAAGACACCATCCATCACATCCAAGTGCAAAGCCTCAACACCTGCTTTTTCGAGTTGGCTTAGTTCAGTTTTTAGATCACCAAAATCACAAAGTAATAGCGACGGCAACACCAATGGTCGTGGGTCCACTGGACTGCGTAACTTAAGTATCTTGTCACGTTGACTCATAAAAGAGTGATCTTTCTATTCTCAATTAAAACACTAATGGCTACCACTGATGATCTAGAATCAATGCCTGTGGTAAATCGTCAATGTGTTCTAATCCAAAAACATCCAAGAAACGTTCCGTCGTATAGTATATCGATTTACGCGGCTTTTCGTCTAACCGCTCAAGCCGTAGAATTTCTCGTCGAACCAATTCCCTCAGAATAGACTGACTCGGGCGGTCACGCATCTCGTCGATTTCCTTTCGACTTATCCCTTGATTATAGGCTACGATTGCCAAAACATCGATTGCCGCCTGCGACAGACGTTTTTCCCGAATCTCGCCATAGAACCGCTCTCGTAATCCATGAAATTCCTCACGTAACGCCAGCACATATCCGTTACCGACAGATTGGATATGTAGTGCCGAATTCTGATCGTCATAGGTCACATTCAAATCTTTCACCAACTCATGTATCTCACGCGTCGTCACACCGCGCATCATGCCAGCGACACTTTTAGCAACTAATGGTTCACCTGTCGGATGCCCAACAAACAACATTGACTCCAAAATCGACATCGGTGTCAAATCTGCATTATCGATTTCCTCGGGTACCATTAATGGCACAGCTTCCTGAGATATGGAGTCATCTGCCTCACCATCTGTATCAAAATTACCTTCCGGAACACCGTCATATGGGCTTTCGCCCTCAGATACTAATTGCGCATATACATCGCTCAGCTCATCCAACGATGCGCCCGTTTGGTCGCTGCCCTGATAGAACTCATTAAGTCCCATTTGATCCGGATCAACCGGCATGGCACGCTGGGGAGACCTGTCTTGCTGGTCCTCTTGTTGGGCGTCTATAGAATCCTCGTTTTGCATGGCAATACTATAAGAATTCGCATCGCTTCTCCACAAGGTCGAAAGAATATTTGTGCGTAGTTTACCCGCGACAGACCCAGCAGTGTGTTTCCGATTCGAGGTATTAGGTGTATTAAGTAATCCCTATTGCCGCGCACCAACCTCTTGCTTCATAAACGCTAATGCATCACGAGCTAACTGTTCTTCGGAGTCATACATTCGCCGCCAAATCTTCGTGGCTGCAGCAATCTCCGGTAAGGCTAGGCCGAAAGCTTCGACAACCATCCAGCCGTCATAGCCAACTTCCATTAAGGTATCAAAGTTTTCTTGCCAATTCACGTTCCCGCTACCAGGTGTACTGCGGTCGTTTTCTGAAATATGAACATGCGTCAATACGTCTTGGCAGCTACGAATCGCTTCGGCAATATTCTTTTCCTCAATATTACTGTGAAATGTGTCGTACATCATACGGCAATTCGGGTGGTTCACTTCACGGACGAATCTAGCGGCATCACTGTGCGTATTGAGCAAATATGTTTCAAACCGGTTTAAGCATTCAACACCTAACATGACTCCAACACTACCAGCATGTTCGGCAACTTGCCGCATACTATCCACGCCCCATTTCCATTCATCTACAGTCGGCCCCGCACCGCTAAATATTCCCAATGCTGAATGATACGGACCCACTAGGCTCTGTGCGCCCACGGCCGCTGCATTATCTAACGCTTCCTTGTTCTTTGCCACACCTAACGCACGAACTGCAGGATCCGAACTTATCGGATTGTCTTCCTCATTTCGAATCGTAACAATTGTGCGTTCTAGGCCAATCGAATCTAACCGTTCACCCCACTTTTTATGCAAGTCTAAGTCATAGGCAAACAACGGCAATTCGACTCCGTCATATCCCATCTCTTTCAATGATTCCACTACGGGAATCATCTCGTCGTTCATCTCGCCTGTCCATAACAGTAGGTTCATTCCATACTTCATCGTTTACTCTCCTTCGAGTTCATTAAATGTTCGTCGTCTGTATTGTATCAGGACTTAATAATTCATGTTGCAGCAGCAACACACGTTCCCGAAAACCGCTGAATAGCACAGAAACCGTATCGTCGAATTGTTCCAAACCAACCCGCTTCATGACTTGATTCAAACGGTATGCTAGTCGATCGTCATCTGCGTAATCAAACAAAAACTGTTCACGTTGAAACGCATCGAACAATCGCACAAAGTCATACGTCGGACGCTTGGCAGCTTTATTGATAAAGCCCTGAATGAACGTCGCATCCACGGCCTCCATGTTTTCATAATACTTCTCTAGTGCGCCCGGATTTTGTTGACTCAAATGAGCATCGAGTAACAACTCGATAACAATATGACCTAAAAACCAAGGACGCATCGATTCATCATCCGGATGCACGTCGCGGATTGCCTGGGAAAATTCTGAATTCAGCTGTTGAAAGACTTTGTTCGCATGAAACCAACGGTCGTCGTCTAGGTGCTGAGCGATCCCACGTGCGACTTCGACAACCGCCGGATCTGTATCGTTGAAAAACGGTTCCAGCGCCTTGCGCCGTATCCGAACTTTACGATCAATCACGCTCAACATGTCCGGCACACCCGTGCTGGCCATAAATAAAGGGCGATCAAGAAATTCGATGGCATGTGATAAGTAATTCATGCGGCTGAATAATTCTAACCGACGTCTTGCCAACTGCCGTCCGCCGCAGATTTTAACACAGCGTCGCAGACTTTTTGAGTTTCCAATGCTTCTTTGAAAGTCGGTCCGGCAGGTTTACCACTGGCTAAACCTTCAAGAAAATCAGCGACTTGATGAACAAAGGTATGCTCATAACCAATTTGTAATCCAGGTACCCACCAATGGTCCATATAAGGATGGTCGCCGTCGGTGACATGGATATTCCGCCACCCGCGAACAACTGAATCATCATTATAATCAAAGTACTCTAGGCGGTGCAGATCATGTAAGTCCCACCGGATAGATGCATTTTCGCCGTTGATTTCTAATGTGTATAATGCCTTGTGTCCCCGTGCATATCGAGTCGACTCAAACAATGCTAATGAACCGTTACTGAAACGACCCATGAAGGTACAGGCATCGTCGATCGTCACCGGCATGACTTCACCCGTCGCCTGATGTACTCGTTCCTTAATAAACGTCTCCGTCATCGCAGTGACACTATCAAGGCTACCATTGAGCCATAAAGCAGTATCGATACAGTGAGCTAGTAGGTCACCGGTTACACCAGAGCCCGCCGCCTTGGCATCGAGGCGCCATAGTCCTTCACCTCCTTGAGGGAGGTCTGTCGAGATTGTCCAATCTTGGAGAAAGTTAGCTCGATAATGGAAAATACGCCCCAGCCGTCCTTCATCGATCAGTTGTTTTGCTAATGTGACAGCTGGCACTCGGCGATAGTTGTACCATACAATATTGGCAACGCCAGCTTTTTCCACGGCGTCACACATTTCTTCGCCTTCGGCAGTGTCCATGGCCAGTGGTTTTTCGCAGAGAATCATCTTTCCAGCTGCAGCACAAGCAATGGCAATTTCCTTGTGTAGATTGTTAGGTACACAAATATCAACTGCATCGATATCGTCACGAGCAACCAATGCTCGCCAATCCGTTTCAATAGATTCGTATCCCCAGTTATCCGCAAACTTTTGGATGTTCTCTTCGTTACGTGCACAAGCTGCTTTTAAGACGGGCTGATATTCCAAATCAAAAAAGTGGCCAACTTTGCAGTAAGCGTTGGAATGGGTCCGGCCCATAAATCCGTAACCGATCATCCCAATGTTTAGGGGTTTCTTCGCCATAGTACTTCACTTTCTTGTCACTAACTGTCGTTATTACTTTATTGTTTAAAATATAATCGGAGGGTCTATACTTCTGCGCTCTAACTGTGTGCAGTACGCACATCGACCATCGCTTTGAGAATCGCGTTCCACGTACTCGGTGATTCCAGTACCGAGTTCGGGAACATGCAGCCATCCCAACAGATATGTTGTATCCCTCGCTCTTGGGCACCTTCAAGCCAATACCCCGCGGTTTTGGTGATATCTAATTTTCCATTAGGATCGTCGGCTTGGCAGTGCTTCCCGGTTTTGTCATGCGTCCCGGCGCCATGTACTGTGCCATCGTTTTGGGCAACATGAAAGTCAATTGTCCAAGGCCGTAATTTATCGGTCAACGTTTCATAAGCAGCGTAGAATTCTTCTTCACTATAGCCTTCTTGCAGTAACGCGTGTTCCGGAGCGTTATAGCCCATGAGATACAAATAAGTATGTGCTTGGTCCGCTTGGAACCCTAATGTTTCAGGCATACCGACGCCTTCAAGCAAGTCAAGCATATCTTTCCAACTGTGCATCCCCGCCCAGCAAATCTCTCCTTCGGCGGCAAGTCGTTCACCGTTCTCCGCAGCGATATTAGCGGC
>CAWVZW010000081.1:0-15167 GCA_963934735.1 uncultured Planctomycetaceae bacterium
CACTCGAATTAGGTGTGCGTCATGAACATGCAAGTCGACGAGCGGTCCGCCCATTTTTTCCGCATCCCAAAAATCAGCTAACCAAGTCGGATCAGAGATCACTCGGTTGAAATGACCACCGAGCAGCTTGCCGTATTTTCCGCTGCTAGCCGCTTCCCGCAAGAATGCGTACTCCGGAAAGAATGGTAGCACATGGGCCACAAACACTTGACGATCGGCTGCCTCCGCTGCTGCCACTATTTCATCACATTGGTCAACGGTTAACGCCATTGGTTTTTCAATCAAGACGTGCTTGCCCGCCTGCAACGCCGCAATCGCTGTGTCCGTGTGCATATCTGGCGGCAAACAAATATCCACTAAGTCAACGCTATCGTCGGCGAGCAGTGAATCAAAGTCGCTGTGGCAGTTCCATGAATTGACATCCACTTGTTCACCAGGTGGGCCAAAGTTGCCTTTAATCGATGTCCAGTCGCCAGCCAGCTTGTCTTGATTGCGAGCACAAATCGCGGAAATCTCGATTCCAGCTGTTTTTTGGTAGGCTAAATAATGAATCCAGCCCATAAACCCAATGCCCGCAATTCCAACTTTAATCATCTGGGTTTTCCTTCGTATTGTTCTACTTGTTTAAAACTAAAACTATTAACTCTTCTATGCGTTTACCAGATTCGCAAATCGTTCACTAGCGTTTACCCAATCACCCGCGGTGTCCGGCACATATGTCTCTTGGCCAAAACTGTGGCTGATGATCTTCCGCGCATCCGCAATGGAGCTAACCTCGCCGCTGCTTATCAATTGAATCATCAAGTTACCAATGGCAGTAGCCTCGATCGGACCAGTAACCACCGGACGACCGCAGGCGTTTGCTGTAAGTTGGCACAATAAACGGTTTTGAATCCCACCGCCAACAATGTGTACCGTCTTAATGGTTCCGCCAGTCAATTGTTCTAACATCTGCAGCACCATTTGGTATCGTAGTGCCAGACTTTCCAGAGCACATCGAATTACCGCTCCATCGGTAGCGGGAATTGTCTGATCAGTTTTTCGACAGTAGTCCCTTATCGCAGTTGGCATCGATTCTGGAGCTAAGAAACATTCGTCGTCAGGATCAATGAGCGAGACTAAAGGAGCTGCTGCCGATGCAATTTCCACCAACTCATCCCAATCGTAAGACTGACCCTCAGCATTGAAAATCCGTCGGCATTCTTGCACCAGCCATAACCCCGCAATGTTCTTCAACAACCGGATGCTATCCCCAACACCGCCTTCGTTGGTGAAATTTAACTCTTGGCATTGGTCCGAAATAATTGGGTTTGCAATTTCCACCCCCATTAAAGACCAAGTGCCACTACTGATGTAACACCAATCGGGTTGATCAGACAACGCACCAACAGCTGGCACTGCCATTACCGCACTCGCTGTATCATGCGTCCCTGGTAATACAACTTTGAAGTTTGCTCCACCCAGTTCACGACTGATAGCACCTTGCAGCGGGCCCAGTTCCGTGCCCGGCGAAACAACTTGTCCTAGCAGTTTTTGTGGTAAGGAAAACGACTCAAACAATTCCGTAGCCCAGCGTTTTTCTTGAGGATTATAGAATTGAGTGGTTGTCGCGTTTGTGTATTCGTTTGCTTTTTCGCCAGTGAGTAACCAGTGGAAAAGATCGGGCATCAGCAGCATAGATTCGGCAGCATCAAGCAGTGGTGACCTGATATTTTGTAATGCTAACAATTGATAAAGCGTGTTGAAACGCATGAACTGTAAGCCGCTTTGATTGAATATCGCCGAGCGGGGTACTTGCTCAAATGCATATTCCATCATTCCTTCGGTATGACTGTCGCGATAATGGATCGGGTTTGCTAACAACTCATCGTTGGGACCTAGCAGACCAAAATCCACTCCCCATGTATCAACACCGACACTCGTAATTGTGTTTCCATAACGCTCAACGGCTTGTTGTAAGCCCCGCTTAATATGGGACCACTGCTCTAAGACGTCCCAATGCAAGTAACGCCCTGCCGATACCCCTCCATTGTTGAAGCGGTAGACTTTCTCGAGTGAAATGCGGGTGCCATCAAATTCTCCAGCTACTAATCGGCCGCTAGATGCGCCAATGTCAACAGCCAGATAGACCTGCCCCGCCATGTCTTTTCCACTTTCTATATAATTTGATCTTAAATCTCTCAACCAACGCCATCATACACCATCCACAAACACTCGTTAGCAGCGCGACATCAAAAATCAAATCCAAAACAATTATCCTATTATAGATATTGAACAATAACCCATTGTTCAGTTACTTGATAATGTTTATGATTATTATTTAACCTCAGGCCAATTATCGCTAAACCTTGCGAACAATCGATGAACTTTTGAGCAATTCCCCTCCAACAGACGTGCTGCTAGCTGAACTTCAGCAAGCCAGTGCCACCTTAGAAAGCGCTTCGCCGTTAGAAATCCTAAAATGGGCAGTCGAGCAATACGCGCCCAACTTTGCGATGGCAACAGCCTTTGGCCCCGAGGGAATGACAATGATTTACATGTTATCTCAATTTGCCCCAGAAACACCTATTTTTAATCTCGACACCGGATATCAGTTCCAAGAAACACTCGATCTCCGTGACAAAGTTAAATCACATTATGGCATGGATGTCCGCTTGGCAAAACCTGAATTGGACGTCGCTCAGTACGAAGAGTTACACGGTGGTCCCGTCTACATAACTAATCCCAGCCAGTGCTGTTATGACCGCAAACTATCGCTATTGGAGAAAGTTGCTAGCGAGCTACAGTGTTGGTCGAGTGCGATTAGACGCGATCAGAGTCCCGATCGCGCCAAAGCGCCGATTGTCGGTTGGGACAACAAATTTGGGTTGATCAAAGTTAGCCCCTTAGCCAATTCAAGCAAAGCCGATATTTGGAAAATGATTACCGACAACGATATCCCGTACAACCCATTACACGACAAAGGCTACCCAAGCATTGGATGCTGGCCTTGCACTCGAAAAATATCGTTCGGTGAAGATGATCGGGCGGGGCGTTGGAGCGGCACAGCAAAAACCGAATGCGGATTACATTCCATCGACGAAAGCGACAGCTAATATCATGCAATTTTCAGCCAAAACTGAATACGCTTGTTTGGCCATCCTCGAATTGTCATTACACCAAAACGACATTCGACCCTTACGTATTGACGACATCGCCTCACGCCACGGAATTCCCAGTAGATTCTTGGTTCAAATACTCTTGCAACTCAAAGCCGCCGGTATCGTAATTAGTATCCGCGGCGCCGCTGGCGGATACCGTCTCGCTAAACCCGCAGACACTATTAGCCTAGGCGAAGTGATGACAGTTATTACTGGCGATCGATCCAATTTCGTGCAGAATTCAAACAACGTCACGCCCATGTCCGAAGCGTTATTTCAGACGTGGGAGAGCATCACTCAAATAGAACAAGAAAACCTCTGTGCCGTTACCTTTGATGATCTACTGGAGCAAACTGGGGGCAGGAACGAGGATATGTACTACATCTAGACTATCAATCATCTGCCCCTTAGCTTACTTGACCGTACATAATTACACCGCATAAACTGAAGTATTGCACAGCGACTTTTTCCATCAATATTCAGCGACGCAACTTCCACACAACTTATCTAGTCTCGCAAATTGACTTTGCTCCTTTTCAACCACTAGACTTGCCATGACTGCAACTGTACTAGACGTCCGCTATGATTCCGATGATTGTCAAGCTATCATCGGCGAGGCGGTTGACCGATTGAAGGCGGGGGACATTGTAGCATTTCCAACCGAAACCGTTTACGGTATCGCAGCCAATTCCTCTGATGCTGACGCCGTTGCCAAACTGTTCGATATCAAGTCTCGATCAACCGGAAAACCGATGAGTCTGGCGATCGGTTACGATTATTCACTCGATAATTATGCTCAAAACCCTACGGCAATAATGCACCGACTTGCTCGCCGTTGTTGGCCCGGACCGCTAACAATGGTAATTCAAGCCGCCGAACAGGTAGCCGGACTTTCTAACGAATCACGCGCATTGCTAGCCCCAAATAATTGGCTCGGACTGCGAGTTCCTAACAATGAAGTTTTACTCAGTGTCCTCGATCAACTCGACGAACCCCTGGTCCTTACAAGTGCCAACAAAAGCGGCCAAGCAGATACAACTACGGCGATCGAAGTCGCTGAACAACTCGACGACAACGTGCAATTAATACTCGACGGGGGTCCCGCTAAAATCGGTACACCGTCCACGGTCATCAAGATTCACAATGACTACATAGAAATCCTCCGAAGCGGAGCACTCACTCGCGACCGAATCCAAACCGCGTTGCAATTGGAAATCGTAATCGTCTGCACAGGCAACACATGCCGTAGCCCGATGGCTGAAATGTTGCTTAAGAATAAAATGGCGACAGCGAACGATATCTCTATCGATCAACTGGCCCAACACGGCATTCATATCTGCTCGGCTGGAATCTCAGCAACCAAAGGATCGCTCGCTGCTGACCAAGCCATCAACGTACTCGGCAAACAAGGTCTCGACTTGACCTGCCACAGTAGCCAACCGTTGAGCTACGTGTTGGCCAACAGCGCTGATTTAATCCTTACATTGTCACATTCCCATCAACATGCAATTGTCAATGCATGGCCAGAATTCGCGGATAAAACCTCACTATTGGCACATGACGGATCGAATGTCAGCGATCCGATCGGAGGTTCGTACGAAATTTATCAACAATGTGCCGCACAAATCGATACCCACCTTGATAAACAGCGAAGTCGTATCAATAATCTAATTATTCCTGATCAGGATATTATAAGAGAGTAAAAGAGATGAAGCTTACTATTGGTAGTGATCACCGAGGCTACCGCGTCAAACAAAAGATCGTTGATTTCCTAAATAAAAACGGTCACAGTTGTAACGATGTGGGTACAAACAGCGATCAAAGTGTCGATTACCCTGACATTGCACAAGCAGTGAGTCGTGACGTTTGCGCTGGCGACAGCGCTCGAGGAATCCTTATATGCGGTACGGGTATTGGTATGGCGATCGCTGCGAATAAGTACCCAGGAGTACGAGCGGCGTCTTGCCACGATGAAATAACCGCTGAAATGAGCCGCCGTCATAACGATGCCAACGTACTCTGTCTATCAGCAGACCTCTTCGGTGAGCGAAACGTCGAACCATTGCTGCAACTCTGGCTGAATACCGAATTTGAAGGTGGTCGACATGAACGCCGCGTCCAGAAAATCAGCAAAATAGAGAAATCTCTCGATTCCGAATAACCGAATTACCAAAGCTTGCCGAATTTTCGTATTCGTGCTAATTCGTGTTAATTAGTGGTCGTAACGGTCGCGCCGACTAGAGCGTCAATTTTTTTCTAGCGAACGTGCATTCAGGGATAATTACATCTTGCTTACGGGCCGATAGCGACTAAATTCAAAGACATAACTTACAAAACCTATGGGGCAACCCATTAAGCATCTTTGATAAGTACACCACACGCGAATCTCTACTCATAAAATTGAATACGATGCACGAAACCAGTTTACCTGAGAACGAAGTCGAACAATTGCTGCATAACGCGCGGCTGCGAGACGAACTCGAACCATTCTTCGATGAATCGATCGCTCTAGTAGACGTCACCGAAATGTCGACATCCGAAGAGAATCATTTCCTAGAATCGATGCTCAGCTGGGAATACGCTCCGGTGCTGCCAATCAGCCAATGGTTCGAACCCGAACTCAGCTTGCCACAACCGGAAACATTATCCAACCGCGATCTTTCGAACATGTTGTGGGACACACTGCAACGCCTCGCCGAACAGAATATCTATTTACAATACACCGATCACCTTTCAGATCGACAACTGTTCTGTGTCTTGCTTCGCGACATCCTAACAGCGACTGAAAAGAAACTCGACATCACCAACAACCCCATCGTGTGGCGACTTGTCGACAATGAATCTGATCCTGATACGTGGCTCGCCTATTACGCCACGGACGAACAGCGCTATCTCTGGCAACTGGAACACGGCCAAACACCGCCCGCATCCAAGCCTTTGGAATACCTGCGACAAATGCCGCGCCCCGTATAACGCGATGCAACATTCACGCCGCGCCACTTGCGCACACTGGCAATTAATCACGACAGTTGCCATACTAGATACACTGTTGATGTATACAATTACCTAAACCGAAGTGGCTGAATTTACCCCGCACGTTTAATCCGCTCCGTCGCGGCGAGACACGAACTGGGCCTTCATTATCTCAAGAAAGACATTGTTATGCTTTATCGTGCTCTATCCGCTGCTCTACTGCTGCTCGTATTAGCCCCTTGCCTCACAGCGCAACAACCGGTTGACGACCAATCCAATGTCCCACCGGCACGCTCAACGTACTTCGGCCGTCGCATTGCACAAACCATGCACTTCACTGGCGCCCCTTGGCTGATCCGTGACAATCGCGAAAACGAGGAACGCTGTTCCGTCATGCTCGGGCAACTCAACCTTAAAACAGGAATGACCGTCTGTGACATGGGTTGCGGCAATGGCTTCTACTCTTTGAAAATGGCGAAAATGGTCGGCCCACAAGGAACAATTTTGGGCGTTGACGTACAGCCAGAGATGTTGCAATTTCTACGCACACGTATGGAAAAAGAAGGCGTCGACAATATCACTCCTATTTTGGGATCCTTTCACAATCCACGTCTACCGCGCAACACAGTTGATGTCATCCTCATGGTCGACGTCTATCACGAATTGTCGCATCCCGAGATTATGCTGCGATCCATGCGTGATAGCCTTAAACCAAACGGACAAATAATCCTTTTGGAATACCGTGAGGAAGATGACAGAGTGCCTATTAAGCCGTTGCACAAAATGAACAAGATTCAGATACTTAAAGAATACGAAGCTAATGGTTTTCGTATTGCTAGCCAATTTGACAAGTTACCTTGGCAGCACATGATGTTCTTTGAAAAAGATCCCGACTGGAAACCAAAAAGCAAATAACCAGGGCGTTGCTGCTACAACTTCCAAACAAGCACGAGTGAATAGGCAAGGTCGTTTGGTCGCCTGCCATGTGGAGTGCTGTCATATCGGTCTATCATCGAGAACTTCAAACTCCAACCAAATTCTTTATCGATGGCGATTTGCCACGACGCTTCGGATTCGAAGCGATACTCACCGAAATCAGACCAATCTGGATAATAATCCGAGACCACTTGGATAATCTGCCGCGGCGATATCTTACGGCTCATAATCATTCCAAAATCCGCTTCGGGCGTTACGTGGTCGTCAACTCCACCTAGCTCCTGAGACATCCCAGCCCCAATTCGCCAACTCAGTTGCAACTGTTCCTTGTCGACAAACATCCTTTGCAATCCCGCATTTGCTTTCATGCGAATATTAAACTGTTTGAACTCGTCATACTCTAGGCCACCTTTTGCAAACCAACTCGAGACGTTGTCTTTTTTAATCCAGAAATGCGCAATATCAATCAATGTACGATGCGACGTCAATGTGCCACTTGCGCGTTCTTTTGCAAAATCCACATCTAGATTAAACCGTCCCGGCGTAGTTTTACGTTCCATATCAATTCCAGCAAATACGCTAAACGTCGTTGAATTTCCGTGAGTTCCATTGCTACCCAATTCAATGCTGCCGTCCCAAATATCTGGATCTAAACGTACCGTCGGTATCCAGAAGCCAAGATTCTCGGTAAACACGTCAATCTCACCTTCTGGAAAAGGTGGCGCATTTGTTTCAAATGCGTACGCTTGGAGGCTCGCGCCTAAATTTCTCACACCCTCGCGCCAATTAGGAGATTGCAAGACACGTTGACCGGCGGGATGCAATGCCACGGGTTTTTCAGTGGACTCCGACTGATTCGCGGCCATAACTGCGCAGATGGGAACACAGGCAAGTAACAGCACACAAGATAATATACGGATGAGCATTTAAGGCACGGTGGTAAGGGAGCAACAGTGTACACATGCGAAGACACTTTGTACTAAAAAACGTGGCATCAAGCGATACCAAAGGTTTCCGACAGCGTTCGCCACGAAGCGCTAAACAGGCTATCGCTATTGGGTTCGTAGGTTGCAATAGAGGTCCGTTAACCGTCGAGTAATCACACCTGGCGAGCCAGCACCTATCTGATTACCATCGACTTCACGCACAGGAACTACTTCCGCCGCAGTGCCGGTCAGAAAACATTCATCGGCTGCGTACACATCCTCAAGTGTCATTGTTACTTCTTCAACTTTGATTCCATCCTCGCGTGCCAACTCCATAACGGCACCGCGGGTCACGCCCTTAAGCACGCCCGCTGAAACCGGCGGTGTTTGCAGCACTCCCGCATTTACAATAAAAATATTATCGCCTGTACACTCCGCAACTTCGCCTTCGTGATTGAGCATCAAAGCTTCCACACAACCCGCTTTGAGGCCTTCGATTTTTGCAAGAATGTTGTTCAAGTAGTTCAACGATTTGATTTGTGGATCAAGCGCTCTTGGATGATTACGAATTGTTTTGGCTGTCACGATCGACAGTCCGTTTTCGTAGAATTCATCCGGATAGAGTGTGATCATATCCGTGATGATGATCACTTGAGCCTGAGCGCATTTATTAGGGTCCAAACCTAATGTGCCTTCACCTCGAGTCACAATTAAACGAATGTAACCGTCACGGATGTCATTAGCAGCAAGCGTACTGTTTACTGCAATCTCCATTTCCTCTGCAGAGATGGGAATCGTCAATTCAATCTTAGCTGCCGACGTCCATAACCGATCCAAATGTTCGCGCAAGCGGAACACTTGGCCAGCATAACATCGCAATCCCTCGAACACGCCGTCACCATAGAGCAGTCCATGATCATACACGCTGATCTTGGCATCCTGTTTATCGAACAGCGTTCCGTTAATGTAAATTTTTAGTGACATATCTTTATGCTAAACACCCATGCAATAAATCATCCATTCCTTGGTTGCTTTTCCAAACATCCATTCTAATGGTCAACCGCGAATCTGAGTAGCGTGGGACTTAGGCATATACGGCAGGCTCAACGCTACTGAGAAAGAACCGGCGCCAAGCCCACAGATCAAGTCGTAAAACCCCAGAATTGTCGCCTCACATTATTTGCACTTGGCCTTCAACTAGATGAATCGTGCGATCGGCCTGCTCAGCAATCGTATCGTCATGCGTAACCACTACCACAGTCAAGCCTTGTTCGCTATTCAAATTTCGCAATATCTCCATGATCTCGTCACCCGCTTGCCGATCTAAATTGCCAGTGGGTTCATCTGCCAACAATAATTGAGGATCTGCGATAAGCGCTCTGGCAATCGCAACTCGTTGCATTTCACCACCTGACAACTCACGCGGACGATGCTTCAATCGATGACCTAATCCCACCTTATCCAACAACTCTTTCGCCCGCTGGCGGTTTTTCCGCCGATTCAACATATACTCTGTAAAGCCATAGCGAATCATCAGCGGCATCAATACGTTTTCTAATGCACTGAGCTCTGGCAGCAAATGATAAAACTGAAACACGATTCCAATGTATCGGTTCCTCAGTATGTCACATGATTTGGTAGGCAAGTTATCAATACGATTGCCTTCGAAGAATATTTCGCCATCATCGGGTTGGTCAAGTGTCGCCAACAAGTGCAATAGAGTACTTTTCCCTGACCCACTCGTCCCGACAATTGCTTGAAATTCGCCTTTCCTAACTTCGAAATCCACTCCATTTAAAACAGGTATTTCGACTTTCCCCTTGCGATAACTCTTCATTAATCCCGTAGCACTCATTACCACGGACGTCGCTGCCCGATGCAGTTGTGGCGATTGCTGGGCGGCCATCGCAATTGTTGTCTGGGGTAATTTATAAGCACTACTCATAACGCAATGCCTCCACGGGATGCAGTTTGGCGGCTTTGCGGGCCGGCAACACACTGGCAATGACAGCAATTCCTACTGCACCTATCACAACCCACAGACACGTCAGAGGATTCACCACGACCGGAATCTCGGAGAAATAATAAACCGTCGGATCAAATACTTCTTGTCCAGTTACCTTTTCTATCCAGCCCGCCACAACATTAATCTGGTCCACAAACAGCAATCCCAAAGCTAATCCAGACAGCGACCCAGCTATACCGAGCGATAATCCATAACCCAAGAAAATACTCATCACGCCACCACTCGGGGCACCCAAGCTTTTAAGAATCCCAACATCCCGTGTCTTTTCGACAACGATCATAAAAAAGGTAGCTAAAATCCCAAAGCCAGCGACGGCTATGATCAAGAACAGTAAAATATTCAAGATTGTTGTTTCCAACTGCACCGCGGACAACAGCGGCCCTTGCATGTCGCGCCAAGTTTGAATTTGATAACCGAATTGTTGCAGCGGAAAGCGCGCTTGCAAACGATCTCGAACCATGTCCAAGTCAGTCCCTGCTCGCAACTTAATTTGAATAGCAGAAACGCTAGCCACACCCGTTTGAGCAGTGATCATTCCTCGTAGATTCTGCAATTTACTCAACGGCACGAAAGCAAATGACGAATCATATTCACTCATCTCACTTTCATAAAAATCAACAATCGTAAATGAATCGCTAACCGCCTTAGGTGGCTGCCCCGTATTGGGAAACGTAATTTTGACATCATCCCCTGGCAAGGCGAAATAATAATCCATCAACTCGCCTTGGACATCGCGACCGCGTAAACTGCAAATAGAAATCCCTAAGACAATTCCGGTGTGCTGCTCTCGCGCCGCGTCGAATGTCAACTGGGGAGCGTTCTCCGTCTGAAACGGTACCGCGGGCAGACTTTCCTGTTGTCCGACTCCACTGGGGTCGTTGTCCAAGAGCCCTTGCAATTCGGGCAATTCTTCGATGGATTCGGGCAATGCCGGTAGTCCGTCAAGCGATTGAGGTTCATCCGCTAACTCGAATGGTGGTGGGGTTATCACGGCAGTGTCATTAACGGTGACACCGTTTTCGACCTGGTCTGCAATTTCTCGCTGTTCCCATTGTGCAGCAACTCGCCGCCGAGCCCAGCCAGCAACGGGGAATTTATCTTTGCGGCCACGACCGTAATCGTTCTCGCGTAACAAGAACTCCATCTGCTCCCGGTTAAGCGGATGCAGCAAATGTTGTTTAAACTCAGAAACGTCGGAATAGGTAGCGGCATCGATGCCGATGAGGTTGATCGGTTGGGTAATCCACTGCCCGCGAATATTGTCGCGAAAATTAATCATTGCCGGCACTGAAACCGTTGCCGTCATAGCCTCAATATCATCGCCAGCGACCTTGCGGATCTCCTCCATGTGCCACTCAGAATCTGGCAAGCCATTAAGATTGTGGCTGCGAACAACGATATCTGAAAGGATTCCGTGCAGCCGGTCATGCATTTCAACAGTAAAGCCAGCCATCACGCTGTTGACGACGATCAGAGTCGCCACGCCTAGCGTTACGCTCACGATCGAGGCCAATGCAATATAGCGGCTCTTCAGATACCGCCATGATAGCAATACTTTGTACATGCCAATCCTTTGGCTGGGGGTTGGAAACCTCTCGCGAGGGGAGTCTCTACCCAATTACGTATGTGATTTTTTGTGACGTACGTGACACATAAACTTGCTGACTATTCTATTGTTCCGGCTGTTCTGGACGCAATAAAGGAAATAGAATTATTTCCCGAATCGACTGGGAATTGGTCAATAACATTACCAATCGGTCAATTCCTACGCCTAAGCCGCCCGTCGGGGGCATACCATGACGCAATGCGCGAATAAAGTCCGAGTCCATTTTGGCCATCGAATCCTCATCCGGTAAACCCGCGAGTTGAGTTTGAAACAACTCTTGTTGTAAATCAGGATCGTTTAATTCGGTATAAGCGTTTGCGATTTCCATACCGCGAATAAACAACTCAAACCGCTCAGCAATTTCGGGGTTGTCCGCTTTACGTTTAGTAAGCGGGCAAATACTCGCTGGATAATCAATCACGAAGACTGGCCCCACCAAAGAATCCTCGACCTTCTCCTCGAAGATCTCATTCTTAATGACATCCAAATGGCGTCCCTCGACTTCAATGCCGATTTGGGCCGCGTATTTTTTCACCGCTTCTTCGTCACTCGGATCTACGCCCGTCTGTTGGGTAAACAGTTCAAGATATGTCCGCCGCTCAAATGGCGGAGTGAAATCCACCATGTGTTCGCCGTAAGGAACGACGTAGCCATTGCCGAGCGCATCGAGTGCGTTAACAATCAAGTTTTCCGTCAAATCCATCATGCTGCGATAGTCGCCGAATGCCTGATAAAGCTCTAGCATCGTGAACTCAGGATTATGCTTCGGACTGATTCCTTCATTGCGATAGACCCGCCCCAATTCATACACACGTTCCATGCCGCCGACAATTAACCGCTTTAAATGCAACTCCAAGGCAATTCGCAAATATAACTCGAGGCCCAACGCGTTGTGGTGAGTCATAAAGGGCCGCGCGGCAGCACCGCCGGCGATTGAATGTAATGTTGGCCCCTCAATTTCGGCGAACCCTGCCGCATTGAGAGTGCTACGAATCGAAGACACGATTTTAGTACGATCGAGGAAACGTTGTCGCACGCCGTCGTTGTACGCCAAGTCAACATACCGTCGACGTTGTCGCAATTCTGGATCCGTCATCCCTACATGCTTAGCCGGAGGTGGCTCGAGCGACTTGGTTAAAAAGTGTAGTTTCTCAGCAAATATGGTCAACTCGCCAGTATTTGTAACACCTAGGCGACCGTCGACACCAATGATATCTCCTAAGTCAAACAAGCCAGCTAGGTCAAAATCCTCATCACCAACTTGTTTCTTGCCTATAAATAATTGGATGGTGCCAGACCAATCCTGAATATCAATAAATCGTAATTTACCTTTATCACGCTGCAGCATTATTCTGCCAGCTGCGCGGACAGTCGGTCCCACCTCGGCACCAGGTCCTTGATCGCTGCGCCATTGTCTCATATTTACACGATCTTCGACGTCACAGTCCAAATCCGGAAGGTCGATCAGTGTACCGTCTTCTTGCTTAAACTGCACTTCACTAATACGATCGCGAATTTCCCCGATCAGTTGGCGGTCATCAAATCGACTACCCCATGGATCGATACCCAGTTTTTGGATCTGAGCCAATTTATCACGACGAGCAGCAACGTGCATTTGTAGGTCTTGTTCACTGCTGTCTTGCGCCGTGCCATCATCTGCCGGCTCAGGTTGCTCGGGCTGATCACTTTGCGATTCGGTCATAGTAGATTTTCACGTATCTCGTAGGTTATTCACTAAAACGTCGTATTTTAGTGGAATCAGCTTTACCTGTAAGCCCCAATGTAGCTAAACGATCCCCAGCAACGACCGGACGCTAAATAAATATCTACCTCAATCCGGCTCCATTTCAAGTTCAAACCATCGACAACTACAAACAAATTTGTCCAACTAGGGTAAAATAGATATCCAACACGATACCACCTTTGTAGAACGTTACGCCCCCTAAATCCACATGTCAGACGACCTTACGCAACATCAAACCGATGGCGATCACGACCGATCGCGACAGCTGAGTATGCAGCCGACCGATTCGCACATCGATATTCCCGGCGTGAAAATCACTCGACTTCTAGGAACTGGTGCATATGGCGAAGTCTGGGTCGGCGTTGATATAAACACCAACCGACAAGTGGCGGTGAAATTCTTTCACCATCAAAGCGGCGTAGACTGGCAACTGCTCAGCAAAGAAGTTGAAAAGCTAGTGTCACTCGCTACCCAGCGGTACGTCGTACAACTGTTGGACGTAGGCTGGGAAGCGTCCCCACCCTACTATGTCATGGAATACCTCGAGGATGGTTCCTTAGATCAATTCATCAAAACTGCTGATTCCATTAGCATCCAGGAAGCAGTCGAACTGTTCCATGACATTACAACCGGATTAACCCACGCGCACAACAAAGGCATTTTGCACTGTGACCTAAAACCGGCCAACATCTTATTAGATGCAGATCGTCGTCCCCGCATAGCAGACTTTGGTCAATCGCGACTTTCCACTGACCAAACCCCGGCTTTGGGAACGTTGTTTTTTATGGCGCCTGAGCAAGCGGATCTAAATGCCACTCCCGATCCGCGGTGGGATGTTTATGGACTCGGCGCGATTCTCTATACACTGCTTGAAGGATCTGCACCTAATCGCAGCGAAAATGTCGTCAAGAAAATTGAGTCCTCGGGCAGCCTCAAAAAACGCCTAAAATCATACCAAGCCACGATTAACAATGCTGGCAACCCAGCGGATTCCATGTTACGGCCTAAAATTGACCCGCCACTACGGCAAATTATCCGCAAATGCCTTGCCGCTGATCCCCTAGAACGTTTTGCATCCGTACGAGATATTCTCGATGCGCTGCGACACCGACAAACGACCCGCGACCGCCGACCACTTACAATCCTAGGCATTTTTGGTCCAATTCTGCTGCTCGCAATCATGGCGATCTTTAGCAGCCTGTGGTATCAGCAGGCAGTTGCCGATGCCGAGCTCGCTGTCCGCGAACGTGTTTATGAAAGTAATACTTGGATTTCACGGCACGTCGCGCTCAGTGTTAAAGACGAACTTCGCAACTACTTTGACATCGTAGAACGAGAATCCTCCCAAGAAAAAATACCTGAACTTCTCAAAACTATCCTCGATTCCGAGGGGTTACAAAATATCCACGCCGATCGTCAACCGTGGGTGAATTTAACTCCCTCGCAAACAGCGTTTAAAGATGACCCACAACGATTGCCGTTAGATGAATTTCTTGAACAACGAATTGACTTCCTACAAGAATTCCAACCCGAGGAAATGAACGCTAAAATTGCGAGTTTATTTATTGTCGGTCCCGACGGCGACATGCTGGGAATTGCATTTAGCTCCGGTGAAATCCGTGGCCAGCAATCAGTTGGCCGTTATTACGGGTATCGCAACTATTTTCACGGAGGTCCGCTAGACCTCGCCCAAGATATTGAGTGCAGAAATATCACGGCGATCAGCAAGACACATCTATCTCGAGCCTTTCAAAGTACAACTACGACAAAATGGAAAATTGCCATTACGACTCCAATCTATATGCCATCCGATCCA
>CAWVZW010000082.1:0-15104 GCA_963934735.1 uncultured Planctomycetaceae bacterium
GTAACAAAACTGTTTTCGGTGTTGGCAATCCTAATGCAAAACTCGTTTTTTATGGCGAAGCCCCCGGAGCAGATGAAGACCGCCAAGGAGAGCCGTTTGTGGGTCGGGCGGGTAAAAAGTTGAATGAAATCATTGAAGCGATGGGGATCCAACGCGAAGATATTTACATTCTAAATACGATTAAGTGTCGTCCGCCTGGAAATCGCAACCCTAGCCCAGAAGAACAAGCGAACTGCAGTGGCTTTCTCCAACGACAACTCGAAATCATCAAACCCGATTACATCGTTTGTCTCGGTGCTATTGCCGCTCGTTCGTTTCTCAAAGTCACCACTCCTATTGGTGAGTTACGCGGGGAGTTTCATACACAAGGTAAAATCAAAGTCCTCTGCACGTATCACCCCGCCTACATCTTGCGTAACCCCAGCAAAAAACGCGACGTCTGGGAAGATATCAAATTCTTGATGAAAGATATGGGACTCAAAATCCCCAAAAAGTACTTGTAGTGGCCGTTCCGTCTACATTATTCACATCAAACCAAATGCGTCACCGACACAATATAACTAGTTTACTCCGGCTTCTATCACCTTAAGCAAGCGGGTTGGCGAAGACTCTTCTTTCAGCATAAGCAAGTGGGCGGAACGCACACCCCGATAGCCATTCGCGGCGGAAACCTATCTAGCCCTAGAAATTGGTTTCCTGCTAAAATTCCGGACAACTAATCTAAGTTTCCGTCGCCCGATTACACCTTTGTGTTAGATCATCGAATCACCCAATGCATATTTTACGTATCGTCCTTTTATCAATTGCCGCTTTTGCAGTCCTCACTGCAACATCCGGTAACGACCTGCAAGCACAAGCGGTTGGGACACAGGCGCCTTTGCAAACCGCGCCAGCGGCGGTAACCCCTCAACCTCGGCAGATTCGAGCGCCGAGTTTCATACCTTTGGCAGTGGACCATGTCGCGTACGTCGACAAAGTTCTGTCCTACTGGCAACAACGCACAGAAAAGGTACATCTCTATCGCACCAAATTCCAACGCTGGCAGTTCGATACCGTATATGGTCCGGCCAATACTTTTAAAACATTCAGCACCGGAAAAATACAATATGCAGAACCAGACAAGGGACTTTTCAAAGTCGAAGAAGTCCTTTCCTATCACGCTGCTGTTAACGCAGCAGCCAAACCGTCCTACAAGGCAATCCCTGGAGTACACGGAGAATATTGGGTATGTGACGGCAAGAGCATCTTTGAATACGATTACAATAATCAAAAGTTAAATCAACAAATTTTACCCGCTGAATTACAAGGTAAAAATATTATCAACGGCCCGCTACCTTTTCTTTTCGGCGCGAATGCGGCTGACATCAAAAGACGTTTTTGGGTGCGAGCGATTACATCCCCCACAGCCAAGAAAGAAATCTGGCTCGAGGCTTATCCCAAATCTGCCCAAGATGCGAGTAATTATCAACGCATTCATATCATCATCAGCACCGAAGATTTCCTGCCCAAGGGCCTAGTTATTTTTGATCGCAGTTACGTCAAAGGTAAAAATCACTCACGTACTGTTTTTAGTTTCCAAGACCGTGATGTCAATTTTGCGAGTGCCTTAGACAAGTTGAATCCTTTTTATCGCAATTTTTACGAGCCATCGCTTCCTTCTGGCTGGCAAAAAGTAGTCCATGCCGCTCCTACAGCGAGGCCGACCACACGCCAAGCTACACAAAATCCAAATACCCCGCGCTAATGGTTTCATAGTCATTATGTCGCCCATTTCTGTATAATCTGGATATAGACTTTATTTCCTCTAGTACAGTGTCCTCGCCCATGACCGGAATTCTAATGAACCGCAGACTCCATACATTGATCTGTTTGATCAGTAGCTTGGCTCTATTTTCAACTCCGCTACAGGGACAACCTAACGAAGATGACCGTCGCGGCGCACTGCTACTGCAAGTCCAGTTACCCATCGAACTGCGGTCAATCGACGACCTAGTACAATCCGTCAACCATGCCGTCGAACAACTTCAAAGGATTCCCGCAACAGCGGAAAACGGCCAGCGACCCTACCTAATTCTCAGATTTATCAATAATCCAGATCGCTCTAGTGCTTACGAAGCATGTAATGTACTGGCCCAGCGTCTAGCCCAAAGTGACGTCACCGAAACCTGTGAAACAGTCACATTGCTTTCCGGATCAATTCACGACCATGTATTGTTAGTGGCACTGGCATCCCAACAAATATATCTCGCCCCGGCCACAACATTGGGGGCTATAGCATCCTCCCAATCGGAACACCAAGCACCTAGCCAAGCCATGCTTGACGATTACTTGCGATTTACCGCTGCAAGTCAATTATTGCCAAAAGCAATCGTACTGGGACTGATAGATCCCGCTCAAGGCGTCTACAAACTAACCACCGACCAGGGCATCACCTACGCGACACAACAAGAGCGAGACGAACTTTCACAATCCGCTGGTTTCACCAAAGAGCAAACGCTTTCGGAGCCTGGGTCACCATTTGAACTTTCAGCGAGTCAACTTGATAATAGCATCAATACCCGCGTTCTTGAGCAATCGGATGCGGCCCTCAAGGCAAAATTGAATATCGCTACAGACTTGTTTTTCAAAGGTGCCTCAACGGTCGGCAAATTCCGTCCTGCCGTGGTCGACTTAGTCTCACGCAGCACCGCTGGACATCTGACTGCGATCGAAATTAATGAAAAAACTAAATTGGTAAAGCACTTATACGAATCGGGCCATAATTGGATTGGCTTCAATATTGATTGTAGCGGGGGAGATTACCCTTCAATCTTAGAGTTGTGCAATACGATTGCCGAGTTAAATCAAAGTGGCCGAGATATACGGACCGTTGCTTTTATCCAAAACCAAGCATTAGAGTCGGCGGCATTAATCGCGTTGGCCTGCGATGAGATGTTCCTCAGTAAACAAGCCGTCATCGGAGGCCCGGGTAATCAACCGTTATCTGCCGATGAATTAATCGATATTCTACCGCCACTGAAAAAAATCAGTAATGACAAACATCGCACTTGGTCTTTGTTTGCGGCAATGGTAGATCCCAGTCTTGTTGTTCATGCTTATCGTCATCGCTTGACGGGTGTAGAACAAATATTCTGCCTCGACCAATACAATCAGCAACCAGAACTTTTTAACTGGCAAAAACAAACACTTATTGACGGTTCGGATGGCTTTACACAAAACGAAGTTCAGCAACTCGGGCTGACCAATCAGCCGCTTGCGAGCATGGCCAAAGTACTCGATCATTTTGGACTCGATCCCGCGCTGGAACCACAATCCAAGCGACCTTGGATCGCGGCGATCGAACGATTCGCGATGAACCCGTGGTTTGCTAGTGTAATGCTGACCATCGGCCTGTACGGTCTGTTTATCGAAATGGGAACTCCGGGTTTAAGCATTCCTGGAATTATTGCCCTGCTTTGTTTTGCACTATTCCTCTGGTCCAAGGAACTCAACGGCACAGTTGACGCTCTAGAAGTGGTACTCATCGTCGTCGGTATCCTGTGCCTCTCCGTTGAGATTTTTATCATTCCTGGGTTTGGAGTATTTGGGTTTAGCGGTCTGGGGCTAATCTTCATTGGACTAGTGTTGGCAAGTCAAACGTTTATCATCCCCCAAAACAATTTTCAGGTCGATTCGATGATCGATTCCATTGGAACCGTCATTTTCTCGGTGTTGGGAGTGATTGTTTTGTACGTTGGATTGACAAAAACACTTAGTGACACGCGATTTGGTCACATGTTGGCACCTGCCCGATCTGACCAACAACAACAAGCTCACACTCAATGGAGCGAATCATTGGTACATTGGGACCACTTATTGGGAAGTCAAGGAGTGACAGTCACCCCCTTATCGCCATCCGGTAAAGTACAAATTGAAGGTGCCGTTTACGATGTTATCAGCGACGGTAAACACGTCGAGGCGGGAAGCTTAATCGAAGTGGTTGAAGTGACTGGAAGTCGCATGGTAGTATCTATTGAAATCTCATAACCCTCCGAAATGTTACCGACACACAGTCATCTCACTTTTTACAATCCCTGGCGAGGAACTAGACAGATGGAACCAATAACTTGGGCGATTATCTTAATCGTTGTTGGCGCTTCGCTGATTGTTCTGGAACTATTCATTCCCTCCGGCGGAATCATAGGGTTCTTGTCTGCAGCGGCATTTATCGCCGCTGTCGTGATGGGGTTTCAAATAGATAATAGCACTGGTTCTGCGATTCTCGGCAGTTCAATTTTGATAGCCGGAGTTATGGTCGCATTGGTTATTAAATATTGGCATCAAACGCCCATTGGCAGTCGCGCTTTGCCACCGGACCTAGACGTGTCCGAGGCCGTTGTCGGTAATCTAGAACACCTACAGGGAACGCAAGGAATTGCTCGCTCTGACTTAATGCCCAATGGCGAAGTTGACATCGATGGAAAACATTATGACGCGGTGAGTTCTGGCACGTTCATCTCTACCGGTAGTGCAGTGCAAGTTACCGATGTGCGAGGTAATCGGCTATTGGTTCAGGCGATAGAGATCCACCAGGCGACTGCTGCGACGCAAAACAACGAAAGCCAAAAAGGTCATGAAGACGCCGCCATCGACTATTCAGCATTTGAGGAAAACCTTGATGGAACCGATACCGATGCACTTTAGTTGAAAATCGAACATGCTAATTTTTTTCTGACTTATTGATGAAAGATGCCGGTATCTTTGGTAGACTGCATCTTTGGCCGGAAAAACAACGTTGTCTATTCGACGAACCACATTTGTTCTTAATTTATTATCTAGGTTAGCTGCTCATCATGCCCCACCTTATTCCTTTCGCCGATACTAACGCTTGGGCATTGGGATTGACCATTGCTGCCCTCATAATCCTGCTGGTCGTTTCCTACATCTTTTTCTCGTACTTCCGCCTCTACATTCAATGTAAACTGACTCGCGCGGGCATTGGATTCATGGACCTTCTGAGCATGACGTTCAAGAAGATTCCGGTAAACATGATTGTGCAATGTAAAATCATGGCGGTCAAAGCTGACCTCACCGAAGACGAAGGGGTCACAGTCGATGCCCTCTGTGCACACCATCTATCCGGTGGAAATGTTTCTCTCGTAATACGATCGTTGATTGCGGCCCGTAAAGCCAAGATTATTAAACTCACGTTTATTGAAGCCATGGCAATCGACCGCGCTGGGCGGAATGTGCTCGAATCCGTACAAACCAGTGTATACCCCAAAGTTATCGACTGCCCATCACCTAATTCTGGGAAAAGAACACTCGACGCCGTGGCCCGTGACGGTATTCAATTGCAAGTCAAAGCTAGGGTTACTGTACGATCCAATCTGCAACAGCTCATCGGTGGTGCCTCGGAAGAAACAATCATGGCACGCGTTGGTGAAGGCATTGTCAGCGCCATTGGCTCTGTCGACACCTACTCAAAAGTGCTCGAAAATCCTGACTTGATTTCTCGAACCGTGCTCGCTAAGAATCTCGACTCACAAACCGCATTTGAAATTGTGTCCATCGATATAGCAGACATTGATGTCGGTACAAATATTGGAGCTCGATTACAGGCGGACCAAGCAGAAGCGGACACGCGGGTCGCTCGCGCACGAGCCGAAGGCCGGCGAGCGATGGCCGTGGCTGCGGAACAAGAACAAATTGCCGCCATCGCCGAAAGCGAAGCGGAGTTAGTAAAAGCCGAAGCGACGGTTCCCAAGTCAATTGCTGAGGCACTCAATTCCCATAGACTCTCAATCATGGATTATTACCGTATTCGCAATATTCAAGCCGATACAAAAATGCGCACTTCGTTTTCTTCTACGGTGCAAGATAGCGCCTCTGTTGATGATGGAGACAATTAAGCGTGCTACTATTCATCGATAAGATTATCAAAGGCATTGCTAAAGCCGTCGAAGAAATGGAGCGACAGCAAGTTGAGCAAACGGCCCGACAACTGGCAGCCCGCAAAGCCGCTCGCGATCGCCGCACGGCTGCTCAACAGTCCGTTGCACAAGGTACCGGTGCACAGAGTGTTGCACCAATTCAACTTGGAGAACAACACTCTTCAAAACCGCCCGTAGCGGCTCATCAAGAACATAGCAGAATCCAAAATTATAGGGATAGAAACGTTTTCGATGAATTCGTTTCAGAGCACCACGACCCGTTAACCAACTTCGACGACACTCCCTCTTCGCTTGCCATTCGACAGAAATCATCGGTCGAATCTCATCGGACTCTTAAAAACCCTCTCGCCCCCCATGCATTGAGAATCTTGTCGCAACCCAACGGACCTCGCGACGCCATACTTCTCACTGAGATCTTTAATCGCCCTGAACATCGTTGGGAATAATGAGCAATCTTCGATGCCGCTCTGCGAATTTGGGGATACATCCATAAATTGGCGCGACCAATAACACTAGTTCGGTACGAATGGTAAAATACCCCTTTTCATATTCTCTAATTTCATATGCTGCAGGAATCCACTCATGAATGACACACAAATCCCGACCATTGAACCTGGTACGACAAAAATTGGCTGGATCGGCACTGGTGTTATGGGTGCTAGCATGTGCGCTCACCTTATGAACCAAGGATATCAAGCAACGATTTACACTCGTAGCCCTGAAAAAGCGCAAGCCCTAATCGACCAAGGTGCAACCTGGGCAGACAGCCCGAAAGCAGTGGCTGAAAACAGTGATGTTACGTTTGCGATCGTTGGTTTCCCAGCTGATGTGCGAGAAGTTTTTTTGGGTAAAACTGGTGCGCTTGCTGGCAGTACTGCGGGTAACATCCTAGTCGACATGACTACCAGCGAGCCATCACTCGCCGTTGAAATCTACCAGGCCGCTGCCGAACAAGGAATTCACAGCGTGGATGCTCCCGTTTCCGGTGGCGATGTTGGTGCCAGCAATGGGACGCTTTCAATTATGATCGGTGGCGATAAAGAGATCGTCGATGCCCTACAACCAATGTGGGGTGCGATGGGTAAGACAATTGTTCACCAGGGAGCAGCCGGCGCTGGGCAACACACGAAAATGGTAAACCAAACACTGATCGCCACAAACATGATTGGCGTCTGTGAAGCATTACTCTATGGATACAAAGCTGGCTTGGATCTACCAACAGTCATGGAATCGGTAGGTTCTGGAGCAGCTGGTAGTTGGTCGCTCGCAAACCTCGGCCCACGAATCATTGACAAGAACTTTGAGCCGGGTTTCTTTGTAGAACACTTTATCAAAGATATGGGCATTGCAATCGACGAAGCAAACAAGATGGGGCTATGTCTACCAGGGCTCGCGTTGGCGAAACAACTTTACGAAGGTCTAAAATCTCAAGGCCACGGTCGTGATGGCACGCATGCGTTGCAACTCGCATTAGCATCGATGTCTGGCGTCGAATGGAAATAGTTTAGCGAACGTAAAATATTACGTTTCACGCGCCATCCACAATCCATTCCTATTTGGAATAACGTACGCCTTGCGTATTGAGCTTGCGACGATATACCTTGTCCATCGTTGTCACATAAAGAGTGTCCAAGTTTTTACCGCCAAAACATATATTGGATAAAAACTTTTGCTGGGGTTTGGCGATGATGCCGCTGAGACGGCCTTGGGTATCGAAGACTTGCACACCTTCATGGGTACACACGTACAATCGGCCCACAACGTCGACTGTCATGCCATCGGCCCCACTCTCGGTTTCTCCGACAGGTAAACGCATCGTACTGTAGGCCTGTTTATGAGACAAACTCCCGTCAGCTTCGATTCGATATGTCCACAGTTCGCTGCCTTTGGTGTTCGAAACAATAAGCTGTTTTTGATCCGGCCAGAGAATAATGCCGTTGGGGGAAGTCATATTTTGATCGACCTGCTGAAGCTTCCCTTGGGGGGACACGTGCCACACCTTTTTATTTTTATGATCTGTAAAATAGATCCCACCGGCACCATTCACGACCAAGTCGTTACAAACAATATTTGACACGATCGGAGTTGGTTTTCCTGCCGCGTCAAACTTCACAATTGCTCCGCCACCGATACTCGCACCATACAACACATCTTTTGGGCCCATAATAGCACCGGCTGTGCGATTCGTCTGGTCACTCCACAACGTGACTTTTCCAGCTAAATCAACTTTGTAAATTTCCGATTTCGGCACATCTGTGAAAAACACTTCGCCAGCAGAATTCACAGCCGGACCTTCCGTGAACGAGTGATCGGCTGATACCAATTCCCATTTTTCTCCATCAATCAGAATCAGCGACAGTGGCAAATCTTGGGATTGGGCCGATTCATATCCGCCTAAAAATGCAATTATAACTACGCTCAACAACGCTACGGTTTTACTATTATTCATCAAACAACCTTTGTCTTTAACAAACCTAAATATCTAAACAACCAGTTCTCAATAAAGAAACGTTACTCAACAGCCACTTCTTTCCAGAGCCAACGCAACGCATCTGGCAGGATCGTTCCGCCATGGCGGCCGCTGTGTCCTTCGACTCCCATAACTAACTTGACATCGTATTTTGAGTATTTGAGAGCCGCTTCCATTTGTATATTTGATAGCGGCCAGTTTCCAAACAGGTTATCCAGATCACCCTCACCCTCCTGCAAAAACACGCGAATCGGCTTCCGTTCAGTTTTCCGAATCAATGCTGGATAGACGTGACCACCGCGGATATTGGTAAAGCTGCCGACGTAGGACAGTACTTTGGAAAATACGTCTGGACGTTCCCAGGCGGCGGTAAAAGCACAGATCCCTCCGCTGCTAATCCCGCATACGGCGCGGCCAGATGCGTCATCCACTAAGTTGTATTGCTGTCCTAGGGCGGGCAACATTTCTTCGATCAAAAATCTAGCATATTGATCACCAAGACTATCATATTCAAAGCTGCGATTTCGCCTGGCCTGGGCACCTGCGGCAGATGCGGGAATGACTCCAGGATTAATAAACAACCCGATCGCCACAGGCATTTCTTTTTTGTGAATCAGATTATCAAAGACGATGGGTACACGCGAATGTCCGTTTTCCCGAACATACCCGCCGCCATCATTGAAAATCATCAAACAAGCAGGCTTGGATTTATCGTATTGCGCTGGTACATAAATCCAATAGTCGCGAACCGTTCCCGGAAAAACTTTGCTTTGGTCCCAGACGTGCTTGGTCACAACACCTTGAGGTACACCTTCTTGCCGCTGCGAATCTGAGCCGTATTTGTACGGACTTTGTGCGACAAGCGACAGAGGTAACAGACAACAGAATAGAGTAATAACAACTCGATAGGCAGTAGTTGACATGAAGTAGATCCTTGTTTGAATTGCAGCAAAGCCTATTGGAAACCAATATTCTAGCATCTATTGCAGCACAAGGTTCACTCGGCATTGCGCATGAAGAAACGACGCCTGTCCTATACAGACGTCGTTCATTGATTTGCTGACAATCCTTAAGCGGGATTATTTCTTACGGTGACGGATCTTCGCACGCATACGACGTTTCTTTCGTCCAACTTTACGGCGGCCTTTACCAGTTCGTTTGCTTCCCACAGGAAACCCTCCAATATGCTTTATTTGTTGGTCCGAGTTGATTCTTATCTATCTAAATTTCTTCCTACAATCGACTACTGTAGAAAAACTAATCCTATAGATAAATTCGACAATACGCAACAGGTACAACGGCCTCAAACACCGTAATACTAGACATTTACCGGCGGATTGGCCGTCAAACATCGTCCAGCAGCATCTAGTTTTCTCGCTCTATTACACTACGTTTGTCTAAATCAAACGCTTTACCAGATGGAACGGATAAATACCCTAAATCCGCCTTTACCGCATCAGCAGCCCGATCGAAAAAGTGAGCTTTGCCTACCCCTCGAACCTCAGCAACACTGCCTTGGACAATCAACGCAGTGGCTTCATCAATGCCGATCCCCAGCACTTGAGGATACCTTTTCACCAAACTCGCCATATCCGCAAAGCGATTTCGCTGAGCAAAGTGTTGATCGATCGCCACACCGGGCAAGAAACCAAATCCTCGTTCATACCCAGCAGCCATAATATCCAAATTTCCCAACGGGTTCCCTCTTGCCATATAATCACCTTGAATCGATGCCCCCGCGCTGCTACCACCAATCACTCCACCCCTCTTCAAGACAGCATGCAACAGTGGATATGCTTTCGTATGTTCATACGCATCGACAAATCTCCATTGCCGGCCGCCACCGAACCACACACCGGTTGCATTTTTCAATGCCCGCAGCATCTCTTGAGATTCAACGTCCTCCAATTTCCGTTGCGTCAACACTGTGACATTGGTCGCGCCAACCGTTGCGAACATTCTTTTGCCGGTCGAGCCAGGCAATGGATCTGGCATCGCGGTCGGCAATACAACAATATTGGCATCTTCTCCGCCCGCGAGTTTTACAAATTCCTTGACCAGCTCAAGCGGCATCCCACCGCCACCGACAATCATTAACGCTCCGCGTTTAACCTTAATCGCCGGAGTCTTCATGGGCGGAAACGGTTCTGCTTGGCGAGCTCGCGCTACCCGTCGTAGCGACGTTAAATCCAAACTAGCGCCATGTTCATAAGTCTCTTGTTGTGCTTCGAGACCGTATTTATCCGATTTGCCATAACAAACAGTGACTTTACCGGCACCAACCACTCGCATCATCCGTCCCTGCACAAGCAATGCTGTTTGCTCATCAATGCCCAGTCCTACCTGTAGTGGATTTTGATCGACAGCGCCCATTAACCGAGTTAATCGATTGCGCTGGCTAAAGTGTTGGTCGATAATCGTACCAGGCAACAAGTCAAACCCCTGCCCAATGTTGGCTTGAGTTGTCCCACTCTGAATCATCACTCGTGATTGAATCGCCGCGCCGGCACTGCTACCACCAACGACGCCACCGCGCTTAAGCACAGCCAGCACACGTTCTTCAAACAAAGTTCCTACATATGCGTCTGCGATTTTCTGTTGGGACCCGCCGACGAACCACACACCGGTCGCTTTTTCAAGAGCGGCAACGAATTCCATACTATTGGCTTCGTCACGGCTACGCGTATGCATTAACACAGCATCTGCAATTTCTTCGTCTTGCCAATCTTTTAAGATCACCGCACTCGCCTCGGCATCGTCCGCTCGTACGGAAGCGGTCGGCACAATTACTAAGCGAGCATCTTTGCCACCCGCCCACGCCACAAACACTTGACGTGCGGCAGGCGGTAAACTACCGCCACCGCCGATGACCAATTTCCCCGGAGCACCAGCAGGATCAAGGCGTTGCGAATCTGCAGCAGCAAGTTGTGTTGTGAGGCAAAGCAGTAACAAAACAGTTGCATAGCGACTAAACGTTTGTTTTAGAATTGACGACATTGATCTATTATCCTGCAGAAAATTAATGACCTTATAATATATTGAACGCTTCCCGCTGAAGCTATCCGTTTTAGTTAAATTGTCATACATCCGGCGGCTCACATTGCATTGTCAATCGCCGCCTTCTGCATCACTACTACGTAACGCTTGTTCACCTGCTTGGAGTACTTCTAGAATACGATCCACGTCATAAACACAGCCGCCCCACGTTCCCCCACCCACATTTTGCAATGCCGCCCACAATCGTGTGTCATCTGGCAACTCGGGATCGGGACCTAACTCCGGTAATACTTGGCGAGTTTCCAACAATTGTTCCACTTCCAACTCGGACATTTCCTGAGACTCGTCGCCGACTAAATCTATAGAGCCCGTGAGTTTATTACGATCCACAATAATACGAATTCGATCGCCATCGCGAACCTTACCAATCGGCCCACCCGCTAGTGCTTCCGGGCCGACATGTCCAATGCAGGCCCCAGTACTGACTCCGGAAAAACGCGCATCGGTAATAATCGCCACCTCTTTACCCCAGCTAATAAACTTTAAAGCTGAGGTCAACTGATAGGTTTCCTCCATCCCAGACCCCAGAGGCCCGCGACCGATCAATATCATGACATCGCCTGCTTTGATCGCTGGTTCGCGCTGCCCTTTGATCGCTTCGATGGCCGCGCGCTCGCTGGTAAAGACTCGTGCCGGACCCGTCTTGCGATAAACACCATCATCATCAACCACACTGGGGTCCAGCGAGGTCGCCTTAATAACAGAACCTGCTGGACAGATATTTCCCGTTGGAAAACAAACGGTACTGGTCAGCCCGCGTTCTTTGGCAACCGTAGGCGACATAATAACATCGTCTGGATCGATGCCATCATATTCCCGTAGTCGATCGCGTAATACTTGGCGACGTTCAGATTGCTCCCACCAATTCAATACTTCATCAAGCGTACATCCACTCACAGTCATGACAGTCGTATCTAACAAGTTTGCTTGACGCAAATGCAACATGACCTCCGGTACGCCACCGGCCAAAAAGAACTGAATCGTCGGATGGTTTGACGGTCCATTGGGTAGTACATCGACAAATCGTGGCACCTGCCTATTAACCTCGCTCCATTGCTCCACAGTTGGACGCTGTAAACCTGCGGCGTGAGCAATGGCTGGAATGTGCAACAACAAATTGGTCGAACCGCCACAAGCTGCATGTACTACCATCGCATTACGAATACTTGCGTCGGTAAGGATGTCCGCAGAAGTAAGCCCTCGTTCGGCTAACCGCTGGATTGCAGTTGCGCTGCGAGTTGCCACCTCTAGCCAAATTGCTTGCCCACTGGGTGCCAACGCCGCATGTGGCAACGTCATTCCCATAGCTTCTGCTACAACCTGACTCGTCGCGGCCGTCCCAAGAAATTGGCAACCGCCGCCGGATGTTGCACAAGCGCGGCACCCAGCGACCGCGGCGTCTTCTAATGTTATTTCACCGTGGACATATCGTGCTCCGATCGATTGCACCTGTCCCGCATCTTCTCCGTCATCTGGAGGCAATGTCACCCCACCGGGCACAATAATCGACGGCAGATTGTTCATGCCGGCCAAGGCAACCATCATCGCTGGCAGACCTTTATCACATGTCGCTACGCCCAGCACGCCACGTCTTGTGGGCAGCGAACGAATCAGGCGACGCAAAACAATCGCCGCGTCATTACGATATGGAAGGCTGTCAAACATCCCTGTGGTACCCTGAGTACGTCCATCACAGGGATCACTACAATGCGCTGCAAATGGGATTCCACCATCAGCCCGAATCGTCTTAGCGGCTGCTTGAACCAATAAACCGACCTCCCAATGCCCAGTGTGATATCCCAATGCAACGGGCGTTCCATCATCCGCTCGGACACCACCTTGCGTACTCAATACTAAATATTGCGGTCCCAACAACTCTTCTGCCGTCCATCCCATCCCTGCATTTTGAGTCATTCCGAAGAGATCGCCGCTGGACCACGTCTTGAGCATTTCATCCGTTAACGGAAGCGCTCCACTGGGACCCGCCGCCGTCGTTTGAATATTCCAAACCGAGCTTTCGGACGCTTCCATCAGTGATTTTAAGTGCTGTAAGGAATCATTATCTTCAGTCATTTTGTTGTTCCTTGATGCCCGCTTTGTTTAAGCCGGATTCGAAATTATTATCTTTAGATTGCAAAACATGTTGCGCAATTAATGTTAACCCAATTGAGACAAGAATACTGACTCCTAATGCTAAGGGCAACCAATGATTCCGCTCGGCGACCGCTCCAAACAGAGTGTAACCAAGTGATATACCAAGATTACTTAACAAAACGGGTATGAGAAAACGTTGCCAGGATAAACGATGAATACCCATTAACAAAATGCTAGCTTCCGCTACCACGGGTACGCCGCGAGCAACAACCAGAAAAGTCGGTCCAAAACGATCCGCCAATTGTCCCGCATTTTCTAATTGAGCTGCACTGGAAAATCGCAAGGCAAACGGCGGGCCGAACCGACGAGCCAGTGCAAAACCGATCACCGCGCCCAGTGACATTCCTACCCACGAAACCAGTGTCCCGATGGCCCAGTTCATTTGACCACCAATGTACGTTGTTACAACACTCGATGGAATCGGCAAAATGAGGTCACCAGAAAGTAACGCAATCACAATCCATGGCAAATATCGGGAATTTTCTAGGTCGCTGACCCACTGCTCCATCAAATCGCCCAAAAACAAAAAGGGAATAATCGGTACGGCGAGGACGACAACTACTGGAATCAACTGTCTCAACATCGTTTTCATCACTGTCATCCATGCCTTTGCGGCCTAAGTAGATTCGCTCAAGCAACTTCGTCAGCTGAAGCACGTCGTCTATTTTTCATGATCTTGTGCCATAAGATGGTACAAGGCGACGCACAAAGGTAATACAGAAAAATGACTGGCAATGCTAATTCTGAGAACATCAAAATACCAACAACAGCGAACAGTATCTGCACAAGGCGAACAAAGTTTTTACGGCTCTTGCTGCGGCTTGCAAGTTGCTTGCCGAGATGCGGGTAGGGGACACGTGAGACCATTAAGCAGGCAAGTGCAAATGTTAACAGCGGCACCAAGACCATCGCAATATCACAGATTAAATTCCCGATTCTCTCTTCCTGTGAATCTGCGCTATCCACAAGAAACATCACGTCCGGCATCGCAATGGCAAAAGTTGCAATCGCTCCTGCGGCGGCAGGCGATGGCAAACCACGAAAATAATTCCCGACTCCGCTTTCCGTCTCCGCTTCTACGTTATATCGTGCTAGTCGCATAATTGCACACAACGTGTAAATACCCGCAATACCTTGGATAAGACGTGCGGGCAGCAAATCAGAAAACGAGAGCATAATGAACGCCGGCGCAACACCAAATGTTATCACATCGCACAAACTATCTAGATGCAATCCAAAACGACTTACTTGATTTGTCCAGCGGGCAACTTGGCCATCGAGTGTATCAAACAACATGCCGAGAAAAATCAACATCCCTGCCCATTGTAGCCATTGGTAATGCTCGCTCTCTAACGCCCGATACCCTCCGTCGACTTCTGCAAGAGCGCCTAGAAACTTAGTGGAAAAACCAATGGCAATTAATCCACATATGGCATTTCCCAACGTCATCAATGTTGGATAGATAGGAAACCGCGAATCCTCCGATTCGT
>CAWVZW010000083.1:0-14980 GCA_963934735.1 uncultured Planctomycetaceae bacterium
GCCGCGATTGACAGTTTCTTGGTTAACGCAAGCAATGGTAGCTCACTTCCCACGCACTCGGGCACGCTCGGATTTGGCTTTGAATTCTACTGCGGGGTGTTTGGGCAACCAGCGGGTGAGCTGGTGCACGATTTTCTGGTGAGTGGGATCGTCCGCTAGATTATGGAATTCATCTGGGTCGGTTCGATGATCATAGAGCTCCTGGGCTCCATCGCGATACGAAATCAACCGCCAATCTCGCGAACGGATAGAATGATTGCCAAAATACGAGGACGTGATCGCCGGTCGGTCTCTGCGGGTCATCGGATCGCTGAGTTGGGGGACCAGCGAAAGACCTTCCAGATGGGGATTCATCGGTAGCTTGCACAATTCGACAAGCGTTGGGTAAATGTCGATCAGGCTGGCTGGTTCCGGGCATGCCTTCCCAGACTTGATAGCCGGTCCAGCAAACAGCAGCGGAACCCGCGTGGATTCCTGCCACAGTGTGCGTTTAGCCCAATGTTGCTTTTCGCCGAGATGGAATCCATGATCGCTCCACAAAACGATTATGGTATTCTCCGCATGCGAACTGGATTTTAAAGCATCCACAACGATGCCGACGCAATGATCGACAAAACTAATCGATGCCAAATAGGCGTGCGTCAGGCTCCGCTGCTTGCCGTGTTGAACTACCTCCGTATGAGTCGGAGCAACCGCATAATCATTGATGTCGAGGAAATTCTTCGGAATATCGTTGAGGTCTGACTTTGGGCTTTGAGGCAATGTCAACGTGTCATCATCATAGAGTTCAAACCATCTGGGCGGAACAAAGAGAGGAACATGCGGGCGAAAGAAGCCAACGGACATGAAAAATGGTTGATCAAAATCCTCTTGCAGCGCTTGAGCCGCACTATTGGCCAGTTGGAAGTCAGCCATCTCCGCGTCCTTTTCGGGGTATGCGCCCCAATCCCACGCATCACTCCAGTTAGAGGGACGGTTCAATGGTTTGGCGGGTCTAGGGCTTCGCTTTCTCCCTAGTGATCGGTCAACATCAGCGGCTAACCTGCCATTGAAACCGTGGTGCAGCACCTTGCCCCCTGCAAGGGTGTAATAGCCATGGTCTTTGAAGTATCGCTGAATCGTGGGAACGTCGGAGAGCGCCGGCAACTCCTCGTATTTAGGTCCGAGTTCATAACTGCCGTGCGTCGTTGCCGCGACTCCCGACATTACACTCGCGCGTGATGCGGAACAGACAGGAACATTACAATGGGCGTTGCTGAACATTCGGCTCCTTTTTGCCAGAGTGTCCATATGAGGAGTGATGGCATCAGGGTGGCCGCCGAGGAATCCGACCCAGTCGTTGAGGTCGTCTATGCAGATCATCAGCACGTTGGGTTTATCGGAAACCTCGACACCTTTGCCGACTGTTGTAAACTGAAAAGACAACAGGACCAACGCACCTGTGGCAATGATTTTCTTCATAGGTATTCACATTCAAAAGAAACTCGTCCGATATAAACTGCGACACACGCTACGTTATACATGGCTCTCAAGATAGAAGCAAATTACTGCTGCGGATGCCCAAGTTTACCATACAACCCGTGTCGCCTATGATGAAGAATTGGTGTGCGACAACTGTCGCCGCATGACACTGACGACAAGTAATTACTCTCTGAGATCTCGCCATGACAGACCAGTTGAAAATCCTCCGCTGCCTACTTGCGCTTCTTCTGATATTGGTAAGTGCCATCGCCACCGGCGCCGATTCAACGCCTCCTAATATTGTCCTGATTATTTCCGATGACCAGAGCTACACCGACTATGGATTCATGAACCACCCAGCGATCGAAACGCCACATCTCGACCAACTCGCTCAGGAAAGCGCGTTGTTTCGGCGGAGTTATGTCCCCACCGCGTTGTGCCGGCCCGCCCTGATGACACTGGTAACCGGCCTCTACTCACATCAAAACAGAACCACGGGAAACGACCCAGCGAACACAGCCGCCAACAAGCTCCACGCCGACAACTCTGGTAAGGACATCAGGGAACTTCTCATTTCCCACATCGACAAGACCGGTGCCCTTCCCCAATGGTTGGCAAAACAAGGTTACGTCAGCCACCAGAGTGGCAAGTGGTGGGAAGGTTCTTTCGAACGCGGCGGATTCACCGCTGGGATGAGTCAGGGGTTTCCCAATCCAAGAGGGCGTCATGGCGATGCGGGACTGAAAATCGGGCGGGAAGGGATGGAGCCGGTCTTCGATTTCATCGATCGGTCGGTAGCTGCCGAGAATCCGTTTTTTGTCTGGTACGCGCCGTTTTTGCCTCACACACCGCACAATCCACCGGCTCGTCTTTTAGAGAAATATCAAGCTAAGGGAGTTCCTGACAGAATCGCAAAATATTACGCGATGTGCGAGTGGTTTGATGAAACTTGCGGCGAATTGTTAAAGCACGTCGATAAGTCCGGCATCGCGAAAAACACGCTGGTGATTTACGTGACGGATAATGGATGGATTCAGACTGAAACCGGTGGATACGCTCCGCGATCCAAGCGCAGTCCCTACGAAGGCGGAACGCGGACACCGATTATGTTTCGCTGGCCGGGCGTGATTCCGGCAAGCGACCGGCCAGAGCTCTGTTCGTCAATCGACATCGTCCCAACGATCCTAGCGGCCGCCGGGGTGAAAGCACCTCGCGACTTTCCAGGACTCAACCTGTTGCCACAACTCAAGACTGGCGACGCCATCGAGCGTGATACGCTGTTCGGTGAATCGTTCGCGCACGACATCGCTGACATTGAGAACCCGCACGCATCGCTCCTTTATCGCTGGGTCATTCGTGGACACGACAAGCTTCTGCTGACCTACGACGGGGCACCGGGCAAGATGAGGTATCCTCCTCAACGCGGTGAACCCCAGCTCTTCCATCTGAAAGATGATCCCGCTGAGAAGGTAAACCTCGCTAGCAAGAACCCAACACTCGTGAAAGAACTTCGTTTCCTTCTAGAGGAGTGGTATGTTCCTAGCGAACGCCAAGTCGATAACTTTTCGACGGCGGCTCCACAACCTGACCGAAAGCCCAAGAAGAGCGCCACCGTTTCTTCGAAACTTGAATCCCCGCCGAACATTCTGCTGCTATACGCCGATGACCAACGAAACCACACACTGGGCTGCGCAGGTCACCCGATTGTGAAGACCCCAAACATCGATAACCTCGCCACCGCAGGCGTCCGATTTGAAAATGCCTTCGTGACAACGTCCACCTGCTGGGTAGGTCGCTCCTGTCTGTTCACTGGCTGCTACGAACGCAAACATCTATACCGAGTCACCGCTGGGCCGCTTAATCCAGAGTTGTGCAAATCATCCTACTTCGCTGTCTTGAAAAAGGCGGGTTATCGAACCGGACACCTCGGAAAAGAACACGTCAATATCTCGCAGGAATCATCGACGGTGATGTTCGACGTCCGCCGCAAGTTGGGGAGAAATCCATATTTCAAACAGCAGGACGACGGTAGTGAACGTCACGAAACACAAATTCTAGGCGATTGGGGAATCGAGTTTCTCAAAGAGCAACCTGCGGAACAGCCGTTCTGCCTGCAGCTCAGCTTCAACGCCACCCATGCCGAGGACCGCGACAAACGGCCGGGCAACGGGCACTACCCCTGGCCGAAAGTGACGGATGGGATGTACGAGGACCAGCAAATGCCGCTTCCTGCTCTCAACGATCCCGCCATCTATGAGTCACAGCCGGATTTCCTCAAGCAATCGATCAATCGGGAGCGTTACTTTTGGCGGTGGGACACCCCAGAGAAATACCAGACGAACATGCGGGCCTACTTCCGCATGCTCAGCGGAATTGATCACGTCGTTGGACGCCTCGTAGCACAGTTGGAAGAACAGGGTCTCGCCGACAACACCATCATCATCTACACTGCCGACAACGGCTACTACCTCGGTGACCGCGGCTTCGCTGGCAAGTGGACACACTACGAACAATCCCTCCGCGTACCACTCATCGTCTACGACCCACGTCTACCAAAAGCCAAAGGCGGACGTGTCATTTCAGAAATCGCCCTTAACAGCGACCTTGCCTCGACCATGATCCGTCTAGCAGGTCTCCGTGCTCCTGCTGCTCATACCGGTCGCAGTCTGGTTCCGTTGATCCGAGGCGGTAAGGTGGTTGATTGGCGGACCGACTTTCTTTGTGAATTCCTTGCCGTTCCTCGAACCATCCCTCGTTGGGAAGGCGTTCGCGATACCGATTGGGTCTACGCTCGCTATTTCATCGATGGACCCGACAAACCTCCGTTTGAATTTCTCCACGACCTGAAGAACGATCCCGATCAACTCACCAACCTAACGCTGAACGAAAAACACGCATCCACATTGAACCGGATGCGTACCCGCTGCGATCAGCTAATTGTCGACGCGAACCCGTCCACGAAAACCGAGATAAACCCATAACCAAATAATAGGGCAATCGATGAATATCAAACTACGAAAGTTTTTACTGATTTTAACGGCGTGTATGGTGTTTGCTTGCCAGCCTGTTCGGGGAGCACAACCGGACATTGTCTTTATCGTCGTAGACGATCTAAATGACTGGCTGGGTTGTCTCGAAGGGCATCCCGACGCCAAGTCGCCGAATATCGATGCCCTCGCCGCCAGCGGCATGCTCTTCACGCAGGCCTACTGTAACTCACCCCAGTGCCGCCCCTCGCGAACCAGTTTCAATTACGGCGTCTATCCCTTTAAAACCGGCACCTACTTCAACGCCAAGAGCCCCAATGAGACCCAGATTAAATCACCCAGCATGCAGCAGTTCTTCATGGAAAGCGGTTACCGAGTCGCCAGCGGAGGCAAAGTCTTTCACGGCCATCCCGGGAAAATTGGTGATGCCCTACTACCTCGACCGCGGGATCCCAGACCCCCTCAGGGAGAAAACAACTTCAATGCCATGAGAGCACCCAATGACGGCTATGCCCTAGACGTCACCGACGAAGAGATGGGCGACTACAAGGTCGCAAGTTGGGCCATCGAGCAGTGGCAGCAAGTCACCGATAAACCTCTATTCATGTCAGTCGGCTTCTACCGTCCGCATCGCCCTTTGCATGTGCCGAAGCCGTGGTTTGAACAATTCCCACTCGACTCGATTCGTCGTCCCGCCGAACCAGACGGCGTTGATGACTGGGCTGACATGCCAGAATTTGCCCGGCAACTCGCACGCACGCACGCTCACAAACCTCTCCACATTGGGTTAAGCGATCATGAATATATTGTCAACAACGATCAATGGGATGCCACGATCCGCGCCTATCATGCGTCGATCGCTTTTGTCGACAGTCAGATTGGTCGATTTCTCGACAGTCTGAAAGAGAACCCTCGCGGGCGTGAAACCTTCGTCGTGCTGGTTAGCGATCATGGTTGGCACCTAGGCGAAAAGAAACACTGGTGTAAGGGAGCTATCTGGGAACAGACCACCCACATACCCTTCATCGTTCGCGGGCCGGGAATCGATTCCGGAACAACCTGCACTCAACCCGTGAGTTTGATTGACGTTTACCCTTCGCTGGTAGATTTCGCAGGGTTAAAAATCCCAAAATGGCTCGACGGTACTTCTATCAAACCGCAATTCGCCAGTCCTAACTCGCCACGTCCAGCTGCAATTTCATCTTACGGGCACGGCAACACTTCGGTTCGTACTGAGCGGTGGCGTTATATCCGTTACGAGGACGGGTCCGAAGAACTCTATGATCATCGAGTGGACCCAGAGGAATGGACCAATCTCGCAAACAAGTTGAAACACGTAAAGACCAAGAGGTTGTTGGCGGAAATGATACCTACCGAGCAACATCCGGGGACCCGAGTGCAGAGTTGGTACGACAAGTTTCAAAAGTGATTTTCCCTCCCGGAGCGACCGGAAGTGCAAGAGCCCTTACTCTCGTACCGTGAGCGTTACATTTACAGCAGTGACCACAGTATGATCTGGTTTACTGTCCAGCGCGCCAGTCGCTTCTAATGTAATGCTGTATTGCCCCGGTGGCAGCGAAACGGGAATCCCGAGTGGAATTTCTAGGTCGCGTTCACCTTGTGAGAACAGCAAATCCTTCGGGAGAGAAGCAGCGATCTGTTTGTTTCCGGTTGTCACCTTTAATGTCATCGCATTCAACATATTGCTAGTGCGTTGCATGTTCAATTTTATCGTCAACTGATCGCCAGAACGCCCTGACAGTTCCCCACTACGATCATATATCTTGGTCACCGTGGGCATCGTACGAATCATGTTTCGTTTTTCACTGACAACCAAAACGTGTTGCTGCTGACCATGTGAATCCACAAAAGTGGCATAAGCCTGTGTATATAGTTGAGACTGGCTTTGAATATTAATATGCATCGTTTCTGGCAAATAGATGGGCATCATGAAATTCGACGTTTCTGGAGCAATCGTTGTCGTCAGAAACTGTATCCCATCCAAATCTCGGTTTTGCCGGTCGCAGGTCTGGATGATAACGGGCTCCTTGAAACCATCTAGTCGTTCAAGGGTCATTAGGTATGGATAAATCGTACCGCGGTGGGCGTATTGATAAGCCTCCTCGCAATAAAGACGGAAAATAGGTTTGTGAGCAACTGAAACAGCAATGAAATCCCGATAGGATTCACCCACAGCTCGCTGGAAACTGTCTTTGCCGCGATGCAATGCATGTAAAGTACGGGATACGGGTTGGTCACGAATGACAGCTTCGCCAAAAATCTGAAGTTGGTGACGCGTGCTGGGCTCGTTTTCCGGTAGCGTTAGCTTTAGTTTGGTATCAAGCTTTCCCTCCGGGATAACATCATTTGCAACGGAGACTCCCTCAGGAAGGCCGGACAGTCTTAGTTTGATTTCACCTTGGAATCCACCTTGTCTGTTTACTGTGATCGGGATTTCAAGCGACTGCCCCTGAATGATAGTAACGCAGTCGCGTTGTGATTCAAGCTGATAATCCGCGGACGCTGCTGCTATTTCAAGCTGATAAGACGCCAATCGATGTTTCGACCTTACGCCCCCAAGACTCTGTATTTCAACAAGGTACTCGCCAGGTTTGGGATCCGCTAAATAATGGTACGCCCGCAGCGATCCGCTCGTTGCTTGTAATTTAGTTCTCTTGACTGTGTTTCCCGAAGAATCTGTAATCGTGACAATTACTAAAGAGGCGGCACTTGAATGAGAGGGCGCATGAAGGCGAATGTCGATAGGGGAATCATCAGTTACGGTGAGCCGGAACCGATCAGTTGAGAAGGGCGGCAGGACACTGTTAACCGTCTGGCCAACCGAGATCGGTAGTTCTTTTGGCTGGCGTTGGATATCCGTCGTAACCACTGAGGACTGCGAGTGTAATATTCTCAATTGGTGGTGATTCGCGAATGTATTATCATCCCATGCCGCATAACTGCCTGGAGCACCCTCGAGCGTGATTTCCCGATGCACCGTGATGGTACCGCCGCCGCCGTCCATAATCAGGAATCTAAAATCAGTAGGAACGCCAGCGGATGCACCGATAGGGTACACGTAGGGAGCAACGGGCTTCCGAGTCAAGTTCATGCGATAGACGTGCGATGTAGACCCATGGAACGAGACGTTTCCAACTTGAATAAAATAGGTACCGGCTGCTGGCGTTTTAAACGCGAAGAGAGGGTCATCTCCCAAGGAATCTTCCTGATAGCTTTGTTGTTTTCCTAAGGCATCAAAAATTGCGATTGTCGGTTCCAGCTTCGACCCGAGGCGTCTTGCCAGTACTTCCCCGTAAATAATTTCATCCGTTTGCAGTTGCACAGCGTAGTAGTCCAGATCACGCTCTCCGTGAATCTGTCCGTTTACGGTAACGGGAAGTTTGATTGCATGAGCAGTATTGAGACTGGAATTAGATTCCTTCTCAATAAATTCAGGTAAGTCACCGATCACAAACGGCAACGATCCGCTACTGCCGCCGGAAGCACAAAACGTATCCCAAGAAGCAACGCCCAAACGAGCGTCCGCTTCAACAGTGACTTGCGATGACCACTGACGGGGGTAATTGATTGGAATTTCCGTTGGTTCCCGTCTAGGGGAAGGCTGACCGAGGTCAAAGACTTCAGTGGATAACACTCGGTCCCCGTTAACACCCTTGCCGCGCATGAAAAACTGTGTATATGGTGGACTCTGTTCAAGTCCAATGTGGACCTGCGTCGTAGTGCCTCGTTGTGCTCCGGCTGGGAAAAGATGAACACTGTCGGGATTTTTCGTAGGGACGGGCTGGGCAAACAGCATCGTGACTGACATTAGCAGCACAAGTGATGTTACAACAAATGCCTTAAGTCGGGATATGAACATGGCCGCTGCCGTTTTCGTGGAAAATAGATATTTAAGCGAATAATTCACGCACGACGTGGCCATCATCAACCGCGGGCACAGGACGTCCGAGCGGCGTATGGAGTAGTTTCTTATGATCAATTCCTAGCCCATAAAGGACCGTCGCCACCATGTCCTGAGGAGTAATGGGGCGCTGCGTGACCTCAGCTCCCTGCTTGTCCGTGGCGCCAATAACTTGACCACCTTGGACACCTCCACCAGCCATTACGATAGAAAACGCATTGGGCCAGTGATCTCTTCCAGCCAGATCATTGATGCGGGGTGTACGACCAAATTCCGTCGTCACGACCACAAGTGTTTTTTCAAGCAATCCACGTTGTTCGAGGTCAGTTAGCAATGCTGGAATCGCCTGATCAAAAGCCGGGCAAAGAAGTTCCTTAAGGCTATAAGTGTTTTTACGATGAGTATCCCAATGCCCATTTTCCACCGCCACAAATCGGCTTCCAGCTTCCACCATTCGCCGGGCCAGTAAACAGCACTGCCCAATACTCGTCATTCCATAAGCTTCGCGTAGCGCTTCCGGTTCCCTGCCAATATCAAAGGCTTCACGTGCTTCTCGGGAAGCCATTAAGTTGTATGCCTTATTGTAAAAGGTGTCGAATGACTTAACTTGAGCACCCACACGCTCAACATCCTGTTCGAATTGATTGATCTGACGTAATGCCATTTGCCGAAGTTGTCCGCGACGCGTAGCGACACTGGTCGGCAGGGCGATGTCACGGACAGAAAAATCCGGTGCCGCCGGATCCGAGTCAATCACAAATGGACCATGAGCAGGTCCGAGGAATGAAGGGCCACCACTATTGAGGAAGTTCGGTAATGAAATATAGGGTGGAAGAACTCCTGGGTTGCCCAGATGAGAAACCATACTTCCAATACATGGATGTTGGTTGTTGTCTTGGTTGCCATTAAAATCGCCAGCCCCAGCTTTTTTGCCGGACATCATGACATGGAATCCGCGGCCATGATCACTATCGTCATGTGTCATGCTGCGCAAGATAGCCATTTTGTCGACAACCGTGGAACATCGAGGGAGGACGTCCGAAATTTGAATCCCCGGAACGTTCGTGCTGATCTTATGAAAATCACCCCGCATTTCCGCAGGCGCTTCGGACTTCAGGTCCCACATGTCCTGATGAGGCATGCCGCCAACGATGAAGAGAAAAATGCAATTGATATCACTGCGATCCTGATCCTCGGACGCATAAAGATGTTGCATCCGCATAATATCGGCCATCCCCAGACCAGCAATGGACCCCATCCGTATAAAGTCTCGTCGGTTGGTTTTTGGTTGTTGAATCATAATGATAGCTCGCAGACGCTTGTCGTGAGGAAAACAGCCATACTCGTATTATATTTCATTCTCAATGCACCGTCTGCATCAATCTGTTTTTATGCGGCTTTTCTTATTTGACAAACAAAAAATCGTAGGAGTTGAGCATGACCCACATAAAGTCCTCAATCCCCTGTCGCCTGTCTTTGGCCCCTAGCAGTTCAGTGCCAATCCTGCGTTCTTTACTATCTGGAAGTCGACCAATGGTCGCTAACGATATTTCATTGATCAGGTCCGCGGGGTTGAGCGAACTTTGGGAAAGCGATGTGACACGCCCTTCCGCTGACATTAGTTTTTTCTCTATTTCCGGTGCATTGAGTAGGTGCAATGCTTGCGCGATCGTGGGATCACCACTGCTGCCGCATTCACAAGGAGATTCCCGCAAACTTCGACCAAAGGTATCTAGAAAATAGGATGGTAGTTGATTGTCCCAGAGCTCAATTGCCCGTGTACCTTGGGGGTGACCTGCATATTTTTCCGGCACTCCGGTCACACGGCAAATCGCATCGAGCATAACCTCAGCGGGAAGTCGGCGGACTAAATAGTGGCTGTAAGCCTGAGTATCGGTGTGATTCGATTCGGTTGGCGTGCTGGACAGTTGAAATGTGTGGCTATTGAGGATCTTCCGCATAAGATCCCTAAGATCAAAATCGTTTTCAATCAACTGGGCCGCGAGATGATCCAGTAATTCAGGGTTGGTTGGTGGATTTGTTTCGCGAAAATCATCTTCAGGTTCGACCAACCCACGCCCCATTAAATGTTTCCATATACGATTTGCAACCAAACGAGCAAAGAATGGGTTTTCAGGTGATATAACCCAAGCAGCCAATTCCGGGCGAGGATCGGTATTGTCATCGGCAGTGGTGGGGTTACCGGCAAGAGGTTGCGTGATCACCGATTTATTAATTACGGGAATGGCAATCGACTGATGCCCTGGGTGATATATAAGCTCTCTGTTTTCGTCGAGCTTTACCCGCTGTAGTCCGTTAAAAAAACCAGCGAGTCCATAAAAGTCTGCCTGCCCCCATTTCTCAAAGGGATGGTGATGGCACTGTGCGCAATCCATCCGTATCCCCAAGAATGCCTGACTGATTGCTTTAGTCACATCCTCCGGTGTACGTTGGCTGCGATAAAAATTAGCGGGACCCACATTTCCAGTATTTCCGGTTGCGACAATAACATCGTACACCCAATCATCGTAGGGTCTGTTCTCCTGTATTTGCTTTCGAATCCAGCGATGGAAAGTGTAAGCGCTGCGACCACCGATCGTCTTTGAATTGATCATCATGATGTCCGACCAACGTTGCGTCCAATAATTAATGTAATCCTCCGATTCCAGAGCCTCTTCTATGGCAGTGGCACGCTTGTTGGCGGATTCGTCGGCCAGGAATTCCTGCACCTGTCCGGAGGTTGGAAGTGTCCCAGTCGTTTTAATGAAGAGTCGCCTAATAAAAGTGGCGTCATCACATTGTTCAGATGGATGGATCCGCAGTTGTTCCCATTTGGCCCACACGCGATTGTCGATTTCGTTTTGATTGGTAAACCACGCGGGGCGAATAACTTTATCCGTTCCTGGTAGGGGTATGATTACACGAGCGACAGCGACTTTTCCCATGTAACTTATTGTGATCGCGGCCTCACCTGCTAATTTTCCCGTTTCGATTACACCATTACTGTTGCATTCTGCAATCACCGCCGTATTGGTGGTATAGGCCGCTGCACGGGTGACATCCCGGATACTACCATCGCTATAGGTTGCGACCACACGTAATTGCTGAAACGCCCGCGGAGTCATGCTGCGGGATTTAGGCGTAACATCGATGTGGGCCACGGTGGGCGTGTCAGTGCTGCCCCATGGAAATCCTTGATTAATCCATTCTCGCAGTAACTCCGCGTCTTGGGAGTCGCCTTTCATTCGCGATCCGCCGCCGTGTGCCACCAATCCCGTAGCTTTACTGTAAATCAGACTTTGCTCGATTGCGCCTGGAAAAACACGCCGGCCTCGACTTTGCCTAGTAAGAGCTTCGAAATCCGTTATGGGGTCGAATCCAAACACGCTTAATTGAAATCCATTTTGTCCACCTTGACGGCCATGACACCCACCACTGTTACAGTGGCGTTTGGTCAGAAGTGGAATTATATCACCTTCAAAACTGACAGCAGGATAGTCTTTGTATCCGCGCACGATAACTGGGATGGAGGTTTCAACTCCCTCAACGTTTACCAGCAGTGAAGTTTGACCCTCCCGCAGGCCCAGAACAAGCGATTCCGATAAGGTGGCAACTTGGTTATCGACAATGCTAATTTTAGCCTGATGTGTTAGATCGACGGGAGGCCGATCCATCCTACGCCCCGTGATGAGTATCTGTGTCTGACGATTACCCCCTGTGATTTCAATCGTCGCAGGTTCGATATCGATAGACAGAAATTTCTCACCTAGCGTCGATTGGGTAATCAACAGCACAAGAAAACATGCAGTGAGTGAGCGGGTGAAGACCATAACCTAATTATAAAATAAACAAAGGCATTATCAATACCCATTGAGTGTACCTTGAAGGCAGCGATACGGGCGCGGGCAATCAGCGTTCAATCGCATTTTTCTTAATGACCGCCTGCGCGTTGGGCACCGCTGGTGCGGGCTGTTTACGTCGATGGAGATTATAAAAATCGAATATCTTTGGCAGCGTATTCCAAGCGACCTCTAGATGACTGCCCCCCGTAATTTCAAGATAGGTGACCTTCAAGCCAATCGCCTTGGCGTTTTTTACCAGCGTTCGCGTCGCTGCCGTGCGGACCAGAACATCCAATTCACCCTGCACAACGAATACGGGGGTCTGTGAAATCGGCTTCAGGTTCGAGGCTGGCTTAAAGTAGGCTGGAGCAACGACCGCGACTGCCGCAAATTGATCTGGATATTTTGCGGCTAGATGCAGGCTTCCGCCACCACCCATTGAATGACCGTAGAGATAGATCCGACGCGCGTCAATTTTCAATTCCGCGCGCGTGAGTGCCAATACATTGAGTACGTCTTTTTCGCTCAGCTCACCAAGGTTTTCTGGAATCGAACCCCCAATCCGCCAGCCGAAACTGCCGTACCAACCTCGATCGTTGTAACCCATCGGTGCCACAATAACATAATTGTGTTTCTCGGCCAGTCGTTGCAGGTTCGGGTACCGAATGACTTGTTTAGGGTTGCTGAGTAAACCATGAAGCGCTACGACCAAGGGATATTCCTTGGTATTGTCGTACGATTTGGGTATGTATAACGTGTACTCGAGATCCTTACGCGCCAACATAAAGTTATACCGACGATTTAAAATCACGCCCGTTTCTAATTCACTTGCCACCGCATCGCTAAAAATAAGCGTGGCAATTAGAATGGCTAATACAAGACGTTTCAAAATAGTGACCTCGGAGAATCGAACAATCGAGAACAGTTATCAAAATCCACTGACCAATGATAACTGTCAAAGAGTTACTGTGCAAAGTCAATTCAGCCAACCGCTAAGTTTTTAAAGTATCGAACCTCAGAGTACGGGGTTTCGCGCGATCCGTGTTAAAATGAGGATCACCTCTATTCCCTGAATCCTTTAAATTTGACCCTTTACATTTATGAGCCTCCGTCGAGGCTGGACTGTTCCCGTGAGTTTTCGCAAATTTTCGCTTTCGTTTCTACTGTGCCTGTTAAGTGCCAACTTATTCTCTGTGATCATTTCCGCTGAGGACTGGCCTCAATTTCGCGGCACCAATTCGTCTGGCATCGCTTTGGGAAATTCCGCACCGTCGCAATTTGGGCCGGACACAAACGTTCTTTGGAAACTTACGCTGCACCCGGGACATAGTTCTCCCTGCATTGTTGGCGATAATATCTTCCTGACCACGTACCAGAAACAGGCGCACTCGCTTTCCGTCCTTTGTGTTGATCGCAACCTTGGTGCCATTCGCTGGGAGCGCAAGGTAAATGCAAAATCAATTGAAACTGGACATCCTTCATTTAACCCCGCCAGTAGCACGCCCACCTCCGACGGACAACGCGTGGTTGCCTACTTTGGTTCCTATGGATTGATTTGCTTCGACATGCTCGGCAATAAACTTTGGGAACTACCGATGCCCCTCACGAAATCCTATTCCGGCAACGCCACCTCCCCCGCCATCTTTGACGATCTAGTCATTCTCTATCGTGGCAATTATGTTGACCATTTTTTGCTGGCAGTTAACAAAACAACGGGGAAGGAAGTATGGCGCATAAAGCAGGGTGAACACATCACTGGCGAAATGGCATGTACAGCCTGCCCCATCGTTGTGGACGGAAAACTAATCGTCCATACCGCTCGTGCAGTTCAGTCATTTGAGTTGGCCACGGGTAAACATCTGTGGAAGGTTAATTGTGCAACAACCGCCACTAGTACACCGGTCCTCGCTGGGGAAGAAGTGATCGTCGCGGCCTGGAACAAATTAGGTGAAGAAGCTCTGCGACCACCGTTTCCGGATTTCGAACAACTTTTGAAACAAAACGACAAAAACGGTGATCAACAGATTGAACGCGACGAGTTCCCCACGTTTTGGATATTCCATCGGCCCGAAGGTACGGAAGCACCTCAGAACGGTGCCACAGTGCGATTTCAACAGGTGGATATCAATCGAGACGGGCAAATCGTCGGAGCGGAATGGAAGAAACAGATTGCGGGAATCGAGCGATATCGTGCTCAGGCTTCTCAGCACGGAATGCTAGCGATCAGACTCAACCAATCAAAGCCAAATGACCCAACCAACGTTCGCATATTGGACACGGCGTCCATTCCTGAGGTTCCGTCGCCGCTGAGTAATGACGGATATTTATACTTCGTTAAAAACGGCGGAATCCTGACCTGTCTGGAAATCTCCAGCGGTAAACGCATCTATCGCATGCGGACACCAGGCCGAGGAACTCACTATGCTTCGCCTTTTATTTCCGGTGACAAACTATACACCATCTCCGGTGCAGGTGTCATTTCCGTCCTCACGCTCGGACCAAATCCTAAAATCCTCGCCACCAATGATATGCGAGACGAGGTTTACGCCAGTCCGGCTGTGGTCGATGGCATTATTTATGTCCGCACTCACGCAACACTTTACGCTTTCGGCCTTCCCAATAAACGCTAGGGGTTATGCCATGAATAGCGTTTGCAATTCAATTTCGTCCATTATCCATCGGTCTTGTTGGGGTTGAGTTTTACTTACAATCAAGGTAATTTTAAATACAGTATTAGCCGCCGACCCTTGTATATTAAAGGGTTTGCG
>CAWVZW010000084.1:0-14792 GCA_963934735.1 uncultured Planctomycetaceae bacterium
GGCGGCGGTGGCTACGATAACGGCGGGGGCGGCGGCGGCGGCGGCGGTGGCGGTGGTGGCGGTGGCGGTCGTGGAGGCTGGTAGTCTAGTCATACTGAACAATCTTGAAACACGTGGACGGGATTAACTTGTCTGCGTGTTTTTTTACCCATATCTATCCAAAAGCTTCCTATTGAAAGTGGCATTATGACGGTACAAATCGATTGGTATTTCCACCGTCCTAACTGAACGACCAGCACTAAGTCGCAAGAGTTTCTTGCCCAAGCTGGACTAACGCCTGTGGAACAGGACAACGCACGTAAGACTTCCTTTGCCGCCAAAGACCTAAAAAAGGTCATCGGCAGCGCTACGACGGTTTACTCTGCCCGCGGGAAAAATGTCGTAACTATTGACCTCTCTGCAGACAGCGTTACGTCGGAGAGCGTTCGTAAATCACTACTTGGACCAACAGGCAGTTTACGTGCGCCGGCGATTCTTTCGGGCGACAATTTTGTCGTTGGATTTAACCGAGAGCTGTATGAAGAAATATTGTGTCAATAACACCCAAAAGGTATCGCTGTAGGATGTCGATATATTCTTAGAGCACCGTGGTACTTTGGAGGCACGTTTTCTTGCAGATAATTCAAATTGTTGGTCAGATATTACATTTACTTGTGATCGCCATCGCAGCGGCAGGGCCACTGCTGTGTATTCCCCTCAACGCGAAACAGCTTAATCGTAAGGATCCTGCGGAACGAAATGCGTATTGGTCGTTAGGAACGACGCTCAACCGCCATGCTAATATCGCCTTAATTCTAGGGTCAGTGTTTGGATTAATTATCGCCGCCTTAGTCTGGAACCCAGATTTTCATCAGCGTTGCCATATACTGAAAACACGATTTATGTATGCGGGAATTGAATGGATTTTTTCATTTGTGTTGTTGTTGATTACTCACCGTTGGTGGCTAAAACGTCCCGACGGATTAAAACCCTTCGTGTTTCGATCCTTGTTGATTATTTTAGCGACGACAAATTTGCTTTATCACTTCCCGATTATTTTTATGCTCGTACATGAAGTTCCAGCGACTATTGTCGCCGAACTTGAGTCGACTGGGGCAGAGTTGAGTCGGGCGCAGTTTTATGAATATGCATTTTCCAAAAGTATGCTCGCGCGGTGGCTACATATTGTTATTAGTATGTTGATGCTATCGTTTGCATATCTTGCGGTGATATCTTTGCGGTCGGCCCGTGATACAAGCGATCTGGCGCAGGAAACCGCGGTGCGAACAGTAAATTGGGCCGCTCGGAACGTGCTCATCCTGCTTTTCGCGCAAATTGGTTTTGGACTAATGGCGTTACTGACCATGAAAAATTCGGAATTAGTCATGGGTGGGGATCCGGTGGTAACCGCATTGTTTGCTGGTGGTATGTGTTTGATGCTATTGCAAATGCAACAGTGGACTGCGTTAATGTCACGTAAAATTGATCCGCAGGCCGTAGCTCGAGCGGTGACTACTTTGATCGCATTGTTTAGCTGTATGACCGCCGTTTCAATTTTGAGTTAGTACCGGAGGGGTTTTGATGCAGAGAATCGACTTGCAAGACGCTAGCGGATCATGCACCGCGAGTATTCTGCCAGAGTTTGGCTTTAATCTGTTCCGTCTTACCGTTGGTGGTAATGAAGTGCTGTGGTCCGAGTCAGATGTTGAACAAGGAACCGCACGCCCGTCCGGTTCGGGGATTCCGATATTGTTCCCATTTCCCGGGAGGTTGTCAGGAAGTACGTTTACATGGAATAACCACTGTTACGCGTTACAGAGTGATGACGGATTGGGGCATGCGATTCATGGGTTTGTATTGGACCGAGCGTGGCGCGTAGTTGATCAGCAGACGTCGGAAGTGACCGGCGAATTTCAGCCATCGCTCGACGCGCCCGAACTAATTGGACAATGGCCAAGTGATTTTCGGATTCGGTGTCGATACACCTTGAAATCAACAGGTCTTGAAGCGAGTTACCAAGTGGAAAACGCAGGAAATGAATCTCTACCCTGTGGTTTAGGAACGCATGCATATTTTTGTATTCCGAGTAACAAAACAGCGGCGGAAAAATGTTCCCTCCAATTCTCAGCAAAATCGCATTGGCGCCTCGAGAATATGTTGACGGTAGGCAAGGACTCACTGTTACTTCCGCATGAGCGTTACGAATTGTTTCGTGCTGGAATAGCGATCAACGAATTGCAACTTGACGATGTCTTTAGCGATGTCGTGTTTGAGGATGGGAAAGCAAAGGCAACGCTTGTTGATCAAGCTGCGGAACGAAAAATGACTTTGACTTGGGATGAGCAATGCCGCACGTGTGTTGTGTACATTCCCCCGCATCGGGAAGCAATCTGTATTGAGCCGTGTTCAATCGTTCCCGGTGGCTTCGGTTTTTCGGGCGACGATGACGGTCTACAAGTGTTAGCGCCGGGAGAGCATTTTGAACATCGATTGTCTATCGAGCTGGACCATTGAAAGTTAGAAATAACTACAAACCAAGAACCGGATATGCCGAAAGCGATGGGTAGGCACGCAAAAACGGGGGAGCCGTGTTGGCACCCCCGTTCTGGAGTTTTGAAATGTAAGCGGTAACGCTTATTTTTTATTGATGGAACCAGGTAGTTCACCAGCGTCTACTCTTGACTGATAAGTTTTGCCCTTGGGGTTCTTAGCCGCCATCGCTTTCTTGAAGGCTGCATCGAATTCTGCATTCACCGCGTCGTCTTCTTCACGGACACGAGTCCCAGAATAGTTCTTTTTAGCTAAATGCTTGGCGACCTCTTTGCCAAAATCGTTTTTTTGTTTTTTAGATTTAGACTCGACAGTCGCAAAGTGGCAAATATTGCACTTAGCGAGGGCCGCAGCGGCTTTGAATTCTTCGCTTTTAGATGTCTTGGTAACCCGTGCATCGAAGGCCTTAGCAAAAGCAGGAATCGCCTGTACGTCGGTTGTCGTGGCAAATAGCGTTGAAAAAGTAATGATTAGTAGTAATGCTAAGTTCTTCATTGATGTCTCCATTTTAAATGTTTAGCGAGTATGAGGTGGGAACGTTATAGGCGGGGAATGCAACAGCCGGATGTCAAAAATTGAAGATCACAAACGGCCACAGTATGTTTCCGCTATTAATAATAGCTGTTTAGGCAAGATAGTCAAAATGTATTTACTATCCGAATAAGTATAATAGTAGAATCACACCCGATTTGATTGTCAAGCGGGGTAAAGTCATCAGCTTGGGGATACGGTATCATCTTCGACTTCACCTTCGATGTATGTGCGACCACGGTACACTATCGCGACGCCGATAAACAGAATTCCCGCTACAGTAACGAGAGCGGCGAAAAAGAGATAATAATTAGCTCCGGACAAACTGGAGGTGCCATCAGACGACATTATTTGTTTGTTAACAACTAAAGTGACCGCGTTGCCTAGGGAAACAGCGCCGAGATTCAGGGCCATCACTAACGCTTTGGCGGATTTAGGCGCTTGCGAATAGGCAAATTCGAGGGCCGTAATTGAAATCATGATTTCGGCAGCGGTCAGAAAAATATAGGGAACGATTTGCCAAAGGATGTGGGTGTCTTGTTGTATTGTTAAAGTGTGTTCGATATAGGCGCTGGCAATAAATGCCACGCCGGTGAGAAAGAACCCGATGCACATTTTCCGAAGGGGCGTTAAACGAAACAGGCGTTCCATTGCGGGGTATAGAACGTAAGTGAAAAGTGGAATGAATAGCAAAACCAGGATCGGATTTACTGCCTGCATTTGAGAAGGCAATATTTCAAAACCCAAAAACACTTGATCCATTTGTTTCGATTGGGCTACCCAACGAGAGGCTGTCTGATCAAAACAACTCCAGAAAATTGAAATTAACAAAAACACGGGCAACAAATTTCCCAACGCTTTTAGTCCCGCTTTGTTAAACGTCTCAGTCCAAAATGCTTTGCCTTTGGGGGGAATGTGTACAAAATGTTTCCGCCCAACCCAGAACATAAATGTCGCAATCCCCATCAATACGCCGGGAATCCCAAATGCTATGGCACCACCGTATGCTTCATGTGTTTTATCAAAAACAAACGGTGTCAGGATTGTCGAGGTAAAAGCACCGAGGTTAATCGAGAAATAGAACCAACTAAATACTTTGGACAAAAGATGCGAATTGCCCGTTCCGAATTGATCACCGACATGGGAAGTGACACAAGGTTTAATACCGCCGGCACCAACGGCAATCAGTGCCAAACCAACAATCATTCCCCAGTAGGTCTGATCAGCGTACTCACCTAAAGCCAATACAAGATGTCCAAGGCAATAGACCAAGGAGAGCCAAAGGATCGTGCGGTATTTCCCAAACAGCCAATCCGAAAGTACGGCCCCGGCGATGGGTAGAAGGTAGACCCACATGCCAAAGGTGTGAATCCATTGTGTAGCAAGGTTTTCTGCTTGCTCCTCGTTCATCAACCCGCCAGTGCCCTCAAATTTCATGTTCGCAAACACGTGCACCGATAAGAAGACCATCAAAATTGACTTCATGCCGTAAAAGCTAAAACGCTCGGCTGCTTCGTTCCCCACAATGTAGGGGATACCGGAGGGCATCGTCGACTGAACATCTGGAGTTGTGCGATACATCTTAAAGATGGCCTGACGTATAAAAAATTCGCCGTTTGAACTACTCAATCACCGGTAGCAGTTGATAATCGAAACCAGGTGACCCTGGCTGGTAATCCAGCAGTTGGTAGTGATGGGGTGTTTGTAAATAATCGGGCGTGGTTATGGGAGGAACTGGTGTTGCTTGCCAAGTAATGCTACTAGTTGGCAAAATGTTTTGTTGTTGAAACCAATCGTTGTCTTGGAATGGACTGGATTCAATAGTCAATTCATCAAAGGTGAGTTGAGTGGTTCGCATGATGTCGTCTCGGTCGTGTTCAATGAGCATCAATCTTGTATTTTGGTAACAATTGTCAGACCCACGTATCGTGGGACGGTAACGAAGTTCTTCACTGGTTGTAATTTGGTCGATCTCTACGATTGAATTGCCAGGCGATGGTACGAATATAGATTTTGTCATTTTAAAATCAACCACGGGCGGTAGACCACGAGTTGCACCAACCGTATCGTTGTACACGCGAAGTATCCCAGGAGTTGCAGAGACAACCAGCTGTTGTAGTTCCACTGTAAGGGAGATTGGACTATCAGTAGTATTAAGCTGTTGAGCAGGAACTGCCGTTGTTGTTATTATACTAGGCAGTTGCAGGAACCAATCGGAGGATGCAAATAGGCCATTTCGCCAAGTCGCTTTGATTTGTTGTGAAGGGGTTGCCCGCAGGAAGTTGACTGGACCACGAATGATGCAATTGGTCAAATTTAGCGTGGTTGCTTCCCGCACAGTCGCAATTTCTTCACCTTCACCTTCGTCATCGATAATTGGACTGGTTACGTAATCGAACACGGCAATTCGTATATAGCGATTATCCGCGACGGCAGGTATGACTGAGATGTCCACATCGTCGAAGCGTAGGGCCACAACGTCGTCAAGTTGGAAAATCGACCATTGCTGGCGAAATTCCGGGGAGAGGTAAAATCGGAATCCAATGTTCTCAAAGGAGATGTCGCCGTAAGAAAAGTGGAAAAAACGTGGCGAATTGGTTTCAAGTTGGCCGGCGGTAAGTTGCACGTCGATTAGGGAACGAGAACTGTCGCCGCTGCGAAATGTAATCGGCTGTGATTGGCGGTCGAGTAGTTGTAATGCCAAAGATGAAACTTCATGATTGCCGTGTAATTCGACAATAGCAATCGAGGGGTTTGTTTGGACGAGCGAGATTGCTTCAGTGAAGGTGTCAACGGCGAGTTGGTCAGACGCGAGAGGCAACTCGTGCGGGCCGACAAACAGTGTAATTGTCTCTGCACCACCAGTGGCTAAAGGCATTTCAGTCAGGGGCGGACCGTCATCACCGGTGTCGGAAGCAACGGACTCGGATTTAATATTCCTAGATGTGACGTCGTCGCGAATTGTCACTTGGGTGTTTTCTTCTTCGGCCTCGGGCACGACGTAAGGAGCGCTACTGAAAGTAGGTTCAGCGACGATGAGAGGAGGACTGCTTGGCGCGAATTGTGTTAGTCCGAGTGCCGTTACCAATAGTAGCACCAAAGGCGCTATCCACGGCACGTGCTTGATAACGGAGAATTGAGGTCGAGATAGTCGCGATACCCAGACTCGACCGGAGTGTGAAAGTGATAGACCGAGATGTTCCCCGACGGAGATGATGTCCTCAATTAGTTCGTTGGGAGTTTGATATCGATTACTCGGTTGCTTGGCGAGCATTTTGTGGAGGATTTGCACAGTACCGTCGTCTAGTTCTTCACGGAACGCACGTGGGTCGGGAACGGGATCGCCGGAGTGACTCAGTAATTTCTGAAGAACCGTACCGGCGGGATATGGAGCACGTCCAGTGAGCATGTAGTACAGCGTGCAACCTAGTGAATAGATGTCGCCGCGAACGTCCGTATTACGGGGGTCTCGGGCTTGTTCCGGTGAAATGTAATCGAACGTGCCGAGTGTCACGCCGGACGCAGTTGCGTCTGAGTTATCCGAATCAAGTTGATGGAATCGAGCTAGGCCCATGTCTACTAATTTGGCGGTTCCGTCTGAAGTCACTAGGATGTTCGAGGGTTTTATGTCCCGATGGACGATATCGCGTTGAGAAGCATGCGTCAGAGCGTCGGCAACCTGTAATACATATGACCAGCAATCCTGTAACGACAATGGTCCGCGTTGGGAAACCAATTCGCGAATGTTAATTCCACTGATATATTCAAATACGATAAAATTCCAACCCTTATCTTCTCCAACGTAAAATACTCGGGCGATGTTGGGGTGATCTAAGCGCGCAGCGCTCTGGGCTTCGTTTTTAAAGCGTCGTAGCGAATCAACATCCTTACGGTTTCGAGATAAAACTTTGACCGCTACCGTCCGCCCCAACTTCTTATCAGTGGCGCGGAATACGGCACCCATGCCCCCTCCGCCGACGAATTCTTCTAGCTGGAAGTGTTCTAGTTGAGCACCTTGGAGTGCACGACCAACGTCTGCCGACGTTTGTTTCTTCGGTTGCGCTTGACCCGCTTGACCCGCTCGATCGGCTTGACCTGCTTGACCTGCTTTACCTGTGGAAATAACCGTTTGACGATGTTCGGATAGATCTCTAATTAGGTTTTCGTGGGCAGGGACTGAGGACTCCGCAGTGATTTCCGCCGGATCTAGACCTTCGCTTGGTTTGTTTGACGATACCCCAGATAGACTGTCATCCAGAGGGGATTGCGACTCGGGATTGATATATTCGTCCACAGTGGATAAACCTAAGGCATTCAGTGTAAAAAAACGGGTGACAATGCTTCGTACAGACGGTAATCGTTTGGCCTAGTGTCGTTTACAAGGTGATACTCAAAGTGATACTCAAATTTTCAACCGCTAGTGTATTGCAGTCAAGTCTAAACTCCGGTTGTCCGAGAGTAGCATCGCAGTGAATATGCGAATTTGTGATTATATGCCAACAATAGTGGTTAATGCCATTATTTGGGTACTTCTTGGGTTGGTTGCCATGGAATCGCGCCGCCACGTTGAATCTGAAGTCGCAGGGCAGCCGCGAGTTCCCGAAATTGTTTGGGATTCTTTCTAGCTAGATCATTTTGTTCAAGTGGATCGGATTTTAGGTTATAGAGTTCCAGCGGAGAAAACGGGCTGTTGCGTAGGAGTTTCCACTCACCTCGGCGAATGGCAGTGGTGGTTAGACCTTCATATCGCGCGCCTCCCTCCCGACGATGATAAAAGAAATCGCGTTGATCGGTAATTTGTTCCGTGCCTAACAGGGTTGGCAAGAGGGAAATTCCATCGACAGATTCGGGGATTTTTGTCTGAGCGATTTCGCACAATGTAGGAAATAGGTCCATTGTGAGCGCTCGGCGGTTCGTGGTTGTATTGGCTGCAATCTTATTTGGCCAGACGATACACGTTGGAACTTTCAGTCCCCCTTCGTACATGCTCTGTTTTCCATCGCGTAACTGCCCATTGTTGGCTCCGACGTTTATCTGACCACCGTTGTCTGACGTGAAAACAATAACAGTGTCATCTGAGAGTCCAGTCTCATTGATTGTATCTATAATTTTACCGATACCATCGTCCATATGTTCGATGAGGGCGACCAGTTTTGCTCGCGCGAGAGGTGCCTCGGGTTCACGCTCGCGGACTTTTGTCAACCAAGACTGTGGCGGTTGGATGGGTGTATGGGGCGCGTTGTAACATAGATATAGAAAAAAGGGATCGTCATCATTTGCATGTTTCCTTAGGTAGTCGCACGACCATTGAGTAAACAAATCTGTCGCATGACCTGATGGGTCGATGACTTCGGTGTTGTGACGCATGTAATTAATTCCATGTCGCCGGTGCCTGTAGTAATCATCCATCATATCTCCAAGCCATCCGTGGAAGAGGTCAAATCCACGGTTGTTGGGCCAATGCGGTTCAGTGAGTCCCAGATGCCATTTGCCGATGAGCGCGGTCTGGTATCCGGCGTCTTGGAGTTGTGACGCGACGGTAGGGATTCCTAGACTCAATTCACCCCAGTTGTTTTCAGGATGGGTGCGAATTACTCCGGGTACGCCAACCAATTCTGGATAGCGACCGCTTATGAATGAAGCTCGAGTGGGCGAACATACCGGGCAGTTTGCGTAGAACTCCGTAAAATTCAAACCTCGTTTTACAAGTTGATCGATGTGAGGGGATTGCAGATCTTTCGCACCATAGCTCGATAAGTCGCCGTAGCCCAAATCATCCGCCATAATCACGATGATATTGGGTGGCGTTGCCATTGAAGGCACCGTAAACACGGATATGACTGTCAACAGTATGGGGATAATCTTTAGATGGCGTTTCGTAGGTAGCATTGATTTGAAATCCTTGGATGTATTCGTCGACAATATCTATCGTGCAGAATCGTCATCGCGTATTTGGCAGTAACTATCATATCGTCGTATATCAATCAGGCCATCGGCAACGGCATGTTTGACACCACAGTCTGATTCGTGAACGTGGGTGCAATCTGGGAATTTGCACTTATTGATAAAGGGCCTAATCTCCCGATAGAACCCGGCGACTTCTTCTGGAATCACATCCCAAAGTTGGAACTGACGGATACCAGGGGTATCCACGACAAAACCGCCCGATTGTATGGCAATCAATGACGCGCCAGTTGTAGTGTGCTTTCCTTTCTGATTATCCTTGCTAACGACCGCGGTTGCTAATTGAAGCTTGGGATCAATAGCGTTCAATAGCGACGACTTCCCTACTCCAGATTGCCCAACAATTACCGATTGCTTATGTCGTAACAACGCACGGAGTTCCTCGATGCCCTGCCCGGAGGTCGTTGAGCTGAAAAGTGTATGGTATCCAAGTTGGCCATAAACTCCGGCCAGCGGTTGTAATTCTGCAGGATCGATCAAATCCGTCTTGTTTAAACACACGATACTTTGACAGCCTACGCGTTCGGCTGTAATTAGAAATCGGTCGATCAGATTGGGTTTAAGATCGGGTTCAGCGAGACTGGCGACAATCACGATTTGATCGACGTTGGTGACGATGACGTGTTGCTGACCTCGGCTAGCGCGACTAATCACACCGTAACGGGGTTCGATACGTACGATCAGTCCTTGCTGTACATCGCTGGAATCCGTGATAGGTTCCGGACGGATTGTGACGCGATCACCAGTGGCAACTACGTTGCGCTGGTCAGTATCCATATTTTTTAATAGTCCACGGATGGCGCAGCGGTATTCGAGCCCGTTCTCAGATAGCACGACACTTTCTAGTCCATGTACGCGTAACACTCGCCCGGTAAGCGTATCGGAATCGTCAACGTTCAGGTGAACCTGTAATCCTGCGTCATCGGTGTCCGCGGCAACTCCAACCACCGTGCGGTGCCTAGTCAGGTCTCCTTTGCCGGAGATACGCTCACGGTTTTCCGGCGACTCATCCTCAAATCCGTGTTGTCGAAACTCTCGAGTAAGATTTCCCGCTCGTTGGCGGGTCTGGTGTCGTTTTTTGAGTGCCGTACGGATCTTTTTCGGTTTTTTCTTTTTAGCCATCGATCGCACCTCTAGCACAGTAAAGGATCAAGCTTTTTTTCACGTCGTCGCAGGATCCGTGGTGTCGGGATCATCGGTATTGGACGGATTCACTGTGTTTGTGACTGACTCCGAGGGCACTTGTGGGGTGTCGGATGTACTTTCAGTTGTGTCGAGTTCCGATTCAACGACATCCTCGTCGAGCGTCGTGGATATATTTTCATCTTCCACGTTTGTGTCATCTTGTTGATCTGTAGAGGCCGGTGTATCGTTGTCGGTTTCCTTGTCAGCAACGTCGACTGAAAGCGATTTAGGGATGGGATGAACCGACGGACCGATAATTTCGGTAAGATCATTTTCCGATAATTCTTCACGCTCGAGCAACGCCAAGGTTACGATTTCAAGTTGTTGGCGATATTCAACTAGAAATTCACCCGCTCGCTCGGACGCGCGGTGCAAAAAGTTCGTCACTTCCTTGTCAATCAACTCCATCGTGTGTTCACTGAATTGTCGCTGTGCGTGAATTTCTCGCCCTAAAAATGGATCTTCATCTGAGAGCTTGTAGTTTACGGGTCCCAGTTTTTCGCTCATGCCCCAACGCGTGACCATTCGCCGCGCCATTGAAGTTGCTCGCTCCAGATCGTTTTCAGCGCCAACGGTGGTCTCGTCATAGATGAGGTGTTCCGCAGCCCGACCAGCCAGCAGCACAACAAGATGGTCTTCCAGTTGTGTCTGCGACATGGAAACTCGATCTTCTTCGGGTAACATTTGCGTGGACCCTAGCGACCGACCCCGCGGTATGATTGTTACCTTATGCACGCGATCGGCGCCTTTAAGGAACCAAGAAGCAAGTGTGTGCCCGGCTTCGTGGTAGGCCGTCTTTTCCTTGTCTTCAGCAGTTAGCACTTCTTCGCGTTTGGCTCCCATCAGGATTTTATCGCGAGCGTAATCGAAATCAGACATGTCTACGCAAGTTTTATCGTGGCGAGCGGCCCACAATGCCGCTTCATTGACCATGTTACGGATATCAGCGCCAGTTAGTCCGACCGTACCTGCGGCGAGCCGGTCAAGGTCGACGTCCTCGGCGAGGGGGACTTCACGTACGTGTACTTTAAATATCCCGGCCCGCCCTTTTTGTGTGGGCAATCCTACCGTGACATGCCGATCGAATCTACCAGGTCGTAGCAGAGCTGGGTCTAATACGTCAGGCCGATTTGTCGCGGCGATTACGATCGCGGAATCTGTAGTCGAAAATCCATCCATTTCGCTTAGAATTTGGTTAAGCGTTTGTTCACGCTCATCGTGACCTCCACCTACTCCAGCACCACGTTGGCGTCCGACTGCATCGATCTCGTCGATGAAGATAATGGCCGGAGCGGCTTCCTTAGCCTTTTGAAATAGATCGCGTACACGACTGGCACCCACGCCGACGAACATTTGAATAAATTCTGAGCCATTGATCGAGAAGAACGGTGTACCAGCTTCACCCGCTACGGCTTTTGCTAATAACGTTTTACCGGTTCCTGGAGGTCCGTTTAAGAGAACACCTTTGGGAACTCTTCCGCCTAGCTTTTGGTACTTCTCGGGGGATTGAAGAAATTCAACGATTTCTAACAAATCCGCTTTGGCGGCTTTTTGACCGGCAACGTCTTTGAAGGTAATGGGATGTTCCTCTTTGTCATATCGCTTGGCTGTACTTTTGCCAAAACCCGACAAGAATCCGCCACCCATGAATTGATTTTGACTGCGACGATAGGAAATCCAAAAGAAAACCAGTATGACAATCGGCAGCATGACAGCAATCATTAGTAGAAATGACGCGGTATCGTCAGGAGGAAGATAAATGTAATCGACGGATGTGAGTTTTGTATCGCCCCCAATATTCCCTTCGAGTAGTTTTACTAATTGGGCGCGTGAACTGTCGTTTGGAGGGATGTCGACCTGCACCGTTACCTGGTCAGCAACTGGATCGCCGATGATGTTGGTTATAGTTTTCTCTGAATTAAAGGTGATGGTTGCGTAGTTCGAGTTGGCCAGTTCGACGAGCTTGATATCCCCACGGTCGATCACAGTAGTAAGATCGTTTGTGCTATCTGCTGGTGTCGTCAGATAGTCGCTGAAATCACTGTAACGCACCTTGGACGGGGCAGCGGAACGTAACACAAACATGCTGATTAGGAGGACAATAAAGATGATCACCCAGATTCTGGGCAAGCCACTTCGTTGTGGTCGGTTCTGTGGGTCCTGTGATTTCTGTTCCATCTGCGTTTAAGGTGCTCGTGTTAAATGAACTGAAAAATAGTGGTCTCGTTTGCGGATTCGGTAAGTAACCGCATTGATGTAATAATAGTTGATAAGGATGACGATTGGTAGTTTCGCCGTACAAAGGCGGGTATTTTTGGTTGAATAGTGGCAGCTATCCGGACCGTGATACTTTTGGTAAGCCTAATACTGCATTGACCAACTAATATACTAGTATGATATGAAATCGACAGAATGCCAATAGGCGACGAATTGCGAAGAGCTTGCCTTAAACGTTTTGATGATTATTCAAACGGCGGACGGTACCGTCTATAATTGCGGATCATCGTTTTTCGAGAAACTTCCGTTCGCTAGGAAGAAAAAAGATACCTCCAAGCTCGGGCGTGAGGTTAACACGCTGTGACGGTGGGATTTTCATGGACCCAAAAGTTGGCCCTTGCATTTCTACGGGGAGGACGACGCCGAGTCCTAAAGCAGTTTGCGATTGTTGGGGTTGTCGTGATTGCATCCATTGTTGAAGGTTATTGGGAATCGCCGGTGCATTAAGCACTTCGTCCGGCAGTTTCGACTCGGGTATTTGCATTTTTTCTGTACGTTGGGGATCACCATGTTGGTACATGATTGGACCCTGAGTCAGGGTCGGTTTCAACGGTATTGAATTGTTGTTGTGGGTTGGCGTTGACGCCATGACTCGAACCCAATTAACGAGGTTCGCAATCTCTTGAGATGCATCGATGTCTAGTGCAGGTTGTTTCTGTCCGCCGTGGACGGTGGTGGCGGCAGTGAGGAGTGAACTGTTCTCCGGTTGAAGTAGGTCGAGCGTGGTTAGCGTGTTGTATATGTTGCGCTGGCTAATACGATGAGGAACAGGACGGTTTGCTGATGTACGAAAAAGTACAAAGCCCGATTTTGGGCTGGGGCCATGGCAACCAGCCAGTGCGCAGCGACTCAGTAGTAAAGGTTGCACTGAGCGGATGAATTGGTGCACCACACCATCTGGGAACTGGTCGATGCGTTGTTCAACTTGTTCAGCACTTATAATTTGCGGTGATGCGGTGGCGCCAATTGGCGGTAATCCATGCCCTGTGAGCGGTGAACGTAAAAGATCGAGGCGAATCTCAAGCCGTGTGATGGTCGCCGTGCGACCGCTAATTGTGATGGCTTTAACAATTTGCTCTTGTGCTTGATCAAACAAACGCGATTGCATGCACCATTGTGCTAATGCAAGACAGGCCGGTGCGTTGTTACGAATTTGTGTGGCACGGCGATAGGCATAGACTTCAAGGATCGAGTCGCTCACAAACTCGACTTGATCGTTAGGAAAACGTAGTTGATTACCAGAATCATCGATTAATGTGTAATGTGGTTGAAGCGCGGCTGATTTGACTATCGTACCGCTGAACGTCTGCCCGTTGCGTAGCAGCAGAACACTGCTGTTATTGGTATTCGGTAGCTTAACTGTTTGATCTTGGGCGTTTACGATCACCGAGCAAAATGCCACCAGCGCAAGGATTGCGATGTACCGTGCAATGCAGTTAAGGCTAATCCGTTGGACGACAATACAGGTGGAGCGGTAGCACAGGTGATAAACGCTGTGTAAGCGGATAATTTTGCGAGATAGTTCCATGTTGCAAACAGTACTGCGGGCCGTAGTTAAGCGTCAATATCATTGTGATTGGTATAGACCATAAAAAAACACTGCCACGGCAAGTTTTTCTTAGTACTAGGCCTACCTTTGGTCAATTCGGCAATTTTGTGAGTGACAATTACACATATGGAGTTGTCCGCAGTTAAACGCTGCAAAAACAGACGTATACTAAGGCGAAAAAGGCAGCAACGTGGTTCGGAACCGAGTGATATTTACAGGACGGGTTCAAGGCGTCGGATTCAGACATGCTACACAAATGCAAGCACGATCTTATTGCGTTTATGGTCACGTCCGTAATTTGGAGGACGGGACTGTTGAACTGGTAGTCGAGGGCGACCGTGAAGAGGTGGCAGGGTTTACAGCGTCTGTACAAGAAAGAATGGCCGGAGTAATTAAGGAAACAAATACAACGACGGAAGTCGCAAGCGGTGAGTTTGCTGACTTCACGGTCCTGTTTTGAGCACATCTGAACGAAGCAGGAAGTGACTGCGTATTGTCGACAATACGTAGAGAAAATAAACCAATATCAAATCGCACATATTTTTTTCTAAAAACAAATTGGAAGACGAATGAACGCATCTATTCAAATGCTACAAGACCTGTTGAACCAAATTGGATCCTACGCACCGCTGGCACTGGACGTATCTCCAAAGTTACAGAGTTGGCTGACACCGCTGTGGATGATTGGCGTCGGTTGTATCTTAGGATTAATCCTGATTGGCTTGAGTTGGTTGCTTTCAAAAGGGCTCAGTCGGAT
>CAWVZW010000085.1:0-14517 GCA_963934735.1 uncultured Planctomycetaceae bacterium
GAGCCGTTGTTTTTGGCCAAGCCGCTCCGGCCAATATCCAATCGTTGAGCAGGCTGATGTCTTTCGCAGATAGTTTTCCATTGGGAGGCATTTCGTAACTTTGGTATTTGACCGCGGAAATCAACAAACTCTCTTGGGGTTTCCCTGAAACGATAGCAGGGCCCGAATCACCACCGACAAGCAATGCTTCACGGCTGTCGAGCAAGAGTCCGCCCTTTATCTTGTCCGCATCAGCACTGTGGCATTCGTAACAATGCTGTATCAATAAGGGACGTATGTTTTTTTCAAACCCTTCAATTTGTGCCGGCGAGAAGTCGTCATCTTGCGCCACCGCCACACTGCTGCACAGCGATAAACCGATCCAGCACCATATCAAGGATTGGATGCGGCGATAAATATCAGAATTGTGTGGTAAGCGTGGCATGCAACAATTATAGCAGATTGTCGGAAAAGAAATGAGGTTGATATCGTCATCATTTAACCGCGGCGATTAGTTTTGGTTGTTCATTTCTTTGATTGTGAGTCGCCCGTCATTGTTGGCATCCCGCTGGGTAAACATCTTGGTTAAAGCAGGAATGTTTCGGTTCGTTGGGTCACCAATGTATTCTTTAAGTGTGAGAAAACCGTCCTCGTTCGTATCCCGACGTCGGAAAATCGCTGTCGGACTACGTCGAATTACCGCTGCTGAATTGTCGGCAATCTTTCGTTGCTGCTGCACAGCGTTAAACCGTTTCTCGATGTCGGCTAGTTTCCCCAATGTCAGGTAAACATCGTACCGTACGACTTGTCCCGTGCTTAGTGAAAACGTGCGTAACGGCGCTACATAGGAACAAGCAGACCCTTGAGGTCCCTGCTTGCCATTCCCTTTAGCTCGATAACACGTAAATGACGTAGTCCCTGGCGTAAAAACTCCGATGCCCCAGTCCGATTTGTCCACGTAAGCAAACCACTGCCCCGAAGCGGTACCGTATTCATTCGGCCACTGGGGAACGCGACGTTCAAGTTTACCCTGATCGCGATAGACAAGATTCTCTAGCGCCGCGTCCACGAATACCGCGGGCATTTCCTGGTGTCTAGCCAGCATTTGATTTTCACCAGAATAGGTCCATTGGAACTGCACGCGTGCAACTTCTCCATCTAAAGAGATCGTCTGTTGCATGACCGCTTCGGGACAGGCTGCGCCAGTTGCCCAGTGTCGTGGTTGCACTCGGGAGAAAATAGTTTGCTCCAAATTATGTTTGTGGAATTCAAGTATCTGCGACGAATCCCCTTTCCAACTGCCACCCTGCACTGGATTGTAATTCCATGGTTTTCCATTCCACATCGAACCATCCTTTTTGCCATAGTAGGACTGTTGGATAAAACGCCCTTCGTCAAAGTGATTGAGCACATTGCCGTGGGTTGTTGACGGTGAAAGGTAGCCAATGCCCGCGCCGCGAGATCGGTCAACACCGATGCGGATTAAGCCGTTATCCAAAAAGTACCAGTCGTCACTCATGTGCAACTCAGCACGCAGTTGTTTATCGGAGCGCGAGATCGTGTCCATGTCGAAGTTTGGGTTGGGTACGGGCACCAGAGCTTCGGTGTTTCTTAAATATGTGCTAATCGCATCATTTAGTTGCCGCACAAGATCCGGATTGGCGGTCGCAATATTTTTAGACTCACCAATGTCCGTGTCTAGATTATAGAGTTCAAAACGGTCATCCCCCTGATCTCCATCCGCGTGAAAGCGAATCAGCTTCCAGGGACCACGTCGTATATAGGTCGCGGGAATCGTGTCTGGTCTAGGGAAATAGTTCGGCACGAAGCAGACAACAGAGTCACGCGGCGCGGTTTTGCCTAGCAGCGCCGGTACCTGACTGATTCCATCGAACTGGACGCCGGTTGGATTTTTAATCTGTAGCATCTCCAATAGTGTGGGATACCAGTCCGTGCTGCTAATTAGTGCAGCGGTTGTCTGCCCCGCTTTCGTCCTGCCGGGCCAGACAACGGCACAAGGGACTCGGGTACCACCTTCATAGATAGTCGCCTTGCCTCCTCTCAAAGGAGCGTTACTGGTAGGCGGAAGCCCGTCGATGCGACTGTACAAATTACCACCGTTGTCAGAAAAGAAAACAACGATGGTATTATCTGTAAGCTTAAGCCGATCCAGAGCATCAAGCAGTCTGCCGACCGCGTCGTCGAGACTCTCCACCATTGCACCGTACACGGGCAGTCGCTGGGCATTGGTGTGATCGGCCTTACGGGCGTACTTGTCTTTGAGTGCCTTTTTCCCATCCCACGGGCCGTGCACCGAAAACGCCCAGTAATTCAGGAAGAATGGTTGGTCTCGGTTGGCTGAAATAAAAGCAACGGCTTCATCGGCCATACGGTCTTCGATGTGTTCGTCCGGAACGGCAGGGTCAAAATCAAGCGTAGACGGGAATTTCCAAGGAGCTACATAGGAACCAGCAGGTCCAGGACCAGGCCAGTGCGGGATATCGATGTCAAAACCATGTTGCAGAGGCGTGTAAGGTTCCGGTCCTAAATGCCACTTCCCAAAATGCCCCGTCACGTATCCTGCCGCTTTCATGGTTTCCGCCAGCGTCATGTACTTGGTGTCGAGTCTGGAAACACTCGTTGGCGTCAGTACTCTTTGGTCCGGCTTAGCCCGAGGCGCTAATTGTTTTTCTAGGGTTACAGTAGCGACGTGGCCGGCTGCACTAGTGAATCCCGTCCGAGCGGGATCTAAGCCGGTCATGATACTGCTGCGGGTTGGAGAACAAAGTGGGTGAGCCGCATAGGCATTAGTAAATAAAAGTCCCCGCTTGGCAAGACGCTGGATATTTGGTGTTTCGTAGAAACTAGTCGTCCCGTAAAGCGTCGTATCACTCCAGCCGAGGTCATCAGCAAGAATAAAAACGACGTTGGGCCGAGTGGCGGCACTTATCGCGTTTGCCGCGCAGATAAACAAAACGGCCAACTGGAAAGTGAATCTCATCGTGATGGTTACCTTTTTTGCGTAACGAAATGTCTTTAGGTTAATATCGTATAAGTTAGAACAGTGACTTGTACAGTATAATGTTGTAGATTACAAAACGCTAAAGGTGCCAAGCCTTCCCTTTGTTTGCAGGAATAACGACTTATGAAAACATGTTTAACGCTGATCTGTATGCTACTCACTTGCATGTTACCGACCATCAACGCGGCGGAGTTGTCTGTATCGCGCAAAGCATATGGCAAGACATCCACTGGTGAAAAAGTAACACAGTATACGTTGACGAATAAAAACAAGATAACAGTCAAGTTGATTAACTTGGGTGCTACGTTAACTTCGTTAATCACGCCGGATCGGGACGGCAATCTAGCGGATATCGTTCTCGGCTACGACGACTTGGAGGGTTATGAAAACGACGGTATCTACTCCGGTTGCATCGTGGGACGTTTTGCCAATCGCATTTCAGGCGCGAGTTTCAAGATAGGCGACCAGCAGTATAAACTTGCCGATAATTTTGCCAATGGCCATCATCTGCATGGGGGTGAAGTTGGTTTTAATTCGCGAATCTGGAAGGCGACTGTGTTGAAACTAGATAAGGCAGTCGGTGTTTCCTTTCAGTTAGTTAGTGAAGATGGAGACGAAGGATATCCTGGAAAACTCATGGTTCGTGTTAACTATACGCTCAATGCTAACAATGACCTGGCCATTAGTTATTTTGCCACTACGAGTAAGACCACTCATATCAATTTGACACAACACTCCTATTTCAATCTAGCCGGCCATGATGCCGGAGACGTCCACAACCACTTTGTGCGTCTATACTGCGATCACTATTTGCCGGTCGACGATGACGGCGTACCAACTGGCGAAATCAAAGAAGTCGCTGGAACTCCTTTTGATTTCCGCGAGGGCGCGAAAATCTCAAAGCAGGTCGATGTCGGCCGCTATGATCACAATTATGTTTTAGCGATGCAGCGACCCGCACAGCCGGAATTGATCGCACGGGTATCTGAACGCTCGACCGGTCGTGGCATGGCGGTCCGTACCGATCAACCCGGAGTACAGTTTTACACCTCGATCCATATGAAGGAAGTTAAAGGTCGCGACGGTGCTCTTTATAAAACCAATCAGGCGTTTTGCTTGGAAACACAGCATTTTCCAGATTCACCTAACAAGCCCAACTTTCCCAGCACACTGCTGCAACCCGGCACTCCATTTAAGTCCCGCACTATTCACCATTTCTACACATGGACGCCGAAGCAAGAGTAACGCCGTTGAATGATCGTGGAATCCAACTATTCTGGATTCGTTAGACGCAGAGGTGTTCTAGCATTTTCTAACGTCCGTTGCATCCGTTGCACTTGTTGTTGGCGGGATTCACCAAACTGATTGCGAATTTCGCCGGGGTCGTTCCTAAGGTCATACAGTTCTTTTCCAGAATCGCCCCAGTCCGCATATCGCCAGCGATCAACGCGTACGGACAGACCTAATTCTCCCCCGCCTCGAGTCACTACCGTGTACGCCTGCCGTTTTCCCGGTAGCGAGGGGTCCTCTAGTAAAAGTTCCAGCGAAGTCCCTTGAACGTAATTTGGAATGGTAATATCACAGAGGCTGCAGAGGGTCGGCAGCAGGTCCACCAATTCGACGAGGCCCTCAGTGGAACTGCCGGCGTTGGTACGTCCCGGAACATGAATAATCAAAGGAACTCGCGCGCACTCCTCAAACAATGTGACTTTTCCCCACAAGAAATGCTCCCCCAAATGATAGCCGTGGTCGGACATGACAATGACAATCGTGTCTTCCCATAACTGTTGTTCATCCAACGCGTCCCACAGTAGCCCGATTTGTGCGTCGATAAACGTAATGCAAGCGTGGTAAGCCTGCATGTAGTCGCGCCGTAATTTGATGTTTTCAACACCCCGTTCAAAGCCAAACGCTTCGTATCGGTGTACTAATGCCCGCGGCGGAATATCGTCGAGATCATCAAGCGGAACGGGTTGTACTGGGATTTTATCCGGGGGATACATATCGAAATATTTCTGGGGGGCCCAAAAAGGAACATGAGGTTTGTGAATTCCGCAGGTGATGAAAAATGGCTTATCACCATGGCTCTGTTCATTAATCCATTTTGCGACCTGACGTACGTTTTTGCCGTCGCGGTGCTGAGCGTCAGTCATATCGGTCGGACCATATCCCGGAGGTGACTGCCCACCCGCAGCAACTCTATTTTCCTTTAGGGCAGCACGCCATGCTTTCTGGTTTTCAGGTAAATCAATGGATCCATGCTCTTTTTCAAAAGCATCCTGTATCGGCTTTAAAACCGGATTCCAAGAATTGTGAAACTGATGATACTCATGCCAAGCGGTGTCGCCGTGATCGAGTTTCCCATGAAAGACCTTACCGACTCCGCCGGTCCAGTAGCCATTTTCCTTAAACAATTGGGGTAAGGACTTCAATTCTGGGCGGACATTGCGGATATCACTCTTGTTATCCAAGATACCCGTTGTTTCAGGATACACACCACTTAGAAACGATGCCCGCGATGGACCACAGACCGGATATTGACAGTAGGCGCGATTAAACGTCATGCCCCGCGTCGCCAATGCTTCCAGCGACGGGGTCTTTATGTGTTGATAGCCGGAGGTCGTGACATGCCGATTCAAATCGTCGCAAATGACCAAGAGTACATTTGGGGTGCCTGAACGTCGCTGAGTGCTAGCAGGCACAGGTTTCTTCTTTGCTGTTTGTTGTTCTCGCAATGTTGGCGGGCACTGTTTTCGCCAGGCTGTGAATTGCTCCTGCAATTGCTTGAGTTTTTCGGGGTGCACTTCTTTTAGGTCATGTTCCTCACCAATATCCTCTGCGAGGTTATAAAGGCTGACCGTGTCGTTGCACACCACCAATTTCCAATCGCCGTTGCGGATGGCATAACGCCCTTCATCACCATCCCAATAAAGATACTCGTGCAGTTGCTTTACCGCCTCGCCCTGTAGTAGCGGTAGTAGACTCTTGCCATCCAACTTCCTATTTGAAGGGATGGTAATCCCAACGGCTTGGCAAATGGTGGGCAATAGATCGAGCGCAATAACCGGTGTCTCGATCACTTTTCCAGCCTCAACTTCGGCCGGCCAACTCACCATAAACGGTACTCGAATGCCGCCCTCGTAGGTGGACTGTTTGAAATCCCGTAGTTTTCCATTGTTGGCAAATACTTTTTTGCTGCCACCGTTATCAGACATGAACAAAACCAAAGTATTCTCGGTTAGTCCTTGGGATTCCAATTCATCCAGAACGACGCCAACGGCCTGATCCATGCGATCTAACATGGCCAAATAAATATTTCGTTCTGGGTTATCGTTGCGGTACCGTTCGACATCTTCCTGCGGGGCCTGTAACGGCCAATGAACTGCATTAAACGGCAGGTAGCAAAAGAACGGCTCATCGTGATGATTCCTAATAAATGCGGCTGCTTCACGACCTAGATTATCTGTCAGATATCCCGTGTCATCGATACGGTCCCAGTTACGCCACATGCCGTTGTGCTCATCATCCGCTTTGAGCTCAAAGTAGTCATGTGCTCCATGCCCGAGAAAACCATAGAACTCATCGAACCCACGACTGAGCGGGTGATGTTGTTTTTCCAGTCCTAAGTGCCATTTTCCAAACACCCCTGTCTTGTAGCCAGCGGTTTTCAGGAGCGTCGCCAGTGTGACTTCCGATAACGGCAATCCGATTCGCGAATCGCCACCACTATAAAACCCAAAACGCTGCTGATACCGTCCCGTTAGTAGCCCAGCTCGCGACGGTGCACAAACATATGCCGAGGCATAACCGTTAGAAAAGCGGGCGCCCGCCTTGGAAATTCTATCCAGATTAACCGTGGCGACTTCTGCCGGATGATCATAGGCGCTGATATCACCGTAACCTTGGTCATCGGATACGATTAAGACAATATTTGGCTTAGCCGCAGCATTGGCGAAACTCACAAGGAAGCTTACGGCAATAAGTTGGCAGTATAAAAACTTATTAAACATAATTGACAATCTTGCTAAAAAAGTAGTCGCTCAGGCGAGGATTTCGGATATCACGTGCCCATGCACATCGGTCAGTCGAAAATCCCGTCCTTGATAGCGATAAGTTAGGCGATGATGGTCGATCCCCAGCAGGTGCAGGATCGTCGCATTTAAATCGTGGATATGCATCGTTCCGGGCGTCCATTGGTCCTTTTCCGGTCGGGGTGACAAGGGTTGCCCATCCGCGTCAGCGATGTTGTATCCGTAATCGTCAGTTTTGCCGTACGTGATTCCCGGTTTGACGCCTCCGCCGGCCATCCAAGTGGTAAAGCATCGGGGATGATGATCGCGGCCGTAGTTTTCGCGTGTTAGATTACCTTGGCAATACGGAGTACGGCCAAATTCTCCCCCCCACACGATAAGAGTCTCTTCGAGCATCCCTCGTTGTTTAAGATCTTTGATCAACGCCGCGGTTGCCTGATCAATATCTTTGCACTGCGAACTATGCTCACCGGCTAGGTTTCCATGGGCGTCCCAACCTCGGTGAAATATTTGAATATTACGAACATTGCGTTCAGCTAAACGACGTGCGGTTAAGCAGCAGGCTGCAAAGGTCCCTGGTGTATTAACGTCGTCGCCATACAGTTCGAGGGTGTCCTTGGTTTCGTCAGAGAAATCTACCAGTTCCGGGACAGATGTTTGCATCCGAAACGCCATTTCATGTTGTCGAATACGCGACAGAATTTCAGGATCTCCAAACTCTTGTGCTTGCTGTTGATTGATGGCTGCCAACGCGTCAAGTTGTGCACGTCGATCTGCGGAACTTACTCCATCGGGTTTGCTCAAAAACAGCACTGGATCTCCCTGACTGCGCATCAGGATTCCTTGATGATCCGATGATAGAAATCCAGGTCCCCACAGACGATTAAATAAACTTTGTTCAGGAAATCGGGTTCGGGCATGCATGACAACGTAATGAGGAAGATTCTCATTGGCTGAGCCAAGCCCGTAGCTTAGCCACGCACCTAGGCTGGGCCGACCGGGAGTTTGAGAGCCGGATTGGATATAGGTAATAGCTGGATCATGATTAATCGCTTCGGTAAACGTGCTGTGCACAACGCAGAGTTCTTTGGCGACGGTAGCCGTATGCGGTAACAATTCACTGCACCACAAGCCGTCGGCTTGATTGTCCTGCTTGGTGAACTTATAGCGACTTGGCGCCAGCGGGAATCCACTCTTTTGATTTGCCGTCATTCCCGTCACCCGTTGGCCATCTCGGACCTCGTCTGGCAATTGCTTGCCATATAGGTCGCCCAGTTTGGGTTTGTAATCCCACAGGTCTATATGGCTTGGCCCACCACTCATGAATAGGTAGATGACCCTCTTGGCCTTGGCTGTGTGATGGGGAAGTCCCCGTAATGGTTCGGCTGCGGCACCCAATTCCGTTTGTATCAGCCCAGCCATAGCAGCCGTACCGAGACCCAGAGCAGATTTACCAAAAAGTTGCCTGCGGGTCATCAGCAGTTCGCGTTCACGGATAGGGTGCACGGTGTTCATCGTTTTATTATTTCAAGTTAGGTGTTTGGTTCATGATTAGTAAATCAATATTGCCGGGTCGCTCGCTAAAATAGTGACCGCAATTAGAGTCCACACGGCGTGGTCCGTGGGGTCCAAGTCCTCATTTTGTTCAGCATCTCCAATTGCCAGTAGAGCCCGAGCGTCATCTTCACTTCCCACGTAATGGGCACGCAGGTTGTTTATTAAATCCGCAACGGATTGTTGTTCTACCGCCGATGCTTCCCGACTGGCCAACAATTTAAATAGCAGGTTAACCCGTGCCCGATCTGTTTGAGCCTCAAGCAATAGTCGTTCTGCTAGAACTCGCCCCATTTCGACTCGCTGTGTTTCGTTGAGGAGCCCTAGAGATTGCAATCCAGTATTTGTGCGTTGTCGTTGGACGCAACTAGATTCTCGGTCGGGAGCATCAAATAACGTCATCATGGGATGGGGGCTGGTTCGCTTCCAGTAGACGTATAGACTGCGGCGGTACAGCAGCTCACCTTTATCACGAACGTATTGTTTGGTGTTGCTGCCCGGATGTGCTAACGCTTTCCACATCCCGTCGGGTTGGTAAGGTTTTACCCCCGCACCACCCATGTGTGGACTCAATAACCCACTTGCCCACAGTCCGATATCTCTGAGAACTTCCGCGTCGAGACGGTAGCTCGGCCCGCGTGCCAACAGTCGATTAGTCGGATCGTCCACCGATTTACGCCAAGCCGATTCTTGCTTGAATGTACGGCTATGAACCAGCAGACGGAGCATCTCCTTGAGATCCCAACCGTTCTGCTGAAAATCAACAGCCAGCCAGTCGAGAAGTTCCGGGTGCGTTGGTTGTTGACCCTGTTGGCCGAAGTCCTCTGGTGTTCGGACAAGTGGATCACCAAATACTCGAGCCCAAATGCGATTTACCAAGACCCTCGTAACGACGGGATGCTCAGCAGCGGTAAGCCACTGTGCCAAGCCTAAACGGTTACGTGGTGTGCCGGTTGGCAATTGACCCATCACACTAAGAACGTCTGCTTGCAGCGGATCCCCTTGTGGGCGATCGTATTCGCCCCGCTCCAGAAGTCTTGTTTCGCGTGGGTTGGAGAGGTCTTTTGTTACCAAAGTTGTTGTAAAAGTTGTTTTGGCTTCGTCTTTTCGCCGTTGTAATTCAACCGCCTGTTGAAACAGTCCGAGCTTCGCGAAGGGACTCGCTTCAGAAATAACAATTGCCAATTTTGAGTCCCGCGACGCAATTTCCCATTGCTTTAGCAACGCCTCGGAAAAGCTGACTTCCGTCCCAATCAACTTGGCTGCTTGTGAGAGAATTTCAGCCTGTTCCTTTTCAATTTGGTTCCATTCTTGCCATGCATTTTGATCTGCCGGTGCTTTAAGTATAGGTGGATAGGTATATGAATTTCCGTCCAGCGGACTTTCCGCCGTGCTGTTGAAGAACGCCAGCAACTGATAGTATTCCGTTTGCGTGATCGGATCATACTTGTGCGTATGGCAACGAGAACAGGTAAGTGTCATTCCCAACAGGACTGTTCCAATTGTCTCAGTACGATCAAAGTTATTTTTAGCCTGAAACTCAGCGGCGATCGCTCCGCCTTCGGCCGTACTGGGATTGAGCCGCACAAATCCTGTTGCCACTTGTTGACCCAGCGTGGGATCCTCCAGTAGATCCCCAGCCAGTTGCCAACGAATAAACTGATCCATTGGTAAATTGTCGTTCAGAGCACCCACCACCCAGTCGCGATAGGGGTATATGCCTCGTTGGTTATCCAGATGTAACCCATGTGTGTCTCCATAGCGAACAGCATCCAGCCAATAACGCGCCTGATGCTCACCATATCTAGGATTCGCAAGCAGGGACTCGACAAGTTTTGAATAGGCCTGTGGACTGTCGTCGCGGATATACGTTTCTAGAACATCCAATTCTGGCGGTAGACCTGTTAGTACCAACGAGACTCGCCGTGCCAGAGTTGCACGATCCGCTTGCGGTGCAAAATCTACCTTCGAGGATTTGAATCCATCTTTGACGAAAGCATCAATTACTTCGTCGCGTTCAGCGCGTCGATTGGATCTGGGTATGACTTGGATCGGAGCCTCGAATGCCCAGTGTTTGGCATAGACGCCTCCTTCTTTTAACCAACGCGTCAGCAATTCAAGTTCGTCGGCAGTCAATTGTTTTTGCGCATCGGACGGAGGCATCGGTTCATCCACCGAGTGCAACCGCGACAGCATGCCACTGTTTTTGGGCTGTGCCTGATCAATTGCTCGATACCCACCGCGATCGGCAGTCGCCGTGGTTTCGCTGTCGAGCCGAATCAAATCAGGATCGTGCGAGTCCGGGCCATGACAAATGAAGCACTTGTTTGAAAGGATCGGCAAGACTTCACGAGAGAAATCGACTGGCTTCGCAGGAGCAACCGCTTCGACTGACAGCGGCAAACTAGCAACGCAAAGAGATAAAGCGAGAATTCTATATTTCCAAATCATCATGGCCGGGGGTGTTAAAATAAGGAACTGGATTCAACGACACACCATTTTACGCCATTTTGAATTCGATTGCACCCATGTCTATTTTGTCTTTTGAAATTCAAGCATCGATTCCCCGAGTGCATTTCCGATTAAAAAATAGCTCTCCGCATTTCCAAACCAATGGTGACCATGGCCAACATTAGGTGATTGTTCCTTGGGACGAGCAAAAGGCGTAGTTTTGACAAACACTGCATTCGGTATATTTATCGCTGCATTTTTCTGAGCATTGCGAATGGCTTTCATGTTTTCCGATACATCTTCTCCACCATTGCCCAACTCACCTATCACAACAGGCATGTTGTGCGCATCGAGTTCGTGGCGAACGTCCTTGATGAGATTTACTAGATTCTGCTCGTAATGATCTCTGGCTTCTTCGTTATACATATCATTCCAACCCTGGAACCAGACGAACCCTCGTAGTTCGTAATGTTTGTTAAGATTAGGGAATTCCACCGATATTTGATTGAGGCCCTGTTTGATTTCGGAAATCATCTGTCGGTAATATTTGCCGACCTCACCGCCACTTGATGGGGGGCGGAAATCCTTGTAGAGACTCTTACCACCCCAGGCGGTCTTGATTAGTAGTACAGGCTGTTTGATCGCCTTGCCGACGACATGGCCGAACTGAAATTCCGGACCAATGTGGTGATTGCCAGGGTACCCAGTGAAACCGACCGATAGTCCACCCCGCTTAATCTCTGATGGTGTTACATAACGTACGAAGACATCATCACGTACGATAAAATTACCTTCTTCGTTTTTGATATGGGCATACAAATCCTTCATCTTGGGATTCAGCATTACTTGATTGAGAATCCCTTTGCCCGCGTTGTAGTGCATCGGATGATCTAGATCGACGACACCCTGGCCCTGCATATTGGACTGTCCGGCAAGAATGAAAACTTGTGTTTTCTGGGATAGTACGGTATGTGGTGCAATAATGGACAACAGCAGTACCGTCGTTGTTAAAAGTATAATTCGCATATATTACTCCTTGTTGGGTAGGTTTTAGTTTGACATGCGAACCTGGAAAACAGAACCTCACGGCCCCCTAATCCAGCTATTGACGTACATGTTTAGTTTTGAATATGGTACAATGTATATTATAGGATCGTAAATCTAATTTTAAAGATTCTCCATGAAAACGCAACGACGGGATTTCCTCAAAACTTCGGTCGGCATGCTTTCCTGGTCGTTGCCCATGTGGTTGAGCATGCGACGGCAGGCAGCGGGATCCGCAGCGGTTCGATTTCGACCTGGCAGTGGCAAGGCGAAGAATTGCATTGTCGTCTATTGCTGGGGTGGCATGAGCCATCATGAGACGTTCGATCCAAAGATGACCGCTTCGGCAGAAGTGCGTGGCTTGTTTGGAACCATTCAAACCAGTATTGCCGGCTACCACATGAGCGAGCACATACCGTTGATGGCGCAACAAACGGATAAACTTGCCATCATCCGTTCGATGCACCATTCAGATTCCGCTCACGGTCGCGGTATGTACTGGAATATGACAGGCCACAAGCCGCCGCGAAGCGGTAATATTCCACCGTTACGAGAAGATTGGCCCTCACTGGCTGCCACCGTCAGTGCTTTTCGAGACGCTCCACGTGGTGTGCCCAAAGCTGTTCGGTTGCCTTATCCCATGGTCGACAATGGTACTTTACAGGCTGGCGAGTACGGAGGGTTTCTAGGAATTAACTATGATCCAGTCGTCATTCGTACTCCTGCCGGCAAGGCTTGGGGAGGTGTCTCTCGAACATTGGGCAGTGAAGTGTTGGATTTGGGTGAAGAAAAAGATTTGCCCCAACTGCAAAGACGGAATCAATTGCTGTCGCGCCTAGAAGATCCTCTCAACCACGAATCTGTCTTTCAAAATTTCGATCATTTCCGAGAACTAGCAACCGACATGCTAATTAATGGCAAAGTTCGTAACGCTTATAATTTGGATAAGGAACCTGCTAAAACCCGCGAGGCCTATGGGGACCACATTGGCGGGCAAAGTCTGTTATTGGCTCGTCGACTGATCGAAGCCGGTGTGCCCATCACTCAGGTTACTTGTAGTGCCGGAGATCTTAACGGTGGAAGTGGGGATATGTGGGACACGCATTCTGACAACTTCAATCGTTTGAAAAACAACTTGCTTCCGGTTTGGGATCAGGGTTGCAGTGCATTGTTGAACGATCTACAGGATCGAGGCATGCTCGAAGAAACTTTAGTTGTCTTTCTTACTGAATTCGGGCGTACGCCCAAGATCAACGGCAATGCTGGACGTGACCATTATCCCAACGTCTATTCCGTCGCCTTAGCCGGAGGCGGCATCCGTGGTGGACGTATCTACGGTAGCAGTGATATCAATGGAGCCTATCCGCGGAACAACCCCAGCACACCTGCAGATTTGCACGCCACCATATTTAATGCGTTGGGAATCCATCATAACAGTGAGATCCACGATCCACTTGGACGTCCGCTTGCAATCTGCGAAGGTGAGCCATTGCCGCTGCTTTAGTTGCTGCTGCTGAGTAAAGACAGCCGTGACAATGAATAATGGCTAGTTTCAGGTTATCCCGGGATCATTACACGTCCACCGCTGGCAACCACGGTTTGGCCGGTCATAAAGCTTGATTCCTCACTCAATAAAAAGCGGGCCACCGCGGCAAGTTCCTCTGGTTCACCGATTCGACCGAGTGGTGTGTTTTGCATGATCATGCGGTGGACTTCCGGCGAAAGTGTATGAGCCATTTCAGTTTCGGTGAGTCCCGGGCAGACACAATTCACACGGATGCCATGCTGGGCCCACGCCTCAGCCATGCAGCGGGTCATGGCAATTACGCCAGCTTTGGCAACAGAATATGCAATCTGGTTTTCCCGCGCCCGCAGCGCCGCAATTGACGAAAATGTGACGATACGACCAAATTGTTGCTGTTGCATTTCTTCAATGACGGCATAGATCATATTGAATGTTCCGTCCAGATTAACATTTAGCGTGGTCTTCCAGCGTTCCCAAGTCATCGCGTCAGCTGATCCGGGAATACTGAGGCCCGCCGCCGTTACGAGCATGTCAATCGGTCCGTATTGTGCACGGGCCTGCGTCACAACATCCGCGGCAGTTTTGGGAGATGCATTATCGCCTTGCACGGCAAAGGCCTCACCCCCCAGCCCTGTAATATGAGTAACCGTTTGTTGGGCATCCTCATCGCGTGAAAAATAATTGAGCGATAGTTTTGCACCTTCCGAAGCGAGTCGAACAGCTAGTGCTCTTCCAATTCCCCGGGTTCCACCGGTAATCAACACATGTTTATCGTTGAAATCATTCGCCATGGTAGTCCATCCTTTGTTTTTCTGAGTTTACTGCGAGCGATAAATTTAGCACGTATTGCCGTCGTGGAATCCGTTACGTCTTGGGCACCTGATTGGCCGATCGGAATGCACCAATCCCCC
>CAWVZW010000086.1:0-14404 GCA_963934735.1 uncultured Planctomycetaceae bacterium
AATCGCTGATTTCTGGACCTGCTTTGGGCTATGCTTTCTCCCGATTTTAATAAGCTACTACCCTATATTTCAGTACGGGGTCAATCAAACAAAATCAGGAGTCTTTCCACCATACGGTGTTTGGTTAGGCAACGTGTTGTTGCTAGTTGTGGGTATTCCCTTATTACGAAGCATGACGAAACGTTAGTTACCGGAGTTCGACGATGTTTTCCCGCTGGGCAATCCGCCATAAACTCACACTCTGTCTCGCAATGCTTATTGCGATCGTGGGGGCACTCTCCTTCAGTAGCTTCCAAGGAGTCTATTCATATCGTCGCTTGGCGCGCAGTATCAGTACTCGCGCCAAGGAACTTCCATTAGCTGAAGCTATAAATCAAAACAGTGACGACCTGCAGACGATGCTCAACATCTATCGTAATGATGATGTACCATTGACCCCCAAAGCCGTTACGCAATTCAACGATCAACTCGACCTGATAGAATTTTCGACACGCCAATACAATCTACAACTTAGTACGTCTCAACAAGAAGGCGAAATCATTGGGAATATACATCAGGAACAGGAGTTGATCCGAGATGTGAATCAACAAGTCCAACTGATACGACAACAGATTCGCCGAGCAAATTTAGGTGATGCGTTTGATTCCTACGCCGTCATTGGTGTAGCCCTTGGACAAGTCAAATTGCGGACGGCACAACTTCCTAAAATTCTACAAAATCGAATGGATTCGCTCGTCGATGAAGTGCGACTGCAATACCGAACTTGGATCGTAATTACGTGGATTACTTCGATCACTGCTGCAATCTTATTGATCCAAGTATTTCGTATGGTGCACGCCTGGATTGTCCGTCCATTTGGAAAACTAATAACCGGATCACGTCGCGTAGCCAGCGGCGACCTCGAATATGAAATTGTCACCGATACCGATGACGAGGTCTCTGAACTTGCCCTCGCCATGAACAATATGACTCGTAATTTTAAACTGATCCGTGACGATCTTGACGAGCAAGTTAAAATTCGTACCCAAGAAGCTATTCGTAGCGAACAACTCGCCAGCGTCGGATTCCTCGCCGCAGGTGTGTCGCATGAAATCAATAACCCACTAGCGACCATCGCCATATGTGCGGAATCGTTGGAAAGTCGAGTCGCTGAATTAATTGCCGAGACAGCGTCACCTCAAAATGATGAGCAAATTAACATCATCCAAAAATATCTCAAACAAATTCAACAGGAAGCTTTCCGCTGCAAAGGCATCACTGAGCAATTACTTGATTTCTCTCGTGGAGGTGACATCCAACGGCAGTCAACCGAACTCTCTCCTATTATCCAAGACACCGTCGATATGATTCAGCATCTTGGAAAATATAAACAAAAACAAATCGTGGTCGATATCAAATCGCCGGCAACGGCAATGGTTCATAGTCACGAAATAAAGCAAGCTGTGCTAAACCTTGTAACCAATGCATTAGACAGTATCTCCCGCAATGGACGTGTTATGATAACGCTCGACGGAAACAAAAGCTCAGCCACCATCACCGTCTCCGATGATGGCTGCGGGATGTCCGAAGAAGTTCTGGGGCAGGTCTTCGAACCATTTTTTACGAGGCGACAAAACAAGCAGGGTACCGGTTTGGGGCTTTCGATTACCTACCGTATCATCAGTGAACATGGTGGCATAATTACCGCCGCCAGCCCAGGCACGAACCAGGGTTCTGTGTTTACTGTCAAATTACCAGTTACCACACAAGCATTGAGAAATGAAAGAGGCTATGGACATGATGAACGAGGACACCAAGTCGCCTAAAGGCTTGCACATCCTGTTTGTTGACGATGAAGAGTTCTTACAGGAATTATTCAGTATCGAGCTACCACGCATGGGCCATACGGTAACCGTATGCCCTGATGGTGAAACAGCCGTCGCTGCGCTTGAACAAGATCGCTACGATTGTTTAATAACCGATCTTGATATGCCAGGCATGTCCGGTATCGAATTGCTGACGCATGCTAGAGAAGTATCTGAAGATATTGATGCAATCGTCCTTACGGGAAAATCCTCGATCGAAACAGCCGTTGCGGCGCTGCGACAGGGCGCCTTTGATTACCTCACGAAACCTTGCAAGTTGATCGAATTGAAGTCGCTGCTGAAAAAAATAAGCGAAAAGAATCAATTAGCTCGCCAATATCAAGCGGCTAAACATCAGCTCGATCGAGTGGTCGGGAGTTCGCCGATTATTAGCCAAAGCTCTGAAATGGAACAGGTCGAAAAACTGATTGACCGCGTTGCCAGCACGCATTCAACTGTTCTTGTCCGCGGAGAAACTGGTACCGGTAAAGAACTTGTGGCTCGCGAGGTGCATCAACGCAGTAATCGGCACGAACATCCCTTTGTTGCGGTAAATTGCGGAGCGTTACCTGAGAATCTGATCGAAAGCGAATTATTCGGTCATTGTAAAGGAGCCTTTACGGGCGCCGAAAAACAACGCAGTGGATTATTTGAAGTGGCGAACCATGGAACTTTACTGCTCGATGAAATCGGTGAGTTGCCTAAGAACACGCAGGCTATTTTATTGCGAGTTCTCGAGAGTGGGGAAATCCGACGAGTCGGCGATAACCAGTCCTTTATCGTCAATGTGCGGGTGATTTGTGCGACACACTGTGACCTGGAACAAATGGTGGAACAAGGTGAGTTTCGTGAAGACTTGTTGTTTAGGATTAATCCGTTTGAAATATCGTTGCCGCCGCTGAGACAGCGAACCGAAGATATTCCCTTGTTAGCGGCCCATCTCTATTGCCGTACCCAACACAAAAAACAACTCAAGCCCGAACAGATATTTGACTCCGAGACACTCGCTGCCTTAAGTCGAGCAACTTGGAAAGGTAATGTCCGTGAACTCGCCAATGTCGTGGAACACGCAACCATTCTCTCGGACAAACTACCAATTACGCTAGCACACCTGCCGGCTCGCTTTCATACGCCATCAAACGACGCGTTGCTTGATGCGACAGCCACCTTAACGAGTACGCCAGTGCTACCACCACTGAGTTTGCGTGAATTGGAATTGCAAGCGATTCATGCTGCACTGGAACGACACAATAACCACAAACCCGATGCGGCCAAAGAACTCGGCGTCTCTCTAAAAACGCTCTACAACAAACTCAATAACCACTTAGACCAAACAGGTTGATTGTCTTTGCAAGCCGCCTAGTGTCCCAGCGGGGTATTTAAACCTGCCTTACAACACCAACGACAACACCTAAAACGCTTGCATTCTTTAGGTAGATCGGCTCCATATCTCTATTAGCCGGTTGCAACCGAATTCGGTTCGACTCAGGAAACCAATATTTCAGCGTGGCTTCACCTTCATCCGTTTGAGCAATAACAATCTCACCTGGATTGGCGTTTGTTTGACGTTTAACAACGACATAGTCACCGTCGGCAATGTGGGCTTCGATCATGGAATCCCCGTTTACTTCCAATACAAATTGGTCACCACTGGAAAACATGCTGCCGAAATCCACTCGATCATCCTGCTCGAAAGCCAGATTCGTCATTCCAGCCGCGACCGTTCCGACCAACGGTAAACCACGTTCTTCTTCGAGTGCTTCGGGGGTCAGTTCTATCGCGCGAGATTTCTTTTTATCGCGAACAATCAAGCCCTTCTTCTCAATCGCATTTAAATGCCCGACCACTCCATTGGGAGATTTAATACCGAATTCAGTGGCAATCTCACGGACCGTCGGACCATACCCACGGTACAAAATATTGTCACGAATAAATTCATATATTGATAATTGTCGTTGAGTTAATGCATCTGTGGGCGCCACAGGAAGATTCCTTTCCATTAAGAAATAACAACGTTAGGAGAGATGTTTTGGAAGGCTACACTCCTATCCGTGTTGTAATGCTTATCGACAGTATAATGTACATCCGTACACTTATAATAGATCGATTAGAAAAAATCTGGTCAATTATCAGACAAGAGGAGATTATTCAGCACTGAAAGCATGCACTGTCACATGGCGATAACGTTGGCCTGGGTGCAGTAAAGTACTTGGAAAGGTATCTGTATTGGGAGAGTTCGGGAAATGCTGTGTTTCCAGACAAAAAGCAGTTTGGTATTCATTGCCGCCGTCTGCTTCACTACCACTAAGGAAATTACCTGTGTAAAACTGCAGGCTCGGCTGATCGGTGAATATCTTCATGACACGACCCGATGCTGGGTCCGTGACGGCTGCCGCCAACGCTTGACGCCGACCCTTACTGTTGAGAACAAAGCAGTGGTCATATCCATTGGGATCTAAGTCGTTCTTCTCAATTTGTTCTCCCATCGCGCGAGAAGTGCGAAAATCCAACGGCGTCCCTTCCACCTTAAGTAATTCACCCGTTGGAATCAGTCCTGCATCTACGGCCAAGGAATGATCTGCTTCAACTTGCAGGACATGGTCGTGAATTGTTCCGCTCCCCACACCGCTAAGATTCCAATAATTGTGGTTGGTCAAATTCACATGTGTTAGCTGATCGGTTTCTGCTTGCAGGTCAACCACCAACTCGTTACGGTTTGTTAGGACATACGTTGCTGTGACGGAAACGTTACCGGGATAACCTTCTTCTCCATCAACACTTTCATAACTAAATTCAACACCAATACCGCCGAGGCGTCTTACTACTCGCGCAGACCAAACCACACGGTTAAATCCTTTTTCTCCACCGTGCAGATGATGGTCGCCATTGTTTTGAGCTAGAGTGTATTCGGTGCCATTAATTGAAAACTTGCCATTGGCAATACGATTACAATAACGCCCCACCGTTGCACCAAAATAAGGATGACCTAACTGGTAACCGTCGAGCGAATCAAATCCCAGGTTAATGTTGGCGATCTTACCGTTGCGATCAGCAGTATTCACTGACACAACTGTCGCACCATAATTCGTAACTTGCACGGTCATGCCCTGTTTGTTACTTAGGGTATAAAACTGGATCTCATGCCCCTCAGGAGTCGCTCCCCACTCTTCTATCGACACGTCAAGATTACTGGCTGCTGCTGGCATCGTAAATAATGCGACTCCTCCAATAAAAGCAAATAATACCACTACACTAATTCGTCTAGAAAACAAAACCATCATACTGCCCCATAACCAAAATAAACGACTATCTAATAGATATTTCATTATCAGACACTAGCGACAGAAAATCAATCCATCAGATTGGATCGTCCAAAAAATTTAGTCGACCTCGGCGTAACTTGGAGGTTTTCTGACAATGGCTCACAGGCGGCAGCGACTGTGTCTACAGCAAGCTTTCCAATAGCAGTCGCATTTTTCGCATTTCGGCGGAATGTTCAATGCCTTCTTGGGGAATGATGTCCACGCTCATTGCTCGGCGGTATTGCATTTTATTTAACGTGTGTACAAGTTGACCATAATCCACCGTCCCCTGACCTACTCGCACCTGATAATCATCGGGACTGCTATCACGCAAATACAAATGTCGAATGTATTTGATTAGCTTTTCGGGGTCTTTGCCAACTTCAGAACCACATATGTATACACTCGGGTCGAAAGCCAATCCGAGGTTGTCAACGTTATCGCAGAGGACGGTAATCGCATCCGGATCTGCTGCCAGACAATCACTTTGATTGCGAATATTGACTTGCACCCCTTCCTTATGTGCTAATGCCACAAGTCGCTGCAGATGTTCTACTTCTTCATTAAACGGAGTGCCCAATTCAGCGGACGGGACTGTGATGGACACAACTTTAGTAATCCGAGCCAATTCACAGATAGCTGCAAACTGCTGATAATGTTCGTCACCAGTTGCAGTAATCCCCACGCTATAGTTGACCACGTCTAAACGATGAGATTTTCGACAGCGATCAAATGCATTTTCCACATCTGCAAGAATCTCTGAAGGCTTGATTTGATTTTCCGATTCATCGATCGCTATTTCAACTGCTGTGAATTCAAGATCCACTAATCTCTCGAGGGACTCGTCTAGTGTCAAGTCTGGGAAACATGATGTGGTCGCTGCAACTAACAAAATCGTCGCTCCTATGCTGCGATGCACTACCTACAATGACGTAAGCGCACCATCTGCGGTGTTTGGTTATTAAAGTCAATCTGTTCACCGTAGAATAAGAATATTCACGTATCTATGACAACACTAATGCCGTCTGCAAAGCCAACTTCCACCTAAATATTCCGATATTTCACTTATGATGTGAAAATACGCATTCCTATTCTCAAGAGATATCCGTGGTGGATTACTTAGCACAGTGGTGGTGACATTACCGGTCGTTTAATGGAATCGATGGCAGGCCCAACGGGGTACCATTTTCAGAGTTCGTTTCAAAAAACCGTGGCTGCCGATTGTAGCGAAAATAAAGTCGCCGCAGCGTTGCTTTATATTGCTCAGCAGGCAGGCGATCCACCATATCGCGGTCCTTGGCACTCAATTCTTCTTGATAGAACTTAGCCAAGTCACGATCATCAACATTCATCCAATCGAAACGTTGTGCCACATACGCGTTGTAGGCCCATCGCATGACCAATTGTAACTGCTCTTTTTCACCTTGGGCTTCTTCGTAAATCTCTCGAGCACCTGGTGATACCATGGACAATAATTGATCTGTATTCTGTTGCCATAGCGGAAACGTCTCCGTCCATTTTTGCATCTCGATTTTTTCTAACGACGCAAAAATGATCCACCGCACACGAGCGGCCGAGTCCCGAATCGATGAAATACGTTGCTTCATGTTCTCGCTTAAGTCCTCTGTAACTGCCAATACTAATTTGGATACATTTACTTTCTCTGTCTGCATCCAGCCATTCATCCAATCGCTAACAACGCTCAAGTCATCGAAATCGAGTCGTGAATTCAACAGTTCTTTAAAACGACTGGATTTTTGCTCGTTAACAATTTTCTCAACTTCAACAAGCCGTTCTGCGCGTGGCAAACTAAGAATTCGTCGCCGCTCAACCGACGGTAACGCCAGCAACCACTGCGTGTAAGAATGCATAATCTGAGTCAACTGTTCTCGCGCGGGGTCATTTTGCAACGTCTGATGGAATTGTCGTAATTCCCGCTTCTCGTTTTCCTCAAGTTTCTCAAACCGCGTCTGTTTTTGCTGTAGATTCGCTCGCTCACGAGCGGGCCATTGGGATAATTCCTGGAAACTTTTGGGCGCACTTTGGCTCAACTGACTCCAAACCTGGTGCGTAGGAACGATTGCGACAAGCATCAGCACTACCGTTAACAACCACCAACGTAGATTATTTGTTTTATTCATCAATGTTAGGCTCCTCATTAAACAACCCAGCATCCTGAAGCTGCTTTAGAAACTCCATGTCTTCGGTCAAACGATATTCATCTAATTGATGAATCACTGGAAAATCTTGTATTAATTGACGGTGTGTACGTCCAAAATACCAATCACCAATAAACCAGCCCATAACAATCGCGAGGCTAACCAATCCACTTCGGATCAGCCACGACTGAATCTTCTTTTGGGTTTGCTGGTTCTTAGTCGCTTGTAAATCGTCTTCAGCGGAAACTGCAATCAATTCAACTGTGCTGCGCGTAAAATCAATATTGGTTTTTGCGCGTGGTAATTCATCTAACAATTCCCACGCCCGTTGTAGTTGTTGTAACCGCAGCGCAAATTCAGCGTCGTCGGCCAAGCGTTTCTCAATTTCGGCATTCGTTGCGGAATCCAGCTCACCGTCAAGATAGGCAACAATTTGTTGACTCTCTTGATCATCTTGATTCGATGAATCGTCCAATTGTAATTCGACTGTTTTGTTTTCATCTAGCTCATCATCACTCATTGCATACCTCCTTCCATTTCCGCTGCGTCTTTGTCTTGATGCACATCAAGCTCTGCCGCATCTGCTGTCGGTCCTTGCAGCACATCATGGACTGATTCCGGAAGCATCCCGTCGTGCATATAGGGAACGAGTATTTCACGCAAGTTAACGCGAGCTCTCGAGAGCAGGCTCTTGATTGCGGAAACGCTTAGTTCCATCGAGATCGCAATTTCTTCATAACTCATACCTTCAAATTTTGATAGCATCAAAGCCATCCGTTGGCGTTGATTCAGCGATTCCATCGCAGCTCGTACAATTTCTGCTCGCTCAACTTGGTCGAGTTGTCGAGCGGGCATTAAGGCACTTGCCTCTTTAGCCATTTGGCTCAACGGTTGCACGGACATTTGACCAGTCGACTGGGCCACAATATTAACTTCATGGCGACGTGCGAGACTGCGGCGAGCGTTACTCCCAACGTTGTGTGCAATTCTATATAACCAAGTTGAAAAGCGAGCTCCAGGTTGATAGCGTTTACGAGCTCGATAGATGCGCAAAAATACTTCCTGTGCCAAATCCTCAGCCTGTCCTTGACGCCCCACCGTGTTTTCGAATACCGAAATCAGCCGCGCCTGATAGCGTGATACCAATTCCTCAAAAGCCGCCGCATTATCATCGCGCACTTCAAGCATCAACCGCACATCGGGGTCGAGTTGAGCATAATCAATAATGGCTGAGTCTGATGGTTTCAAACTATGATTTCAAAATCTTCAAGGCAACATAAAAGAATAAACAAATGGCTAAACGGCCAACTAGTAGAACGACTGCACTTATCCAATCATATGTTAAGCATGTTAGTTAAACCAGTTCATCATCCTCTGAGTTTTGCGCTCGTTGTTGTTCGTCGATATAATTTTTTCGCATTTGTGAATATTCTTTGGCAGATGGTAACACAGAAGCTGTTTTTCCCTGTTGTACCGCATTATCAAACATTTTCTGTAAGAACGGACGACACCACCCGCAACCTGTTCCAGCACCAGAACAATCACTAATTTGAGAGGCTCGGACCGGCCGTTCAATGCGAATAAAATTCGCAACCTTTCTACGTGATACGTGAAAACAAAGGCAAAGTTCATCATCATCTTGCATCGCAAATCTCCTTTAGGATGCTACGCACCAAAACCCTGAGCGATCGACAAACCAATATTACAGGCTAACAAATATTGCGGTAAATCTAGTGACTCTGTCACCATATGTGCATTGGCTTGCCCACAACCCAACGACACGGTCGGGATGCCATGTTCTGTAATCCAATTCGCATCTACGCCGCCATCCGCAATTGCAGATATCGGCGTAGCACCTTGGGCGATAATTACCGACTCGGCAATTTTCACACACGGTTCCGTCGGCTTTAAACAGAACGATTCATAATCCAAATGTCCGTTGATCGAGACCGCGCCAATTTGCCCCTGCTCATTTTTCACTTGCTTAACAGCTCGCATGAAGGCCTTTTCGATTTCTTTCACGATCCGTTCTCGAAACGGGCGATTGTGGCTACGTGCCTCTACTCGCACAAACACATGGTCCGTGACGACATTGGTAGCTTCACCCCCTCGAATAACTCCGACGTTAGATGTACCACGGCGTTTCCCTTTGGATATTGAACCGTGCCAGCCGTGTGCCTGTAAATCAGCGATCGCCAAAGCAGCAATTGCAATCGCACTGACTCCGCGTTCAGGGCACACTCCAGCATGGGCAGCAACTCCGCTAACGTCGATGACCATCCGATAGCCACCGGTCGCGCCAATCGTCATTTTAGCGGGTTGACCTCCATCCCAGTTAAAAGCCAATCTGGGGTTTCCAAACAAACTCATGGTAGCAAACCGCGATCCTTGCAGTCCCACCTCTTCTTGAACAAACCACACAAATGTTAAGGGCGGATGGGGCAAATCCTGTTTGAGTAATTCAATCGCAGTCGATAATATGACGCCACAGCCAGCACGGTTATCAGCGCCCAAGCCCGTGTGCGAGTCAATCGAAGTGACTTTCCGACCCTTGCGCTGTGGCCGACTACCAACACAAATTGGAACGGTATCCATATGAGCGCTAAGCATGCGGTGGTCAGCAGACACTCCGCTAGCAGACCGCCCCAACGTACCAGGCATACGATAGATCAAGTTACCAACCTCACCCTTAATCCGCGTACGGCGGTGGGCACTGTCGAATCGGATTGCCTTAGCCTTAGCACCCGCAGCCAACAATGAACTACGAATATACTCTGCAATCTCAGCTTCTTGGCCACTGCCGCCAGGAATCGCCATCATCTCGATAACTTGACTATATAGTGCTTCGCGTTCTTTCGCGGTACGTTTAATTTTTGGAGTCTGTGAGATTTGAGGAGGCACCACGTTTTTCTATCCCTTAAATTGGTTTACACTGGATACCGTTATTCGGGCATCAAGTATGAATGTTTTTTGTTTACCTATCTTATAGATTGTAGCCTGAACCGTCGACTGAACGAAACCGAGAGCCTTATGAGATTTTTTATCGCCGGAATAATGCAGGGTTCGTTAATACCCGCTGAGTTACATGCTCAAAACTATCGCAAACAAATCGAACAGCTGCTGTTGTCAACTTTTGACGATGCCGAAGTGTATGACCCCTTGGCCAACCATAATCAGTCGATCGATTATGATGACGACACTGGTCGGGATACCTTCTTTAATCATAATCGGATGTGTCGAGAAGTCGATTGTCTAGTCGCCTTTGCGCCCACCGCCTCCATGGGAACCGCTATTGAAATGTGGGAAGCATTTCGCAGCGGAAAAATAGTCATCACCATCAGTCCCATGGTGCATAATTGGGTAGTTAAATTTTGTAGCCATTTGGTAATCGAATCCGTTGAACAATTTGAGCAAGCCTTAAACGACGGTACGATTAAACAGCTTATCGCCAACCACTCCCAATCTATCGATCCTCGCGTGCAATAATACGTTAAACCTATGCCTCATATTCTAGAATCACAATCTGCTTTTTCAACTTGGCTCGCGGGCCAACAAGCACCAGCATTTCGCGCAACACAGATTCAGCGTTGGCTATTTCAAAGTCGAGCTGCTGCGTTCGCCGATATGAGCGACCTGCCACAGTCATTGCGAGATAGCGCTGCTGCCGAATTCGATATCTGGACCACGACCACCGCCTTGCACCAGAAGTCAAAAGATGGAACAGAGAAACTACTGTTAAGGCTCAGCGACGGGAAAGCGGTCGAGTGTGTGCTGTTACGTGATGCTGCGAGACGAACGATTTGCATCAGCAGCCAAGTCGGTTGCGCAATGGGGTGTGTTTTTTGTGCAAGTGGCCTCGACGGAGTCGATCGCAATCTGACAACAGGCGAAATCATCGAACAAATGCTCGTGCTTCAACGCTTGTTACCCGAAGATGAACGCTTAAGTCATATCGTCGTGATGGGTATGGGCGAACCCTTAGCAAACCTAGACAATCTGCTGCCAGCATTAGATATCGCGACGAGTAAAGACGGGTTAGGGATCAGTGCTAGACGAATCACTATTTCCACTGTCGGACTACCACCTGGCATCCATCAATTGGCCGAGCTCAATACCCGCTTTCAACTCGCCGTCTCGTTGCATGCCCCTAATGACGAATTACGTAACGAACTGGTTCCAGTTAATAAGAATATCGGTATTGAGGCAATTCTTGCCGCCGCCGACCATTACTTCGACGTCTCGTCGCGACGCCTGACGTTCGAATACGTCTTGCTCGATCAAATCAATGATCAAATCGTTCATGCTCGACAACTTGTTCGCATTCTGCAGCACCGCAATGCATTACTGAATGTTATTCCATACAATCAAGTCGCCGGACTGCCATATAAAAGACCATCGCAAAATTCGATCATGCGGTTTCGTGACATCCTTGAAGCTGGAAACATCAATGTCCAGTTTCGACAACTAAAGGGGAACGAAATTGATGCTGCCTGCGGTCAATTACGACGGAAATCTGTCGAAATCCAACAAATTGGCGACTAATTGCCCCGTTCACCGCCGTCGCGGCGGTATTCGGTTTGCACTGAGTGATTGAATTTCACTATTATACGAGCAATATCTAGTACGAATTCTGCCATTTCACCTCTAAACCGGCGAAATCTGACGACATTCGTACGTTTCATACAGCTCACTCGACTCCAACAGATTGCAGCAATTCCATGGCGAAAAAGAAGGCGACCAAGAAAAAACCAACGGCAGTAAAGAAAAAAGCCACCGCCAAAGCGCCCAAGAAGAAAGCTGCGTCGAAAAAGAAAGTCGCCAAAAAACCGGCGACTAAGAAAAAAGCGGCGGAAAAGCCCGCTAAAAAAGAAGCTGTCGTCAAAAAAGATGAGGCTGTTAAAGCAGCGCCCAAGAAACGCCGACCACGAAAAAAGAAAACCTATACTCGTAAAACAGCTATCTGGAATATCTACTCGCCGACAATGAAAATCGTCGCACAATTTGCTTTTCACGAAGAAAAAGACGCGAAAGAGAAACTTGCCAAGCTCAACAAAAAAGGCAAAGCCAATCACTGCATGATCCGCGGCAAAATCGAAGAGGAAATCCCCATCGAAGAGATGCCGATTAAATAGCAGCGACGTGGCGACTCTTATTCGCTCTCTGCTGTTTCAATAGCAAATAGGTGGGTCTTGTTAGCGATAAACAAGGTGCCATTGGCAATGATAGGTGTGCTGTAAATTGAATTACCCATATTGATCTCTTTAATCGGGGTAGTCGCATTAGCCGCTAAGTCAAAAATAGCAATATCGCCATCTTCGTCACCGATAAACACATGCCCATCAACGATCAACGGTGAACCCCACGCCGCAGCAAACATGTCGTAGGTAAAATGAACCTCGCCAGTTTGAGCATTCAAGCAATGGAATAGTCCGCTAAAGTCTGAAATATACAGTAAGTCATTTTTGATGGCAACGGTTCCACAACTACGATGCATTCGTTCTTCGAACCCGATGTCACCATCGCCATCTCGATCAACATCGCTATAGTGCCAGAGAACAGATGAATTGGGATTGTCACGAGCGACCTGCCCGTTTTCTTCAACGACCGCCTGTAACCGCTGGTGTTTAAGAATCTCACCACTGGCAATATCCACAGCCAATTCCGGACTGACATCACCGCGCTTATTTGCCGCAATACACCATAGGTGTCCAACGCCTTCGCCGTGCTCAGGATCCTGACCAACAGCGATATAGACTTTGTTGTCATATACAACCGGTGTAGCGATTAAGTTATTACGAGTACCACGACCGCCAAGGATCCACTTACTGGCCTTTGGATTAGCGTCAAACTTCCATAGCAACTCTCCAGCGCCGTCTTCGCCACCATTGGCTTTAAAACTATATACCCACCCGTCGCCACCAGCAAAAATAACTTGAGCAACTCCATCTAACAAAGCTACGGTCGGCGAAGACCATTGCCCGTGCAATATCTGAGCTGCTGGTGAACCATCTTGCCACAATACTTTGCCCGAGTTTTTATCCATGGCAATAAAGCTAGGTGCATCTGGTGAAGGCAGGTTAAGGTGCGATTCATCGAGGCCATTCGAGGTATTAACAAACAAGATATCTCCAAGTGCCGTGATCGAGCAGTTACACATGTTATGTTGGGAAACTTCTAATTCCGCCATCATGTTGTATTCCCACAGGGTATCGGCTTCCGTTTTATCAGCGACCGTGACCACTTTAAACAAGCTAAGTTTAGGACCAATAATTTGAGCAATCAACGTACGTTCATTACCATCGACCTGTGCCACAATGGTCCATTTTTTTCCTGCTATATCCGCCGTAACGGCTGCTTCAGGTGGCAATTCAAACCCAGCTTTAGCCACAGCTGCTCGCACCACGTCATCAACGGTTCCAGCATCTAGTGCTTTTGCTGCCGGTGCTACTGTATCTATAGCGACGTCGTCATTGGAGCGAATATCGGCCAGTCTCGCCCGCTCGTCAACAATATCACCATCATCGGTGCCGTCATAATATCCATCTAAATCGGCGCAGACAACCAATCCTCGGCTCGACACAAACCAAACGCGATCCCCTTCGATATACGAGGCACTACAGATTCCTTGTAGAGGCCAGTCATGCACGCGACCAGTCGATAATTTTTCGCTCGAATGTTGCCACAGAAACTCGCCGGTCTTTTCATCAAAGCACAACAGCACACCCAAATCGGTATTGGGTGCATAACGCGGCAGGTAACCCCCACTATTATTCGTACCCACAAGAACTTTGCCACCGCTAACAACAGGGTTGCCATACGTTTGACTTCCAACGGGCGAAACCCATTTAATGTTTTTTTGATTTGCCCAAACACCGGTTTCTCGATTCAGCCGCCCGACACTCCAATCAATCGGAATCCCCGTAGCAACAGGCGTATTGTTACGATATGAAGTTCCACCCCATTGCCCCCAATCACCGCTTTGGATAATAGGATTTCCTTTGTCATCGAGCTCAAATGCAAACAGGCTTGCTGGAGTAACTGTGTCGACAGTATCTGCTGGATCGCCAGTGTCTACTGGATCTACTGGATCTACTGGATC
>CAWVZW010000087.1:0-14297 GCA_963934735.1 uncultured Planctomycetaceae bacterium
GGCCGTTCACCTTGGACTCCGAAATCCTCGGAGGTCTTTACGATGCCGACGCCAAATAACTGTTGCCAGAAACGATTAACGATGACTCGCGCCGTTAGCGGGTGTTCTGGTGCAACAAGCCAATTGGCCAATGCTAATCGATTATTGGGGGCATCAGCGGGTAATGACGGTAAAATCTCCGGCACGCCGGATTCAACCGCTTCGCCTTGTTGGGTATAGTCACCGCGAATCAGCAAGTAAGCCTGTCGTTTTTTGGGCATATCTTGCATGACCAATGTGCTCACGATCTGTTTTTGGATCTCCGCAATACGTTGGCGGCGTATATCGACTTCATGACGGTAAGGTGAGACGAGATCGCGACTTTCCGCATACACATGAGTGAGAAAATAAGTTCGCAGTTCACTTTTTTGATTTGTATTACGGTCCGATGCTTTTACCTTAAACGCCGCTTGCACCGCCGCAGATAATTTACTGAGATCCCCAGCACTTTGCACCAATTCCCATGCCCGTTGAGATTTGAATTCCGTATTGGCTTGTACTGTCTGTGTGTTGATCCCCGCGTAATCCCAATATGCGCTGCCGCCGAACTGAGTGAAGGCCCAACCGTTGACTCGCGAACCGGGCTTGAGACCTACTTTGGACGCGGCGACCTCGAGACGGATCCATTTTCCAGTTTCTGGTAAATCGCCAATTCGGAGCCGACTGGATGTATTTACATTGCCCCAATCGATCAAATTATCACCCCAGATGGCTCGATGTTCCCATGAATTGCTCTCATTGAACTGCAACATAATCTCTTGTGGTGGGTTTTTAGGATCGAGGTAAACATAAGCAAATAGGATATCGTCCTTGCCGATTCGCAGTGGCACGGGAGCATTTTGCCACAGGTGTTGCGTAAGTCCTTTTTCCGATCGGTAGGTTGCCTTTTCGCCGTGAAAGACGGGGTGTTCAGGAGCGGTCACATATTTCCACGGGTGACCGGATTGATTGAGTTTTGCTCCCGTAGGCGGTGAGTCGTCGAACCAGATATAGTCAGCGCGTGCGACAATCTCTTGTGCATCATCCTTCAGAGGCAACTCTTGATATTCAAAATTGGCAATGGTCTGTTGTAGTTTTCCTTCCCATTGTTGCATCTCAGATTCTAATTGAGCGATCTGATTGGATTGCTGTTGCGAGGGTACTTTGATCACCGGCGGTGGTAACAACGCGTTGCCGTCCATCGCTTTTTCAGTCAAGCTGTAAAAATACGAGAACAGTTTATAGAACTCTTGTTGCGAAATAGGATCAAATTTATGTTCGTGGCAAACGGCACAACCCATGGTCAATCCCATCCAGACCGTGGAAGTTGTTTCGACTCGGTCAACGGCATAGCGAACCAAATATTCTGCAGCTATCGATCCCCCTTCGCCAGTCGTTACATTACAGCGATTAAAGCCGGTGGCAACGCGTTGGGCCAGCGTTGGCTCTGGCAGCAAATCACCAGCGAGTTGCTCGACGGTGAATTGGTCAAATGGCATATTGTTACTGAAGGCGTTGATGACCCAATCTCGATAGGGCCAGATGCTACGAATATTGTCGAGATGCAGACCATGGGTATCTCCGTAGCGGGCAGCATCGAGCCAAAAACGAGCCATATGTTCACCGTAGTGCGGTGACTTGAATAAGCGAGTAATGAGCCGGTCATAAGCTCCGGGTTGTTGATCCTCTAGAAAAGCATCGACTTCAGCAATCGTCGGTGGCAGTCCGGTAAGATCAAGTGTTAGACGTCGAATGAGCGTTTCGGGGTCTGCCAGAGGTTCAAAGTTGAGTCGTTGTTGCTCGAGTGTATTAAGTAGGAAAGAATCGATGGGGTTGGCAACTTGCTTCCGATTTCGTACTCGCGGAGGTTCCGCTTGTTGTGGTGCGATAAACGCCCAATGTTCTTGATAGGGTGCTCCTTGCTTTATCCAGCGTTGCAGCAATTCTTTGTCGTGTTGCGTCAATTGGCGTTTGGCATGGCTCGGTGGCATCTTTAGATCAGGATTGTCGCTAAATATTCGCTGCAGCAAAGCGCTGGAATTAGGCTTTCCAGCAACGACCGCATGCTCGCCGGATTCAAGTTGCTCGTAGACGCCTTGTTGTGTGTCTAGTCGCAGATCCGATTTTCGTGCGGCTTCATCCGGGCCGTGGCATTGATAGCAAGTATTCGAGAGGATCGGCAGGATGTCTTTGCTAAAATTAACACCTTCTTCGCTCGGTGCTGCCGCCGCGACTGATGTGCATAACAACCAAACAAAGAGGCTCAATTGATTAGTGTCATGACGTAGGATTTTCATGCCATGCATTGTAACGCAAACAAATTTACCATGCGAATCAGTATGGGTGCTGTGCGTGGGGCCTAGGAGAGATCGAGTGGCCGAGCGGGAATTTGCATATGTCCGCCATTTTCGGGTTTTTTGTATATTTATGGTAGTGATTATACAATATGTTTGACAGGTTTTTCTATTTAGACGAATATTAACTTGGTAACGTCATTTCTATAGACGATTAGCACTACGTATAGCCAATAAACACTGTTTGCATTCAATGACTGAATCACCGCACAACACGAATAACGACGAGTCAATGATGAGTGACTATATAGATGGTCGACTCGATCCATCGGAATGCGCTGAGGTGGAAGCGTTCCTCGATGAGGATGCCGAAGCAGCAAAAATTATGGACGAGCTAATCGCAATTCAAAGTGGATTAAAGTCGTTCAAAAATGAAGAAAAAGAACTGGGACCTGAATTCACCGCACAAGTGCTTAGTGCGATTGCCAACGACAGTAGCAGTGCGACTCATGACGCGGTTGAATTGGCATCGATGCCCCCCTCACGGAAAATGAAACCGATTTGGGTTGGGCTGTCTGTATTAGCGGCAAGTTTATTTCTAGCATTTACGTTATGGCCGACCGATCCAGCAATCAATAATGAACCTTTGGTAAATAAAATTGACGCAAATACACCCGATGGCGAAGGTCCGTTGAACGGCTCAGACCTTGTCGGTGGTTCCGATAATAATAACGGAGAAGTTGATGTCGTGGATCCAGGAATGGTCGTCCCGGATAACCAGAATCCAGTGGTTGTCGTCGACCCTGATAAACCAGGTACTCCTGACAAACCCAACATTCCCGACCAGCCAGACAAAAATACAGTTGTTGGTCCGACCAATAACCCTAGTCTTAAAGACATAAAGAATATGGTTGGGATGGAATCGCTGTTGATGGGAAAATTGTTGTTTGTCATTGAAATTGGTGTAACCCCTAAAGGTATAGAAAACGAAGTCGTCAAAGATATCTTGATGAAAAATGGGATTGTTTATGATGATGGACTCGAAGTTCCACCAGCATTGGAAGCTCAATTGCTTGGAACGCGTTATCTTGACGGTGTCATTAAAAAGCCAATGGCGGGACAAGAACAACCAGAGATAGCCGGACAAGTAGATTTGATTTACATGGTTTGTACGGGGATGCAAGTTGACCAAACAAGGTTGGATATACATTCACGGCACAAAGACATTGCTAAGTATCGATTTAATCTGGCAATGTTACCTAAGGACATGAGAACTTTCGATCTATTGCACGATGCCGTGGATGCTCAATGGGCATCAACTCCTGTTGAAAAACCAAATCAAACAGCCAAAGGGGCATATCAAGAGCGACTGAAACAGTGGCAAGGTAAAGCTGGTCAACTCATGACGACTCTCGTATTCTTAGCGAACCCGCGTGCGGCAACGAGTGCAATCGAATTTGAGTTCAAAGAACCTTCTCTCCCTAGCGGCGCTAAACGTGGTGAATTACCGCAACCAAAGCCTTCGAACAAACCGATTCTCGGTGCGGATTTGGTTTGCGAAGTATTGCTTGTTGTCCGTAACATGACCAAATCCGAAATTCAGCAAGAGCCGTAGTTTCTTTGCGGATTAAAACCAAGCTTCATTAGATTTCTGTAGGAGTTTGGTCCTGCCATTTGTTTTTTGTTCTTGTAGATACAACCGCGAATGGCGGTTTCATAATCTGCTATACTATGATTTAACGCTTTCTATTCATGTCTTGGGTATTTCATTATGTTATTTCGCAGCTTGCTTTGTGGTTGTTTTGTGCTTTGGACATCGTTTATTCACGCAGATGAAACGTGGTCTCATTTTCGAGGTGACGCCGGCGATGGTCGTGCCGACGATGCTCAACTACCTTTGGAGATTAGTGAAGGCGTAAATGTAAAGTGGAAAGTTCCAATTTCCGGTCGCGGATGGTCTTCGCCAGTAATTTGGAAAGATCAGTTATGGTTAACCACTGCTACTGAAGATGGGGTTAAGATGTCAGCGATTTGTATTGATCGCCGCTCTGGAAAAACGCTGCATGACATCGTTGTATTTAAAAATGCTTTAGACGACATCCGTTTTCGTCACCCAACAAACAGTTACGCCTCACCCACTCCAGCGATTGAAGAGGGCATACTGTATGTTCATTTTGGTAGCTATGGCACAGCGGCTATTGATACAGTAACCGGTAAGAAAAAGTGGGAGCGACGGGATTTTCAATGTAATCATTGGCGAGGACCAGCAGCATCTCCGGTGATCGACGGCGATCGCATAATTATTTCCTACGACGGATTTGATGTTCAATTTGTGGTCGCGTTGGATAAACAAACAGGTAAAACGATTTGGAAAACCGACCGTAATATTGATTACGGTACAGACAACGGTGACCGGAAAAAAGCCTATAGCACACCAACAATAATAGAGGTGGCAGGTAAGCGACAAGCGATTTCGCCCAGTGCAACTGAAACAATTTCATATGACCTAGCGTCAGGTACTGTTTTATGGCGAGTGAAACATGGTGGCATGAACGCAGCTGCGCGGCCGTTGTTTGGACATGGTTTGTTGTATATTTCAGCGGGTGATGGAGCTCGCGCGATGGTGGCGGTGCGACCGGGCGGTGCAGGAGACGTTACGGCAACACATATTGCATGGGAGTTTTCAAAAGCAGTTCCAAAACGTGCGTCACAGCTTTTAATAAAAGATCATCTCTACATGATGAATGATGCTGGTGTGGCCACCTGCCTCGAAGCGAAGACTGGAAACTTGGTTTGGCAAATGCGAGCGGGCACGGGTGAATTTCGCGCGTCGCCTATTTTTGCAAATGGAAATATGTATTGCTTCGCCGTCGAAGGTGGCTGCGTGGTATTACGGTGTAGCCCTGAATTTAAGAAAATCAGTAGCGGAAAGTTTGCCTCGGGATTTCACGCATCACCAGCGGTTGTTGGTAATTCACTTTATATTCGCTCCATTACCGATCTATATTGTATTGAACAAAACTAGCGGTCTGACGTACCATTGCGTATGTTAGCTCTTGAGCATTCACATAACCAATCACTGTTTTGCGAGCACACCGCTTTTCATCTATGAACACTTCTAAGAATCTCGCCGTTGCCTTTATCGCTACGTCTCTATTTTCGGTCCTTGCCCTCGTCGCCGGTTGTACACGGGCTCCTAAATGGGATCCACAAAAGATAGATGAAGGTGCACTCAAGCAACCCTTTGTCGAGACGGAAAGTGGATTAAAGTGGCGTATCCTCAGAGAGGCCAGTGGTCCCCGACCTACAGGAATCGATGAATTCACCGTGCATTATCAAGGGTGGATTCTCGATGAGAATGGTAATAAGGATATTTTTGATACGAGCTATGCGATTGGATTTGCTAGCCTTATGAGACTTGACCGAGTCGTTGCTGGTTTTGCCGAAGGGTGTCAAATGTGTTCGGTTGGAGCAATGATTGAATTAGAAATTCCACCAGACCTTGGTTATGGTGCTAAGGGCAACCCGCCCTCGATCCCCCCCAATGCGACATTATTCTTTCGTATTGAGATGGTTGAAGTGCAATAGGGACGATAAATTACACAATTTGAGTTACTATTTTTTGTCGCGCAACTCTTTGCGAGTTACTCAAATTCCTACATATGCTAGAGAATAAGTCATTTTGGCTTTTGTAGCGTTTCAATGGATGAATCTCAAAATGGGGGTTTTTTTTGTAAAACTGCCTGTTAAGAATGGCAAAAACTTGTTTTAATTAGTAGTAGATATTTTTTGGGAATAATTCTTAGGCGGATTGGGTCTGCATTAAGACAGAAACCCATTCGTTAATGGTTTAAACCATTTTTTTTACTTGAGGAAATAACATGAAGATTACAAAGATTATTGCTGCATTCATGCTAGCAGGACTTATTGGTATTGCAGGATGTGATACAGCAACAGATGTACCAGAAGGCGGACCGGATCCAACGGAAATGGGTTCTGAAATGGAAGGTGAAATCGGCGACATGGGCGAAGACCCAGGCGAAGAAGCACCTGTTGACGAAGCACCTGCTGACGAAGCACCTGCTGACGAAGCACCTGCCGCAGAAGCACCTGCCGAAGAAGCCGCAGAAGCACCTGCCGCAGAAGCAACCGACGAATAAGCCAAATTTGGTTTAACATTTTAAAAAGCCCGTTGTCTTAATTGGCAGCGGGCTTTTTTGCTGCGCTCATAGGTAAGATAGTAGCGATGTATCTCTTAATACTTCTGCATCGCTTAAGAACCTTGGGCGTGGTACAATGGTGTTTTGTCCCAAGAAGTAACGTCTGTCTTCTCCCTCCGATTAATAGTTGACATTCATTAGCCATGAGAATCTTGCAATACCTTCTGTTATTTATAAACTTTGCAGTTTCGTCCGCCGTGATGGCAGAGAAACCGAATCAAGTCGATTTTACACGAGATATAAAACCGATTCTGTCGGATCGTTGTTACACCTGTCACGGTCCAGACGCTCAATCTCGCCAGGCCGATTTGCGGTTAGATTTGCGGGACGAAGCGTTTGCTGCTTTAAGCTCCAGTGGCGGTAAAATAATTATTGCCGGCAAGCCACACCGCAGTGAGTTGTTTTTGCGAATATCGGCAACAGATACGGATCTAAAGATGCCCCCGCAGGATTCAAAGCTCAGTTTGAGTCCTGCTGAAATTGAAATCATTAAACAATGGATTTCTCAGGGGGCCAGATGGAGTAATCATTGGTCCTTTGAAAGAGTGGTCAAACCAGAGCTTCCTCGACTAGGCAAGTCGACTTGGGCTCACAATGAAATCGACCGTTTTGTTTTGCAGCGTCTGAGACAAGCCAAGCAATCTCCTGCTAGGCCAGCGAATGCCGAGACTCTCATTCGCCGAGTCGCATTTGATTTAACTGGATTACCGCCTTCTTTTGAGATGTTAGATCGCTATTTAGCGTCTCCCAACGAGACAACCTACGCGGCAATTGTCGATGAACTCTTAAAAAGCGATCATTACGGCGAACGGATGGCATCGATTTGGATGGATGTTGCCCGCTATAGCGATACTTACGGATACCAAGTTGACCGTGATCGGCAAGTTTGGCGGTGGCGGGATTGGGTCATTAATGCTTACAACAGCAATCTCCCCTATGACCGATTCATTACGCAGCAAATCGCCGGTGATTTGTTGCCTGAGGCAACGGATGATCAGCGCCTAGCAACCACGTTTAACCGACTGCATTCGCAAAAAGTAGAAGGTGGTAGCACACCGGAGGAGTTTCGCGTGGAATATGTTGCGGATCGCACACATACCTTTGCCACCGCATTTTTGGGACTAACATTTGAATGTTGTCGTTGCCATGACCACAAATATGATCCCTTCTCACAGGCAGAGTACTACCAACTGTATGCTTATTTTAACAACATCGATGAAGCCGGCCTGTATTCTTATTTTACTTCCTCCGTACCGACGCCGACTTTAGCGATCACTTCCGCGGATCAAAAGACACAGCTTAGTGCCTTAGTTGTACAAGTCCAAGCGGAACAAGAAAAATTGGCTGCTATCGGAGAATCCGCCACCGCGGCATTTGATTCGTGGTTACAGAATCGCCCTAAATTTAATGATGCAGGAGAATTGAGCACTGCGTTAGGTGAAGTGGAGCATTTGAAGTTTGAGGACACAACAGCAGGAACGAACAAATCTGTTCCGGGTAAAGTGGGCCAAGCGATTCAATTGACCGGTGACGATGCAGTGAATCTCTCCGTCGGCAACTTTACTCGTAGCACTCCTTTTTCTGTCTCGCTGTGGATGAAAACTCCGGATCGTAAAGAGCGTGCCGTAGTGTTCCATCGTTCACGGGCCTGTACTGATTCCGCAAGTCGTGGGTATCAGTTGTTGATTGAAGAAGGTGAATTGAGTGCTTCTTTGATTCATTTTTGGCCAGGTAATGCAATTCGTGTGCGAACTACGGAAGAATTACCTATTGATAAATGGGTTCACGTAACGATGGTCTACGACGGTTCAAGTCGCGCAGCGGGATTGCGGTTGTTTGTGGATGGCGAGTTAGCAGAGACGTACGTTGTACGCGATCATTTAGTTAAAAATATTACTGGCAGTGGCGGTGCAAATATTGCTATTGGAGAACGGTTTCGTGATTTGGGATTCAGTGGCGGTGCTGTTGACGAGTTCCGCGTATTCCAGCGGGCAGTAACGCCAATAGAAATAAGAATGTTATTTTCAAATGAATTGCAGCCCATCGCTTTGAAACTTCCCAGCAGCGATCTAGACAAAAATACACGCGCTGATTTGCTCGACATGTTTTTGTCGCTGTACCATGCACCCTGGTCGCAACAGCAAGCCGTTTTGAAACAAGCCCGTGAGGCACACAATAAGTTGAAAAACAGCTTTCAAGAAATTATGGTGATGCAGGAAATGCAACAACGTCGTCCAACGTTTGTGCTTAATCGCGGAGTTTATGATGATCCGTTGGATGTTGTCGTGCCAAACACACCAGAGGTGTTTCCCAGTTCAACACCGTCCGCTAATAAAGCCGATACAACTGCGAACCGTTTGACGTTGGCGCGGTGGTTAACCGACCCCAGTCACCCTTTGGCCTCACGGGTAGCCGCGAATCGTATTTGGCAGATGCTGCTTGGTCAGGGACTTGTCCGTACCCCAGAAGATTTTGGCAGCCAAGGGGAAACGCCGACGCATCCGCAGTTATTAAATTGGCTCGCTGCCACGTTTATGGAATCCAATTGGGACACGAAATTACTCATACGGAAAATTGTAATGTCAGCGACTTACCGACAAAGCTCGTTGGTTTCGCCAGAGATCGCGGTGCTTGATCCAGAAAATAGACTTCTAACGCACGCGAATAGGTTTCAGTTTTCGGCTGAGATGCTACGAGATAACGTGTTATCAGTCAGTGGGTTGTTGGTTGATAAAACGGGCGGGCCTTCCGTAAAACCGTACGAAGTAGCCGAGTCATTTAAAGCAGTTAGTCGAGACAAGGGCGATTCACTGTACCGTCGCAGTCTGTACACCTATTGGAAACGTACTGGTCCGGCGCCAGTTATGATGACTCTCGATGCAGCAAAGAGGGAGGTGTGTAGTGTCAAACGTGAACGTACTGCTTCCCCATTGCATGCCATTGTGTTACTCAATGACCCACAGTTGATTGAAGCAGCCCGAGTTGTGGGGCAAGCGATGGTCAAAAAATATGGTGATGACCATGCTGCATCGATCCAGGAATTATTCCGCAGATTTACCAGTCGTTTTCCGAGTGAACGTGAATCTGCTGTTCTGCGTAAAGCGTATCAGCAGCAATTTGACTATTTTGAAAAACGACCCGAACAAGTCATACAATTTTTGAAAACCGGAGATGCGCCGGTCGATGAGACACTACCCGCAGCGCAAATCGCAGCGATGGGAATGGTCGTTAACCTGTTAATCAATTTTGATGAGTGTACGATTCGACGTTAGCCGATATAAAATCAGCATGTTGTGTAAAAGGCATAAATCAGCGATGTCCAATTCAAATTCAAAACTTAATTCACCCTCTCCAACCGAGACGCAACAGTGTACGGGCTACGCTCATCCTAGCAGCATGGGTCGCCGAGAATTGTTGCAGCAGTTCGGAATGGGGCTCGGTTCGATTGCGTTGAGCCACATGTTGGCCAGTCCCAATGTTGCCTCGGCGAAGGAAAACGGGAAGTACAAATTAGAAAGAGTGCCTAGGGCAAAACGCATTATATATTTGTTTCAGAGCGGTGGTCCTTCGCAGATTGATCTTTTTGATTACAAACCGGAACTGGAAAAATTTCATGGCGAACAACTACCGAGCGATATTCGTAAGGGACAACGGTTAACATCGATGAGTGGCAATCAAGCTTCATTGCCACTGGTAAAATCACCGTTCAAATTCGCGCAACATGGTAAAAGCGGACAATGGATAAGCGAATTATTGCCACATACAGCGAACATCGCGGATGAGTTGTGTATCGTGCGATCGATGCACACCGAAGCGATTAACCATGGCCCTGCAGTGACGCATATGCAAACCGGCTCTCAATTTCCTGGGAGACCTAGTATGGGGGCTTGGTTAGATTACGGACTAGGCACGGAAAATGAAAACTTACCCTCCTTTGTCGTTTTAGTGACGAAGAATAAAGGTGGACAACCTCTGATCACACGCCTTTGGGGTAGCGGATTTTTACCGTCTAAATATCAAGGGACTCGTTTTCGCAGCGGTAAAGATCCCGTGTTGTATTTGAGCAACCCTCAAGGTTTAGATTCCACCGGCAGGCGATTGATGTTGGATCGACTGCGGGAATTACATGAACTGAAACTTGCTGCAGCAGCGGATCCCAATTTGGAAGATCGCATTGCCCAATATGAACTTGCATTTCGCATGCAGTCTTCGATCCCAGAGGTCACCAATATTGCTGACGAGCCCGAACATATCTTTAAGTTGTATGGTGATGCTGCTCGCCAGCCTGGTTCGTTTGCCGCAAATTGTTTGCTAGCGAGAAGATTAGCAGAGCGGGGCGTGCGGTTTATTCAACTCTATCATCCAGGTTGGGACCAACATGGGGGTTTAGTGGGAGGATTGCAAGGTCAAGCGAAAGAGACCGACCAAGCTTCTGCAGCGCTTGTGACGGATTTAAAACAACGCGGCTTGTTGGAAGATACGATTGTTATTTGGGGTGGAGAATTTGGCCGTACTAATTATTGCCAGGGAAAATTGAACGGTAATAATTTCGGTCGTGATCATCACCCGCGGTGTTTTTCGCTGTGGATGGCTGGCGGTGGATATAAGGGTGGAGTTACCTACGGGGAAACGGGACCATTAGGCTACAATATTCATGAAAACCCAATGCACGTTCATGATTTTCATGCGACATTGCTGCACCAAATGGGAATCGACCATGAACAGCTTACGTATCGATATCAAGGTCGCCGCTTTCGCCTCACTGATGTACACGGCCAAGTTGTTCGTGAAATTGTTGGTTGAGCTCACAACCACGAATTGCGTGAATTTGAAACACGCGCTCTGATGGTGCTACTTGCTTATTTGGCGGTGAGGTTGGACAAGCGAAATTGATTTAGGAATACGGTTTCACCTTGTAGGTCGTGAATTTTTAACTCGATTGCAGGATCTTTTTTGTCCCAATTGATTTCGATGGATCCAAAGTTCACGAGGGGATAATTGTCAGCGGTTGTACGATAGCGATTGGGTTCTCCGGCATTTCCACCGCCACTAGGGACATTGAGGCTAGAGGATGTGATGTCATAGATGTCAAATCGTCTGTCGCCGATTGTGATTTTTGAAATTTCCGCAATATGACGGTCACCACTAACGACGATCGATCGCCCGCCACTTGAGCTAATGAGATCGAGTAACCTTTGACGATCACGTGGATGATTTTCCCACATTTCCCAACCATGCTCCGCAGGCAAAAATTGAATGCTTGAAGCAATAATCCGAATTTCCGCAGGCACTTGCATTTGTTGCTCGAGCCACTTCCATTGGTTCGCTCCGAGGATCGTAGACCCCGGATCGGAGTTCGGTGCGTAGGGTCCGGGAGTTTTTTCTTGACCCTTGGGCCATTTCAGCAGTGACGTACGATGATATCGAGTATCTAAGAGAATAATCTGTACTCGTTTTCCGACGGGGCCCAAGACATGTGCATCATAAACACCCTGATGCCGTCGACTACCTGCACCTTGGGGGACATTGAAAAAGTCATTGAACAACTGTTGAGATTCTTTTTTGATAGGGAATTCGACACCCCCATCGTTGACTCCATAATCGTGGTCATCCCATGTTGCTAAAAACGGTGTCGTGGCACGGAATTTCTTAAAGCCTGGGTTGTTGCCTAGTGTTTCATATTTTGCTCGTAAAACTTCGATGTCTTCGGAATCACCATAGATATTATCGCCGATCATTAAGAAAAGTTGCGATTGCTGTGCGGCGATTGTATCCCATATGGGTTGTTCACGCTCTTGCCGACAGCAGGATCCAAAGGTGATGAGATTCAGTACAGGTGGTTGCTCGATTTCACGGACACGAACATTTCGGAACCGGTAGGATAAACCCTTTTCGCCGTGATGTTGTAGCGCGATATAACCTTCGGAGGTGACGGCATCATGGGTGTCAACCGTCGCAATGCCGTTTACCCAAATCTGAATATGATCTCCGACCGCCCGGATACGATAGTGGTTCCAGGCACTATTCTTGAAGGCAGCCTGAGCTGTTGGATTATCTTTGAGTGGTACTAGCCAACCCCGTCGGCCTTCATCATAAAGTCCGCCCGCCCATTGGCGATCAGAAGTATCCACCTCGGCCTGATATCCCCACAGTTGATTGTGATGATAATGTGATCGAAATTGAATGCCACTATTTCCGCCGGCAGGTACATTGAGTTCGACTTCCAATTCAAAATCTTTGAATCTGCGATCAGAAACCAAAAAATATTTACGTTCACCTTGTAAGACAATTTCTTGGTCGGTGTTCACCGTAATCTGGCCCCAATCAAATGGGTTTTCCCAACCCTTGAGGTTTTTGCCGTTAAATAACGACTCCCAAGCAGGTTCAGTTGCATCACAGACATTTGTTGTGGTGGTAAGTCCGGCTATAAAGCTGAAACATATCGCTGTACTGACGAGCGTAAAAAAATAGTTTTTCATGTGTAGGTTTTTTTGTTAGCGGTTGTTGGTGGATTTAGATTGTTTCTGTTCAAGCTCAGTCGTAAGTTGTTCAACGAGTTGCAAGATTTCCGTACGGTTATGACCACCGACGCTTTTAAGTCGGATGATTCCGTCACCGTCAATGACATATAAAACTGGCCATGTCTTAACGCCCCACTGAGTTGATATTTCTCCGAAGCGACTACCATCGTTCCAAAAATTGTTCCATTGGATTTGTTGAATTTTCATGATACGGCGAGTGAGGTCTCGGTTGGTATCACTATTGACTCCAACTAGAGCGAAACGACGGCCTTCCATCTTTTGATGTAACGTACGGTTGAAGGAATATAGCGTTCGACAGGCAACACACCAATCTCCCCAAAAATCCAGCAGCACAATTTTGCCGCGGAAATCTGATAACTTCAATGGCTTGCCGAATACATCTTTCCCGGTGATTTCCGGAGCAACTCCGCCAACACTCAAATGGGCCAGCTTGAACTCTTGGATATTAGCCAGCGGGCCTAGTTGTCCTTGAAAGGTTTTAACAGATGCGTATTTCTGTTGTATCACGACGAAATGTTGCAAAGCTTCTTTTCGATTTTGTGTGTGGTTCATGGTCAGCAGAAATGCGGTTAAGTCCTTACCATAAAATAGATCATACTTTTCCCGCGCCTCGGGCTTCGCTTGGACTTCTCGAGAAATTTCAAGCTGCCGCATGAGATAGATGCCCAAACGAAAATGGGCTTTGCCGAGAATCGCTGGGTTTTTGTTGGCCGCGATCACTTGCCGGTAAAACATACCAACTTGTAACGAGGGATTATTCCCTATGTAAATAAAGACTTCATCTAGCGTGACCGCTGCCGCGTGATGTTTGGCTAACAAAATCAAAGCGCGATCAGCATAGTTACCCGATTCGAAACGTTTTATGACCCAGTTAAGTGCATCGAGCGAAGCTGTTGTATTAGGTTGCTCGGCCGCCAAGGCAAGAAATTTTTCCACGAATTTACGACTTTGCCGGTTGGCCGCGTATTGATCTAACAAATCATTGAGTTGCGTTTGAGCTTCGCAATTGGCAAGCAGCCGATTTTCCGAGAGTACTCCAAATGTACATGTTAATTGGCTTAACAGCAGTGCTAGTATGTAGCAATTTCGCAATGTACAACAACCTAGTAGTGGAACTGGAGCAGATTAATGAAGTGATAGATTTAGTATACCAAAAGAAAACTCCACTGCTTAACACAGTGGAGTTTCTTAGTGTTTGTTCTGCATTTGATCCATGATCCATG